>NZ_JBAUJR010000138.1:0-3134 GCF_049683935.1 Mycobacterium sp. | reverse complement strand
CACCGCGGGCGGCGGAGCGACCGCGGTCGTGGGCGCCGGTGGCGGCGGCTGCACAGGCTCATTGGTGATGGTGACGGCGTCCTGCGACGGGGGCAGCTCGCTGCTCAGCGGCACGTTGCCCGGGGTCGGGGTGGTCGGTTCGTCGCTGTCGACACTGGTCAACGCGATGGCAACGCCACCCACGGCGACGAGCGCGAGCGCCGCCGCGATCCCGAACACCGCCATCGGCAGACGCTGCCAGGGTTTGACGTCGTCGTCCTGCGCGACGGGTTCCGGCTCGAAGTTCTCGGTCGGCTCGTACGCATCGGCCGTGAGGTAGGGGTCTTCCCCGGAGTAAGGAACGACGTCGTCGCCGGCGTCGTCGTCCTGCGACCACGCCAGGGCCCGAAATGTCGACGACCCCGGATCCGCTGCCGGCGGAGCGGGCACTCCGGCCGCCGGTGCGACCCAGGTCGCGGTGTCCGCGCTGCGCCCGTAGGCCGCAAAAAGTGCCGCACCGACCCCGGCGTCCAGAGCGGGCTGCGGGGTCGTCACCACCCGGGCGCGCGAACGCTCCGAAAGACGTTGCACGATCAGCGGAATGCTCGCCCCGCCGCCGACCAACGCGACCGCGGAGACAGCGTCCCAGCTGATGTTGTTGCGCCCCAACATGTCATCGAGTGCGTCGACGACACCGGTCAGCGGCCGAGCGATCAACTCCTCCAACTCGGCTCGCGTCACGCGGATGTCACCGCGGTAACCGGGGAGTTCGACGGTCATCCCGGTGACGGTCTCCCGGGACAGCCGCTCCTTGGCCGAGCGGCACTGCTCCCGCAACGAGGCCAGCGAACCGACAGCGGCGGTCTGGCCGGGATCGACGTCGCCTCCTCCGGCGATCCCGTCCAGCACATGGCTCAGCAATGCCTGATCGATCTGGTCCCCGGCGAAATCGGGGAACCTGTCGGTGCCGTCGATCACGGTGAACGCCGACGCCGCGTCGGCCAAAGTGATGCTGGTACCCCCGCCGCCGAAGTCCAGCAGCGCCACCACGCCCTGCCTGTTGATGCCCGGGTTGGCGTTCAGGGCCGTCAGGGCCGCCACCGCGTCGGGTATCAGCCTCGGCACCATACCGCCGGGCGCCAGGATCGAGCTGGCTCTCAACGCGGCGTGCAACGCCCCCGACATCGCCGGAGTCCAGTACGAGGGCACGGCGATGGCCACGTCCGCAGGCGGTTGAGGCGCGGCCAGGCCCGCCATCGATTCGAGCGCTTCGACCAGCAGTTGTTCGGCGGGGTAGCTGGCACCGTCGGCGGCCACCAGCGGCACCGAATCACCGATCCGGTCCACGAAACCGGACAGCACCACCCCGTCGCCGCGGTGTGCCGGAGGCGTGCCGACCTCGGGGGCGGCGTGGCCGAAAACGGTCAGCACCGAACGGCGAATCACCGGCTGCTGCCCGACACTCGCTGCGACAAGGTTGGTCGTCCCGATGGACAACCCCAGGGGATCGGTCATGACCCAGGCCACGATAGCGGCCGCACCGATTCCGGCCAGTCAGACACTCGGCCTATCCGTGATTGCTGGGGGTGTGCTGCAATGTCGCAATGGGTGACATCGACGACATCAAGCAGGTCAAGTACCGGTATCTCCGCGCTCTCGACACCAAACACTGGGACGAGTTTGCCGAGACTCTCACCGACGATGTGATCGGCCGGTATGGCGAGTCGATCGGCGAGGAGCACCACTTCACCAGCCGCGACGAGCTCGTCGGCTTCATGCGCAACTCGCTGGGGCCCGAGATTCTGACCGAACATCGGGTCAACCACCCCGAGATCACCGTCGACGGCGACGAGGCCAAAGCCACCTGGTACCTGCAGGACCGGGTGATCGCGCCCGACTTCAACTTCATGCTGATCGGCGCCGGCTTCTACCACGACAGGTACCGCCGAACCGAGGACGGCTGGAAGATCTGCGAGACCGGCTACGACCGCACCTACGACGCCTCGATGTCGCTGGAGGCGTTGAACTTCAAGGTCAAAGCCGGCCGGGCACTGAATCTCTGACTCACATCGGGCGGAGCATCGTGACCGCTACTCGGTGATCGCGATCATCGCGCCCGGCCGCAGCCAGCGCATGATCGTCACCAGCGTGGCATCGTCGATCGCCACGCACCCGGCGGTGGCCCCGCCGTCGGTGCTGTGCACGAAGAACGCTCCACCCTTTCCGGGAACCCGTTCCTTGTTGACGCCCATCACGACTGCGTGGGCGTACTGCGGGATCTGCAGGTTCTCGGTGCCCGCGCTCAGCGAGGTGTTGAACGGGCACGCGTCTTTCTTGCACACCTGCATGGTGTTGTAGGTCGGGCTTTCCATGTCGCCGTCCCACCAGTGGTCGGGTCCGACCTGGACGTACTGCAGGCCGCCGCCGGGGTTGGGTTCGGTGCCGAACGCGAAATCCAGCGTGTAGATGCCCTTCGGCGTCATCAATGATCCGTCGAAGTGATCGGGCGACATGCCTTTTGAGCCGATCTTCGCCGGAACCCCGATGCCGCCGGTCACCGGCTGCCAGCCCGCGGCGGTCCGCTCCCAGACATCGAGCTTGGCGTCGGACCCACCTGTGCCGGTGACCGCTAGAACCTGGGTGGCGCCTCCGACTGAGCGGGCGAACCACGGCGCCGACTGCGCCAGGGACTGCGGCCCGGCCAGGATTCCCATGACCGCACAGATCGTCGCCGCGCACAGCAATATCAGCGATCGGCGCATCGCTCCATCGTGACGGCTCGACGCCGCATCCCCGATAAAGATTCGGCCACGATCAGGTAGCGACGCCGCCATATGCAGCGCATCCCGTTGTCGGTGGTCGAATGTATGTTCGAAATATGTCGGGTACGGCGGGGTTGCAGGAGGCGGTGACCGCGTTGCGGGCCGCCTTCGACGCGGTCGCCGCCTGCGACCTCGACCTGCTGACCCGCGCTGAGCTGATCGGACCCCTCGATGAGCTCGAAACGTTGGGGTGCCAGCTCCCGGCGGTGAGGCAGCGGTTGTTGGCCCGGCTGCAGACCGAGACCACTCCACAGCAGCTGGGTGCCAAGTCCTGGAAAGACGTCCTGACCGTCCGCTGGCGCCTCTCGGGGGCCGAAGCGAATCGTCGGCTGA
>NZ_JBAUJR010000137.1:0-3200 GCF_049683935.1 Mycobacterium sp. | reverse complement strand
TCCACGTCGACGCCGCTTCCCACGTCGCCGCCCTGCACCTGGGGCCGCTGCTGTCTGAGGAGGACCGCCGAGTCCTGCTCTGTGATGCGACCTGCGAAGTGTGGTTCCAACGCCACGGCCAGGTCATCGGTGCCGGACGGGCCACCCGAACGGTGAACCGCCGGCTGCGCCGCGCCCTGGAACACCGCGACCGCTGCTGTGTGGTCCCCGGCTGCGGCGCCACCCGCGGACTACACGCCCACCACCTGCAGCACTGGGAAGACGGCGGCCCCACCGAGCTGTGCAACCTGGCCCTGGTCTGCCCGTACCATCACCGCGCCCACCACCGCGGCCTGATCGCCATCACCGGACCCGCCGATCGGCTGGTCGTCACCGACCACACCGGCCAACCACTGACCAACCGATCCCTGGCCCGACCACCCACCACACCACCACCCGCAGTAGCTCCCTACCCCGGACCCACCGGCGAACGCGCCCAATGGAAGTGGTACCACCCCTACCAACCCGAACCGCCGCCCGCCAGCGACTGACAAGGCGAGTTAGTCAATCGGCCTAGTCGGCCCTGGCTTCTGCTTCGGCGAGCCGCTGATGCAGCCGGGCGCGGATGTCGTCCGGAGTGTAGGCATTGCGACGCCGCTGATCGCGTGCGACCAGCACCCCGCCTGCGACGACGCCGGCGACACTGGCCAGCCCGACCCACTTCCAGATTCCACGCATGCGTCGAGTCTGCCTAAACTCTGGGCGTGAAACCAAGCACGGTGTCGCTGCAGCGCGCGCTCGACGAGACTCGCACCGGCGACATCTGGTTGTTCCGCGGGCACTCCGGGCCGGATCGGGCCATCCAATCGATGACGAACAGCCCCGTCAACCACGTCGGGATGACCGTCGCGATCGACGACCTGCCGCCGCTGATCTGGCATGCCGAACTCGGCGACAAACTGGTCGACATGTGGACGGGGACCAATCATCGTGGGGTGCAGCTCAACGATCTGCGTCAAGCCGTGGAGCGCTGGACCGAGACCTACGATCAGCGTTGCTGGCTGCGTCAGCTCACCCCCTATGCCAGCCGTGAGCAGGAAGACCGGATGCTGCGGGTCATCGCCCGGATGGACGGCACGCCGTTCCCGACGACGGCGCGACTGACCGGCCGCTGGATGCGTGGCCGGCTTCCCAACACCGCCGACTTCACCCGCGGAATCCCGTTCCTGCACAGAAAGGTTCGCCAGTCCGTGGAACAGCGGAAGGCGGAGAAGTTCAGCGCCGGGTTACAAACCGCCTACTGCGCCGAGACGGTCGCCATCACCTACGAGGAGATGGGACTGCTCGAGACCGAGAAACACTCCAATTGGTTTGATCCAGGCTCATTCTGGAGCGGCGATACCTTGCCGCTGACGGCCGGGTACCGACTGGGTGAGGAGATCTCGGTCCTCCCCTGACACTGTGTCCGCCATCTCGGTGGGCGAAACGCCGACCGAGATGGCGCAGCGCTCGAGGCTGAGGTGGTTTGCTGTTCGACAGAGAACTCTTTCGGCAACGCAACAAGGGAGCGCAGGCATGCCCACAGCGACCGAGCCCGCTCCCACTCCCGACGCTCCCTCTCACGGCCTGCTCAGCTCGAAGGCGTCAGCGATCTCCATCGTGGTGGCGTCGATCGCAACGCTTGCCGTCGTGTACATCATGCTGCACTCCCCCGCTGGGGAGCCTGCGCAGATGCAATCCATTCCTGCTCAACCGAATACCGCGTCTCCGTGGGTGGCCGCACCGGTGTTGCCCACCACCACGGTCGCGCCGCAGCCGCAGCCGCAGCCGCAACCGGAACCTGAGCCCGCCGTGCTCGCCATCGACGATCGCGGCTTCGTCGACACCAGCGCGCGCTGCGACGAACTGCAGGAGGCCGTCGCGATCGCCCGCACGGAACGGTCGGCGATGGTGGTCTGCCGCGGGGCCGACGGAGCCTACGAGTACTCGGGAATGCGACTGGACGACGGCGCATCTCTGCAATTGGACGATGTACGCGTGATACCGACAGGCTTTGAGGCACGCAACGACAACACCACCTACCGGCTGTCTGCGACCGAGTTGGTGGTCATCACGGGCGAAGACCTGCTGAGCCGTGATGCGGTCGTGGAGTACCGCGCGGGTTGATCAGCGGCGCCCCGCGCACCTTCCGGTTTCACCGCGTCCGGGTGAAGATGATCGTGTGGCGGATTGGGATGGCGCTCAGTACGGCGTGGTGAGCGAACTGCAGCGGATGATGGCTGCCGAATCGCTGTCACTGCTCACGCTCGACGGCGGCGAGCGCGTCCTCGACATCGGCTGCGGCGACGGATATGTCACCGCGCAGATCGCCGACCGACTCCCCCGCGGCATGATCGTGGGCATCGACCCGAGCCCGCGGATGATCGAGGCCGCCCAACGCCGTGCGACGTCGGCCACGTTCCAGCTCGGCGAGGTGACCACGCTGACCTACGACGCCGAGTTCGACGTCGTGACGTCGTTCAATGCGCTGCACTGGGTCCGCGATCAGCACCGGGCCTATCGGTGCATCGCCTCGGCGTTGCGCCCCGGCGGCCGGGCTCTGGTGACGTTCGTCTGCGGCGGCTCGCGTCCCAGCGTCGAGGACGTCGCGATGGACGTGTCCCAGGATGCCCGGTGGGCCGAAGGGTTCGCCGGCTTCGTCGCGCCCTTCGTTCATCCGCTGCCGGAGTCGTTCGCCGCCATCACGAACGCTGAGGGGCTGGACGTTCTCGAGAGCGCAGTGGTCGACCAGTCGTGGGATTTCGGCTCGCGCGACGCCTTCGCGCAATGGTGCGCCGTAGGCTTCGGCGATTGGACGTCCCGGCTGGGAACCGATCTGGCGGCGACGTTCGTCGACGAGGTGGTCAATCGTTATGCCGACGTCGCAGGCCGCGCGGGCCTGCTCGCCTTCTACCAGTTGAGAGCCATTCTGCGCCGGTCATAACGTCGCGGAAACGGGCCCCATCGGTTGGCAATCCGGCGCCGGAGGCTGTCCGATCCAGGCGCCGCAGCCTCTGCCCGTCGCCACATAAGTGGCACCGGCGACGTAGGGGTCGAGGAAAACCTGCGCGGTCCCCGAGGCGTCACTCGGGTAGCAGCGCGAGACCCCGTCACCACCCTGCATCTGCAGACAGGCCACGCTGGTGGCGGGCTCCGCCGGTGGCCCGCACTCAGCCGGTGAC
>NZ_JBAUJR010000136.1:0-2623 GCF_049683935.1 Mycobacterium sp. | reverse complement strand
GCCCAATCCTGTGCGACGGCCGTCATGTGGGCCACGACGTCGCGGACCGACCAACCCGGGCACGCTACGACCGGGCAGGCCCACACCGCGGCGTCGGCACCCGCCAGTAGAGCGGCGACGCGCGCCGTGGTGTCGCGGTACACGTCGGCGACCGCGCGAGCGTCACGTGCCGACACAGTGACCACCTTCCTCGGTCCGGCGGTACCCGTCGTGCCAGGACCACCATTGGTACGGGGCCGTCTGTGGATAGCCTTCTGGCGAGTCCTCCCACGTTTCCTGACGGCCCAGCGCGGTCATATCGAGGAAGTTCCAGGTGTTGACGAACACCTCGTCGCCGCGGTTGTCGATGAAGTAGGTGCGGAAAATTCGGTCGCCGTCTTCGCCCGGCCACCGGATGAAGGCGTTGGTCCCGTGCCACTTGTCGACGCCGAAGTCGACGTCGAATGCGCCTTGCTTGTCGGGAATCATGGTGTACCAAAGGTGGTTCCAACCCATCCGCGCCTTGATCCGCGCGATATCGGACTGCGATCCGCGGGAGGCGTATACGAGTGTGGTGTCGCGAGCGTTCAGGTGGGCGAGGTTGCCGATGTGGTCGGCCATCAGCGAACAGCCCACACAGCCGTGCTCGGGCCAGTCGTCCACGTCCGGATCCATGAACGCGCGGTACACGATCAGCTGACGACGACCGCCGAACAGGTCGGTCAGGCTCGCGGGACCATCGGGGCCTTCGAACCGATAGTCCTTGTCGACCGGTGTCCATGGCATTCTCCGGCGTATCGCGGCCATCGCGTCGCGGGCACGCGTCAACTCCTTCTCTTTGACGAGCATGTCGGCAAGGGCCGCCTGCCATTCCGGCTCGGAGACGATCTCGGGTGTCTGCACGGAACCTCCTTCGTAAACGTTAAACAGTTCTGTTGAATATAAGTATCAGCAGAACATGCTCACGCCGCTATAGTCAACAGAATGGTTGAAGATCCGACCCTGGACCGTGCGTACGCGGCGCTCGCCGATCCGACGCGCCGCTGGCTGCTGGAGACACTGCGGCAGGGCGACGCGCGCATCACCGATCTGGCGGCGCCGCTGCCGATGACCTTTGCGGGTGTCTCTCGTCATGTCGGCGTTCTGGAGTCGGCAGGCTTGGTGCGGCGTGAGGTGCGCGGCCGCGAGCACTGGCTCTCTGTGCAACCGGACGGGCTGTCGTCCGCGCGCCAGTGGATCGACGCGCAAGCCGACTTCTGGTCCACCCGCGCCGACGCGCTGTCGGAGAGGTTGCGCAAGAAGGGACGCGGCCGATGACCGACGGACCGGTCGTCCGGGTCCAACGCGTCATGCCCGCCCGTCCGGATGTGGTGTTCGACGAGTGGTTGGATCCGGAAGCGCTCATGGACTGGATGTGCCCACGCCCGTCCCGGTGTGTGGCGATCATCATCGAACCGAAGGTCGGGGGGCGGGTCAGCTTCGATGTCGACGACTCGGGATCCTCGGTGCTGATCACCGGCCAGTTCCTCGACATCGACCGGCCAAACCTGTTGCGCTTCACGTGGAGTCATTCAGGCTGGGCTGATCCGACGGTCACCAGCGTCGTCAACGTCGCGTTCGAACCGTTCGGCGTCGACCAGACGCTGATGTCCATCGAACACTCGCTGCTGCCGCCCGAGGGGTTCGAGGATCACGACCTCGGGTGGGCGGCAACCGCGGATCAACTGGTGGCGCTGCTTCCGCGAAGGTGATGCCACGGCATGTCGGTGGAGCCGGCTAGAATCGAACACATGTTCGATGAATCGCTTCCGGGGCCCGCCGCTCTGTCGGCGATGAGCAACGCCGCGCTCGTGGAGGCGGTGGTCGGGTGGTCGGCGGCGGCGGCGGTGGCCGAGGCGCGCAAGCTGGCGATGATTGCCGAGGTGCAGCGCCGCGCTGTGATCGGGGGGCGCCGTGCACGCTGGTCCGTTGATGAGGTCGATGCCGCCGCGGCGGGCTTGTCGTGTGCGTTGACGATCAGCCACGGTCGCGCACTGGGGCAGATCGGGTTGGCCGTCGCTCTGCGCGATCGGCTCCCGAAAGTGGGGGCACGATTCCTGGCAGGCCACCTCAGCGGCGCGATGATCTCGACGATCGTGTTCCGCACCGCGCTGGTCCGCGACGCGGTCGCGCTGGCCCACATCGACAGCGAGATCGCCGAGCACGCCGCGCATTGGGGCGCGCTCTCGCAGCACAAACTCGAGCAGGCCATCGATTTCTGGGTCGACCGCCACGACCCCGACGCGGTGCGACGGTTGCGCAACTCGGCGCGGGCGCGCTCCTTCACCATCGGGGACCGCGACGACACCACCGGCACTGCCAGCGTCCACGGGCGCCTGTCGGCCACCGACGCGGTGCTCCTCGACCAACGCATCACCGACATGATCGCGTCGGTGTGCGACGACGATCCCCGCACCCTGGGCCAACGCCGCTCGGATGCCGTCGGCGCGATCGCCGCCCACGCCACACACCTGGCGTGCCGCTGCGACGACCCGACATGCGCAGGCAAGGTCGACGACGGTCGCGCCAGCAGCGTGACCATCCATGTCATCGCCGACCAGGAATCACTCGACGCCGCCCTGGACCCGAAACTGCACGGCGAGGG
>NZ_JBAUJR010000135.1:0-1871 GCF_049683935.1 Mycobacterium sp. | reverse complement strand
CGTCTGAGCCCAGCGCCAGCTCGACGCTGCCGCCCTCGGGGGTGTGCGCAATCGCGTTGGCCACCAGGTTCGACAACACCCGGACCAACGCGCGGTCACTGCAGACCACGCGCACCGGCTGCTCGGGCAGGTCGGCCCGCAGCTTCACCCCGGCGCGCTCGGCGGCGATCCAGTGCGCGGCGAGCACGTCGTCGACCACCTCGTCGAGCGCGACCTTCTCGAACGACGGGGTCAGCGCACCGGCATTGATCTTCGACATCTCGAACAGATCGTCGACCATCTCGGACAGTCGGACCGACTCGTGCTCGATGTGCTTGGCATGCACCTTCACCTCGTCGTCGGGGACCACGCCGTCGGCGATCGCCTCGGAGACGGCACGGATGCCCGCGAGCGGGGTGCGCAGATCGTGGCTGACGAACGCCACCAGCCGGCGCCGCGACTGTTCGGCGGCGCGTTCGGAGTCGCGGATCTCGGCTTCCCAGACGGTGCGCCGGGCCTGGTAGCGGCCCAGCATCACGGCGGCCGGGATCGTCACGATCGAGACGATGACGAGCACGACGGCGGTCTGTTCGAAGGTTTCGGTGACCATGAACCCGCTGGCGCCCAACACCCCGGTGAAGGTTGCGAGCACCGGGATCAGCACCAGCGTCACCATGCTGACGGCCAGCGACCAGGACCGCGCCAGCCGGATGATCGCGGCACCGATCAGGACCACGGGTACCGAGCAGGCCAACGCCCATCCGACGATCTCCCAGAGATCAGCCGTGGGCATCCGACCTCCCTACCGCCGCGTGGTCGGAGGTCCACATGTAGCCGCGGCCCCAGACGGTCTGCACCCGATGTCGCTCGCCGAGCTTGGAGCGCAACCGCTTGACGTGCACGGTCACTGTCGACAGGTCCCCGAAGTCCCAGCGCCATACCTGTCTGAGCAGGTCTTCCCTGGTGAAGACGGTGTCGGTGTGGGTGAGGAAGAACAGCAGCAGGTCGAACTCGCGGTTGGTGAGGTTGACCGGCCTGCCGGCGACCGTGACGGTGCGCGACGCGGTCGAGACCGTGAGCTCGCCGGAGTTGACGTCGATGGGGAGCACGCCGCCGGGTGTGGGGGAGCGCCGCAACACCGAGCGGACCCGCAGCGCGAGCTCGCGTGGGCTGAACGGTTTGGTCAGGTAGTCGTCGGCGCCCGCCTCGAGTCCGGCGATGCGGTCCTCTTCCTCGCCGAGCGCGGTCAGCAGGATCACCGGCACGGTGTAGTCACCTCCCCGACGCAGGCTGCGGCACAACGACAACCCGTCCGGCCCGGGCATCATCACGTCCAGAACCGCGACGTCGATGCGCTGAGAACCGAGCAGCCGCAGGGCTTCGTTGCCGTCGTGTGCGATCGACACGTCGAGTCCGTCACGCTCGAGGTATCGGCGCACGACATCGCGGACGACATCGTCGTCGTCGGCAATCAGGACTCGGGTCACCACACCGAGGCTAGCCCCACACGGCCACTACCAGCGCCGACGTCACCGATTTGTCAGCCTTGCAACTCGCGCGACCTGGGCATTTCGCCTAGCGTATGCGGATATGCCCGACTGTCCTGTCACGGTGGTGCTGCCGTGTCTAGACGAGGCTGCGTCTTTGCCCGGAGTGCTGGCGGCCCTGCCGACTGGGTATAGAGCTCTCGTGGTGGACAACAACAGCACCGACGACACGGCGGACGTGGCGCGTCGGCACGGCGCCCAGGTGGTCGCCGAAAGCAGGCCCGGTTACGGTGCTGCGGTGCACGCCGGAGTGGTCGCGGCGACGACGCCGATCGTCGCGGTTCTCGACGGCGACGGCTCGCTGGATCCCGCGGAGCTTCCGCGTCTGGTCGACGACGTCGAGCG
>NZ_JBAUJR010000134.1:0-4279 GCF_049683935.1 Mycobacterium sp. | reverse complement strand
GACTACGAACGCGGCGTGCGGCCCCCCTCGGCGGGCACCCACATCGTGGCCGAGGGTGTCGACGCCTGCGCGATCCCGCTGAAGTAGACCCGCGGAATAGCGTTCCTGGCTGCGGAATTGGCCTCTGGCACGACCAGGAATGCTATTCCGCGATCGGGCTAGGGCGCGCCGCCCGGGTTTTCGGGCCGCGCGGCGTTATCGTCACAAACGTGATTCCGCTGCCGCGTGCATCGGTGTTGGCCGGAGTGATGATCGTCGGTGTCGCTCTCGGCATGATGGCCGTGCTCGCCGCCGCCATCGAGGTCACCGCGACCGTCCGGCCGGACGTCGTGATCGCACTTGTTGTCGGGGTTCCCAGCGTGATCGGCATGCTGACGATCCTGATGTCGGGCCGACGCTGGGTCACCGCGGTGGGTGCGATGGTCCTGGCCATCGGGCCCGGCTGGTTCGGCGCTCTCGCCGCAGTCCAGGTGGCATCCGGTGCCTGACACCGGCCGGGACGCACTCCCGGGGGAGCACACCGAGCCGTTCCTGCCCGAGTTCACCGGATCCTTCACCGCGCAGGGGCTCATGGACGAGCCGGCACCGGCCGAACCCGTGGAGATCGCTCCGCACCCGGCCCAGCCCATCGCCGTTCCCGGCGTCGCCCAGTACCTCAGCCGGTGGACGTTCGTGTTCGTCGTCGCAGGTGTTTGGCTCGTCGCGGCGGCTGCCGGCCTCGGCCTGTACTACTGGTGGTTCCACTCCCCGGACAAGACCATGCCAGTGTTCGTCGTGCTGGTCTACGTCGTGGCTTGCATCGTCGGAAGCCTGCTCACCGCCATGATCCAGGGCAAACCGGTGTCCTCGGCGGTGGCCATCGCGCTGATGTCGTCGCCGCTCGCGTCCACCGCCGCTGCGGCGGTCCTCTACGGCGGCTACGTGTTCGGGTGGATCACCCGGTAGTCCGATCGCCGGCACGGGGTCGGATCGCCGCTCCTGCCGTTCATATGTTCAGATAGACACATGAATCCTTTCGGCGGCCTCCCGCTGTGTGCTGCGCGCTGTTTTGTCGTCGCAGTGACCGCCACGGTGCTGGCGGGCTGCGCCGCCCCCTCGGAGGATCAGGACACCGCGCAGATCGTGCTCGCCGAGGGTTACGAACTCGGGGGCTACAACCCGGTCAACGGCTATTCGGAATCCGGGGTGTCTCCGCTCTACGACGGCCTCTACCGGCCCAGCGCGTCCGACGACACCGCGGTACCCGATCTGGTTCCGGCGCTGGCACAGGACGAGCCGCAGCCGGCAGGCCCGAACCGGTGGCGGGTGCCGCTGCGCAGCGCAGTGATGTTCTCCGACGGCAGCACGCTCGATTCCGCCGACGTCGTCGCGACCTACACCGCGGTGCGCGATCCCGCGGTGGCGTCGGAGATCTCGACGTCGGTGGCCCCGATCGTGACCATCACCGCCGACGGCCCCGACGCCGTCACCGTCGAGATGAACACCGCCGCTGACCCGCGCCCCTATCTGCTGCTCGGCATCCTTCCGTCGGAGAAGGTCGAGCCCGCTCCCGCCGCGGATTGGGCCGTCAACACCGAACCCGTCGGCACGGGCCCCTACCGGCTGGAGAGCCTGCGCCCCGACCAGGCGGTGCTGGTGGCCCGCGCCGACTACTGGGGCGAACCGGCCCAGGTCGAGCGCATCGTCTACACCTACACGCCCGACGACAACGCGCGTGCGCAGAGCATGGTCTCCGGTGCCGCCGACGGCACCACCCTGCCCCCTCGGTTGATCGACTCGATCGGCGGCGGCGACATCAGCACGGTGTCCGCCGAATCGGCCGACTGGCGCGGCATCTCACTTCCCGCGGGCAACCCGTTCACCGCCGATGTCCGCGCCCGGCTCGCGATGAACCTGGGCGTCGACCGCGAGGCGATGGTGCGCGACGTGCTGGTCGGCTACGGCCGGGCCGCGAGCACCCCGGTGGCCGCGGTGTACGGCACGGCCTACAACCCGGACGCGGAGTACCCGTTCGACATCGACCGGGCGGCGACGCTCCTCGATGAGGCCGGCTGGCGGACGGGTCCCGACGGACTCCGTGAAAAAGCAGGCGCCCGAGCGTCATTCGAGCTTCTCTACAACGCCCAGGACACGTTGCGGCGTGACCTCGCGGTGGCGTACGCGGCGGCGATGAAGCCGCTGGGCATCGATGTCCGACCGCGCGGCACGAGTTGGGACGAGATCGACACCAGCTTCGGGGAGTCCGCGGTGGTGCTCGGTGGCGGTTCCACGCCCTACAGCATCGACTCGCAGGTCTACGACACGCTGCACACCCGGGTGCCCGATTCGTCGCCCTACTCCAACCCCGGCAACTTCACCGCGCCCGGTCTCGACGAGTTGCTCGAACGGGCCGCCCAGTCGGCGCCGGGGCCGGCCAAAGATGAGCTCTACCGTCAGATCCAGGCCAGCTACGCGGCGGCACCGTCGCACGTGTTCCTGGCGTTCCTCGACCACACATACGGCTACCGCGACCTCGGCTGGCAGCAGTCGGCACCGATCATGGAACCGCACTCGCACGGTGTGTCGTGGGGACCATGGTGGAATGTCGCGGCGTGGACACGCTGACACCCACGGGTCGACTGCTGGTCATCCGGTCGGCGATCGCCGTCCCGCTGATCGCCGCGATTTCGGCGGCGATGTTCGCCGTGGCGTCGCTGTCGCCGTTCGACCCGCTGGCCGCCTACCTCGGCGCCAACTACCAGCGGGCGACGCCCTCACAGCGCGAGGCCATGCGCGCCGCCTACGACACCGACCTGCCCTGGTGGCAGGCCTGGTGGCACTGGGTGCAGGGCCTGGCCTCGGGGGACCTGGGCTTCTCGTCGACCCAGTCGCAGCCGGTCACCACCGTGTTGGCCGAGCGGATGCCGTTCACGCTGGTGCTCTCGGGTGCGGCGCTGCTGACCGCGGCGACGGTGGCGATCCTGCTCGGCTGTGTGGCGGGCATGCGTCGCGGCGGGCTGATCGACCGGCTGTGCACCGGCTTCTCGGTGACGTTCGCCGCGGTGCCGCCTTTTGTGGTGTCGCTTGCGCTGGTGATGGTCGTTGCCGTCAGCCTGCGGTGGCTCCCGGCGTCCGGCGCCGCGGCGCCCGGCGCCCAGTACTCGGTGGAAGGGGTGCTGCGGTACGCGATCCTGCCGTGGATCGCGCTCACCGTGTCAATGGTGCCGTGGCTGCTGTTGACCACCAGGACCGCGGTCGCGGCGAGTTGTGACTCCGATGCGGTGCGGGGGGCGCGGGCCCGCGGCGTGCACGGGTGGGCGTTGCTGCGTGGCCACATCGCACCGGTGTCGGTGTTGCCCACCCTCGCGCTACTCGGTACCCGGCTGCCCGAGCTGATCGCCGGAGCCGCGATCGTCGAGACCGTCTTCGGCTGGCCCGGGATGGCTGCCGTACTCGTGGAATCCGCTGCTGCCCTGGACTTTCCATTGCTGGCCGCGCTGACCGTCGGTTCGGCGGCGGCGGTGCTGGCGGGTTCTGCGTTGTCCGACGCCGCCGCGGTCGCGATCGATCCGCGGGTGAGGATGACGGCGTGACGCGCGAATGGCCGCTGGCCGTGCTCGGTGTGATCGTGGTGGCGGCTGTCGGGATCCCGCTGCTGGCAGGCGAACAGGTTGCCGACTTCGCCGCGGCATTGCAGCCGCCCAGCCGCGAACATCTCGCGGGTACCGACCATTCGGGTTATGACCTGCTGGCGCGCACCGCCGAGGGATTGCGGATGTCGCTGCTGATCGCCGCGATCTGCGCGGTCGCCGCGACGGTCCTGGGCATGGTGATCGGGGTGGCGGCAGCGCTGGTCGGCGGCTGGGTCGACGCGGTGGTGATGCGGTTGGTCGACGGCTTCAACGCGCTGCCGCACCTGGTGGTCGGAATCGTCATCGCCGCCATGTGGCGGGGCGCGCCATTGGCGATCATCGCCTCGATCGCGCTGACGCACTGGCCGGCGGTGGCCCGGGTGGTGCGTGCCGAACTGCTTGCGGTGGCCGGTGCGGGCTGGGTGCAGACGTCGCAGTTGGCCGGTGCGTCGCGGTGGTTCGTCGCGCGCAGACACCTGGTGCCCGCGGTCGCCGGGCAGGCACTGGTCGCGATGGTGATGCTGCTGCCGCACGCCGTCTGGCACGAATCGACGCTGTCGTTCCTCGGCGTCGGGCTTTCGCCGGACCGGGCCAGTCTGGGCACGCTGCTCAGTGAGGCCCGCGGCAACGTCCTCGCCGGCGCGTGGTGGACGCTGGCGGTTCCCGCC
>NZ_JBAUJR010000133.1:0-2773 GCF_049683935.1 Mycobacterium sp. | reverse complement strand
GTGGCGGTGCTGGCCTTCACTTCCGCGGGCGCGGCCTCTTCCTCCTCGGCAGCTACTGTCGCGGCGGGGGCCTTCGCCGGCGCCTCGGCCGCGACGCGTGCCGCGCGCTCCTCGGCTTCCTTTGCGGCCGTGCCCTTTTCGGGCAATGCGAAGTTGCCCTTGTCCAACGAACCCAGCAGCAGCTGGGCCACATCGAGCACCTCGGGCTTCTCCACGTCCCGGTTCGCTGCGACGTCGTCGACACCGTCGGTCATCATCACGCGGCAGAACGGGCAGCCGGTCGCGATCGCCGACGCCCCGGTGTCCACCGCTTCCTCTGAGCGTTCGACGTTGACGCGCTTGCCGATGTGCTCTTCCATCCACATCCGGGCGCCGCCCGCGCCGCAGCACAGGCCGCGCTCGGCGTGGCGGGGCATCTCGGTCAGCTTCGCGCCCGACGCGCCGATCAGCTCGCGCGGAGCCGAGTACTCCTTGTTGTGCCGGCCGAGATAACACGGGTCGTGATAGGTGATATCCATACCGCCGTCGGACGGTTTGACCGGAATGAGCTTCTTGTCGCGTAGCAACCGGTTCAGCAGCTGCGTGTGATGCAGCACCGTGTAGGTGCCGCCGAGCTGCGGGTACTCCCGGCCGAGGGTGTTGAAGCAGTGCGGGCAGGTGACGACGACCTTGCGGTCCACCCGCTCGACGCCCTCGAACAGGCCGTTGAGCGTTTCCACGTTCTGGGCGGCTAGCTGCTGGAACAGGAACTCGTTGCCCGAGCGGCGGGCCGAGTCGCCGTTGCAGGTCTCACCCTCGCCCAGCACCAGGTACTTGACCCCGGCGGCGGCCAGCAGTTCGGCGACCGCCTTGGTGGTCTTCTTCGCCCGGTCCTCGTACGCACCGGCGCACCCGACCCAGAACAGGTACTCGTAGCCGTCGAACGATTCGACGTCCTTGCCGAAGACCGGCACATCGAAGTCGACCTCGTCGATCCAGTTGGTGCGGTCCTTGGAGTTCTGTCCCCACGGATTGCCCTTGGCCTCGAGGTTCTTGAACAGCACACCCAGTTCGCCCGGGAACTCCGACTCCATCATCACCTGGTAGCGGCGCATGTCGACGATGTGGTCGATGTGCTCGATGTCCACCGGGCACTGCTCGACGCAGGCGCCACAGGTGGTGCACGACCACAGCACGTCCGGATCGATGACGCCACCCTCCTCGAGGGTGCCGACCAGCGGGCGGGTCGCCTGCAGGGGCGAATCGGCGGGGATGCGCTCGAAGCCCGACTCCGGCACGTGGTGGTGCTCGTCGTGGTCCTCGCCGCGCACCTTCTCGCCGAGGCCGCCCTCCGGGGTGTTCTCGAGCGGGCTCTCCTTGCCGTCCAGGAAGTACGGCGCCTTCGCGAACATGTGGTCGCGCAGGTTCATGATCACGAGCTTCGGGGACAGCGGCTTGCCGGTGTTCCACGCCGGGCACTGCGACTGACAACGCCCGCACTCGGTGCAGGTGGTCATGTCGAGGAAGCCCTTCCAGGTGAAGTCCTCGATCTTTCCGCGACCCAGCACCGCATCCTCGGCGGGATCCTCGAAGTCCACGATCTCGCCCTTGGACTCGACGGGCAGCAGCGGGCCCAGGCCGTCGGGCAGCCGCTTGAACGTGACGTTGATCGGGGCCAAGCCGATGTGCAGGTGCTTGGAGTGCAGCACGATCAGCAGGAACACCAGCATGATCGCGATGTGCCCGAGCAGGGCCAAAGTCTCGATCCACTCGTTGGCCGGTTCACCGAGCGGACTCAGGATCGCGCCCATCAGTTGCGAGAAGAACGCGCCGTCGCCGTAGGGCAGCGCGCCGGTGTTGACCGCGGCGCCGCGCACCAGTGCGTAGGTCCAGACGACGTTGAAGATCATGAACAGGATCAGCCAGGCGCCGCCGGTGTGGGACCCGTAGAAGCGGGAGTCGCGGCCGTGCTTCTTCGGTTCGCGGACGATGCGGATGATCGAGAACGTGATGATGCCCAGCAGCACCGCGAGAGCGAAGAAGTCCTGCAGGAAGCCGAGTACGTCCCACCGGCCGACGAACGGGATGTGGAAGTCGTGGTCGACGAGTTGGCCGAAGGCCTCGAGGTAGACGGTGGCGAGGACGAAGAAGCCCCACATGGTGAAGAAGTGCGCGATGCCAGCCGTGTTCCAGCGCAGTAGCCGGGTCTGGCCGAACACTTCCTCGAACTGCGTGGTGATGCGCTTCCTGAGGTCGTCCTTGCGATTGTTGGACGCGCTCATCGGCTGGCCCGAGCGGATCAGCTTGGTCAGCCACACCACGCGCTTTGCGGCCAAAGCACCGACGACGACGATCATCAACGCCCCGACGATGATCCTGATCAACATCTGCGTTTCCACGCGCATCCTCCGGTGACGATGTTACCCGCGGGTAACTTTGGCAATGTTACCCGCGGGTAACTTTAGCTGGGTGCCTGCTCATAGTTGCATCCCGTCCGGAAACGGCGCTACGAAGGCTGTCCTAACTGTCTGGCGAGGTGCGCGTCGGTCAGCTCGACGTGGAGAGCATCGCCCGCAGCATGGACAGCATCTCCGAGCGCGATTCCGCGCCGAGTCGGCGACGGATCCGGGCGACGTGATGCTCGACCGTTTTCGCTGAGATGAACAGCTGCGCCCCGATGTCGCGGTAGGGCATGCCGTTGAGCAACAGCTCGGCGACCTCCCGCTCGCGGTCGGACAACTGGGCCGCGGCAGGCCGGGGCGGGGCCGCCGGAGGCACGGCGACACCGTCGCGG
>NZ_JBAUJR010000132.1:0-8024 GCF_049683935.1 Mycobacterium sp. | reverse complement strand
CGCAGCCCGGTCCAGTCGTCGCGTTCGCCCAGGGCGCGCAGAAACGCCGGGGGCTGGCCCGGCCCGAGCGGTATCCCCAGCGTGTCGGCGGTCCTGAGCCGCGCGGCGGCCTCTTCGGCGGTGAGCTCCTCAGCCATGGCCGCTACCCTGCCATGCGACCCGGGAGCACCGCCCGCACTTGTGCACAGACAGCGTCACGCGGCCTCACGGTCCCGCCGGAAACCATTGGGCCGGGCATCGGCGTGACCACATGGTTTACTGAGTTGCATAGCTTGCCGGTCCGCCGGTGACCAGTTGTTGGGAGAGGTCGTGACGCGTAGCACCCGGTTGGCGCCGATGATCGGGCCGGACGCAGCCAGTGCCAGTTCGGCGGTCCGGTCCCCGAAGACCGCCGAACTCGTGGCCGGAACGCTGCGCCGCATGGTTGTCGACGGCACGCTCAAAGACGGCGACTTCCTGCCCAACGAGGCCGAGTTGATGGCACATTTCAGCGTGAGCCGGCCGACGCTGCGCGAAGCCGTCCGAGTGCTGGAGTCCGAGCGCCTCGTCGAGGTGCGTCGCGGTTCCCGGACCGGCGCGCGGGTGCGGGTCCCCGGGCCGGAGATCGTGGCGCGACCCGCAGGGCTGTTGCTCGAGCTGTCCGGTACCACGATCGCCGACCTGCTGACCGCGAAGTCCGGCATCGAGCCGATGGCCGCCCGCCTGCTCGCCGAATCCGGTCCCGCCGAGGCATTCGACGAACTCGAGCAGATGCTGGAGGTACTCATCTCCGACGGCTGGCAGTCGAGTCGCCTGGCCGAGACCACAGGGGCCTTCCATCTGCGGGTGGTGCAGCTTTCCGGCAACGCGACGCTGGGAATGGTCGCCGGCATGCTCCACGAGATCACCGTCCGGCACACGGCGTTCGTGTTCAAAGAACGCCGTCCGGTGTCTAAAGCCGACTACGACAAGCTCATGCGGTCCTACCGCAAACTCATGCAGTATCTCCGCGCAGGTGACGCCCCGGGCGCGGAAGCACACTGGCGCAAGCACCTCGACACGTCGCGCGAACTGCTGTTGACGGGCCTGGAGAGCGTTCCGATCCGCGACGTGATGGGCTAGGCGCAGCGATTCAGGGCGCGTCGGCGCTGTCCTTGCGCCACGTCACCGTGACCGGCACCGTGTCGTCCCACGGTTGCCGCGTCACCATGTCGGCGACCTGCACGTAACCGCGTTCGAACTCACCGGTGGCGGCGTCGACCAGGCGGTACTGCTGACGCTGCCGGTGAATCGGCTGCGCGTCGAGCAACATCACCCGCACCTCGCCCGGCTCGAACCCGCACCGTTTCTGCAGCGCGGCGATCAACTGCTCGTTGTGCATGTGCCCGTCGCCGAAGTTCCATCCGATCGCGGTGCTGCAGATCCGCTCCCCGTCGGTCAGCACGAAGTCGGCTTCGTCGTGCCCGGCCATCACGTGGTGCGCGAGGGTGAACATGGCGCGGCCGTGGGTGTTGAACGAGCGGAACGCGTACCCCATGTACTGGTACATCTCCGCGGTTTCCTTGCTGCCGTAGAACTTCTCCATCTGCGCGGCGGGCATGCTGGCGATCGCGACGATGCCGTTCTCGATCTTGGCCGCTGCCGACGGCTTGACGCACCACAGCGAGGTGTCCCAGTTGCCCGCGTAATACCGCATGCCGGGCAGGAAGGACACTTTGCGCGGGAACAGGTTTCCGATCACCACGGTGCCGGCCACGGCGGCGAAAAGCACGATCGGCCAGGGGCTCTGCAGATCGCCGAGACCCACGCCGGCATTGCCGACGAACAGCGCCAGCACGCTGAACATCATGAATACGTTCCACTCCAGCGGCACCCCCATCGGGATCGCCGACAGGATGCCGAAATGGAAGCAGATCATCACGAACGCGGCGATCGCGGTCACCCAGCCCCCGTGGCTGAAGAACAGCACCAGCGGGACCAGCATCTCGATCGCGGTGCTGAAGTGCGCGAGCCACCGCGACGCCCGCCCCGGCCGAAGGTCATCGGGGAAGTGCTCGAAGAACTTGCGTTTGATCCAGCGCGGCCGGAACACCGGGTTGTTGCTCATCATCGTCGAGATGACGAAGGGGAAGTGCTTGTTCAGCTTCGACGTCGCCGCACCCATCCAGATGACCAGACAGACCAGCTTGGCGGCGATGACGATGTCCGCGCCGCTGAACAGGAAGCACACCGCCAGCGCGCCGTACACCTCGCCACGTGCGGCCAGGAAGATCACCTTGTCGCGCAGTCCGGCCACGGCGAGCAGCCCGACGATCGTCGCCGTCTGCCAAACGGGCAGCACGCCGACCTCGGAGCCGAGCTCCGGAATCGGGCCGGTGCCATCAGAGAACAGGGCGATCACCAGGGCGACCAGCAGGGCGGCGTAGAGCAGCACGTCGAACGGCGTGCGCGAATCGCCCTTGGTGAGCGGGATGCGGTTCGGCCACGGTGGCAGCCGGATGGTCTTGGGCCGCAACCAGTAGAGGATCGAACCCAGTGGCGGGAAGAACCGGTTGTTCAGCGGCCCGAAGCCGCAGCCCAGCCCGACGACCTCGAACAGCATCGTGAAGAGGACCACCTTCTGGTACACGATCGGCTCGTGGTACCAGGCGCCGACGTTGGTGAACCCATCGATTCCGGCGGTGCTCAGCACGATCAGCCATGCCACGAGCACGTACAGCAGGATCTTCACCACGTAGAAGAGATGCAGCACACCCGGCGTTCCGAAGCCGACCTCGGCCCAGTGCCGTGCCATCGGGACGATCCGCTCGGCCCGAGTCCCCTTGCTCCACTCGGCGTAGTCGACGACGGGCGCTTCCTGCTTGAGAAAACCCATGCCGGTCAGACTAGAACGTGTTCCAGTTCGTCAGCACCGATTGTGCGGATTCCGCCGCCGGTCTATGCGTCCTGCTTGGCCGGCGGGCGGTAGAAGATCACCAGTTGCCCGATGCCGCCGCCGAGTCCGAGCACCACCGCGATCAGCAGACCCCACCAGCCGTGCAGCAGGTCGTAGAGGCCGGTGCCGGCGAAGAGCAGGTAATCGAGGCTGAGCCTGCCTGCCCCGATCGTCGCGACGGCGACCGCCGCGACCGCCAGCACGAGGTTGTACTCCCAGCCCTCCTTGACGATGAAGAAGCCGTTGGGCTTGTGCACCGTCCAGGCCGCCACCAGCATCAGCGCGACGAAGCCCGCCGCCGGGATCGGCGTCAGCAGACCGAGCGCCAGACCCAGACCGGCCGCCATCTCCGTGCTGGCAGCGACGCGGGCGTGGAACATGCCCGGCTTCATGCCCATACTGTCGAACCAGCCGGCGGTGCCCTTGAGGCCACCCTTGCCGAAGAACTTGTTGTAGCCGTGTGCCGCCATGGTCAGACCAAGGACAACACGCAGGATCAGCACCCCGACGTCGTAGGCAGTCATGTAACAGAATCTAGGCCATCTGTTACGCCGCCGCCGCACTACCCCGAGTGGTTACGCGGCGGGCACCCAGTTGCCGTGGAATCCGGCGGGCACCCGGTGTGGCAGCTTGATGGCGGCGATGTCCTCGAGAGTGCGCGCGTCGAGTATCGCCAGCTCGCTCCGATCCGTCGACCGGTCGTACACATAACCCATCAGCACCCCGTCATCTTCGGCGGAATCCGGTGATGACGCCTGGAAAACGAACTCGCCCAGTGCTTTTCCAGCGCCGAAGTACCGAGTCACGCTGTCGCCGCCCACCAGGTCGTGTTTGAGCAGCGTGTCACTGCCGTCGGTTCCCTCGCCGACAGCCGGTGCATAACCGTAGCGATGCCGCTTACCGACGAGCCGCTCGTCGACCCGCGGAAACTCCTGGGCGCGATCGTCGATCCGCGACTCCCGCACCTTGCCGGCGGCCAGATCGACGGTCCATCGCTCCAGTGTCGGCGGCCCCTCGTTGGGGCCGAGGTGGTCGGTGTCGAACATCTTCGGGTGCCGTACGACGTCGAGCACGATCGTGTTGTCGATCGGAGAGTCGTAGGCGTTCATCGGGTGGAACACGTAACACGGCTCGACGTCGAACCACCGCACATCGGCATTGCCGCCGTCGCGCGGCATGACGCCGATCCTGGCGGGGTACTTCGGATCCCACGAGTACGGGAATCGGCGATCCGAGCCACCTCCGGACGGGATGCGCGCGGCGACGGGGTCGGGAATGCGCACGCGACCGATCAACGCGGACAACAACAGTCGCGCGGGCAGCCGGAGACCGCGCGGAACCGACATGCTCGCCGCCTGCTCGGTGTCGAATGTGACCGGCAGGTCGTAGAAGACCACGTAGCGTTCGGTCAACGAGAAGTCGTGCATCATCGGGCTGCCGGTCACCTCGATGTCGACAGCACGCCGGGCACGGCCGTCGGCGCCGATCACGGAGTACTGCACCGCGTTTCCCCGCAGCATGCTGTAGGACACCGCGTGCAACTCGCCGCTGTCGGGGTCACGTTTGGGGTGGGCGGTGTAACCGCCGGTGACGGTGCCGTCGAAATCGCAGACACCCACGGTGTCCAATTCGTCGGTCAGTTCGTAGCTGGTGGCACCCCCTTCGATCAGCGCAAGCGTCGTGCCGGCGTGACCGATCACGTTGGTGTTGGCGCCCACCTGCGAGACCGGGAACCGACCGGAGGGCGTCTTTTCGCCGAGCGCCCTGGCCACGATAGGACTGCGGACCCAGCGGTTTCGGTACCACTCGGCCTTGCCGTCGCGAATGCGGATGCCGTGCACCATTCCGTCGCCGATGAACCAGTGGTACCGCGCCGGGTCGATCTCGCCGATGGGGTTGGGGCCGTTACGCAGGTAGCGACCGTCCAGATGGTCGGGGATGCGGCCCGTCACCGCCAGATCGGTGAGCGTGACCTCCTGCGATACCGGGGCGAACGCCCCCTGAAGGTAGCGGTTGTCCATGAAAACTCCCTATAACAGTGTTATTGCCGCACGCCCTCTGTATAACACCGTTATTCGGGTGAGGCAACGGTTGGCCGGCAGCAGTGGCGACCCGATCTCGGTGCCTTGTCCAGCTGGACAAAGCCTCGTGGCATATCTCATGCGATTCGCCAAATGATTCACGTCACATCCCCGGTTAACTGCACACATGACCGACTCCACGTACCAGATGCTGGCCATCGGACTGTATTTCGCTGCGATGATCGCGATCGGCTACTACGCCTACCGCCAGACCAGCGATCTGGACGACTACATGCTCGGCGGTCGAAGGCTCAGTCCCGGTGTGGCTGCACTGTCCGCGGGGGCGTCCGACATGTCCGGTTGGTTGCTCCTCGGGGTGCCCGGCGCCATCTACGCAGCGGGCCTCGGCGAGTCGTGGATCGTCATCGGCCTGGTCATCGGCGCCTATCTCAACTGGCGCTTCGTCGCGCCGCGCCTACGCGCCTACACCGCGATCGCCAACAACTCGATCACCGTGCCGAGTTTCTTCGAGAACAGGTTGCGTGATCATTCGCATGTCCTGCGGATCGCCGCCGGCGTGATCATCCTGGTGTTCTTCACGTTCTACGTGTCGTCCGGCATGGTCGCCGGAGGCGTGTTCTTCGAGACCACGTTCGGCTCGTCGTACCTGTGGGGCATGCTGCTCGTTGCGGGAATCACGTTGAGCTACACCCTGTTCGGCGGGTTCCTCGGCGCCACGCTCACCGACGTCGCACAGGGGGTGTTGATGCTCGCCACCCTCATCGCGGTTCCGGTCGTCACCATCATCGCCGTCGGCGGTCCCGGTGAGGTGCTCAACGCGATCCAGGCTTCCGACACCGCCCAGAATCTCGCCGACCCCGGCAACGAAATCCATCGCACCTCGCTGTTCTACGGAGGAAGTGTCATGGCCATCCTGTCCGCCGCCGCGTGGGGACTCGGCTACTTCGGTCAGCCGCACATCATCGTCCGGTTCATGGCGCTGCGCTCGCCCGCCGACGCCAAGGCCGGTCGCCGCATCGGCATCAGTTGGATGGTGCTCAGCTCCCTGGGTGCCATCGTCACCGGCTTCGCGGGCTTCGCCTACTTCTACGACCGTGGCGAAACACTCGACAATCCCGAAACGGTGTTTCTGCAACTGGCGCAGATCATGTTCCACCCGTTCATCGCCGGGATCGTGCTCGCGGCTGTGCTGGCCGCAGTGATGTCGACCATCTCCTCACAGTTGATCGTCTGCTCGTCGGCCCTCGTCGAGGACATCTACCGGGCGTTCGGCAAGGAAACGAGTCCGACGAGGCTGGTCGCCTACGGCCGACTCGGGGTGCTCACGGTCGCGATCGTCGCGATCGCCCTCGCGCTGAACCCGGGCGGAACGATCCTCGACCTCGTCGGCTTCGCGTGGGCGGGCTTCGGGGCGGCGTTCGGTCCGCTCATCATCTTGTCGCTGTTCTGGCGCGGACTCACCTCCCCCGGTGCGATCGCCGGCATGATCAGCGGCGCGGTGGTGGTGGGGATCTGGGGCCAGACCGAGGCGCTGGCCAGCGCGATGTACGAGATCGTTCCCGGCTTCATCGCCTGCGCGGTTGTTGCCACGGTGGTGTCGCTGATGACCGCGCGCCAGAACGACGACATCGAACGCGAGTTCACCGAGATGGACGCGGCAGTGCGTGAACCGGCCGTCGTCGCCGCCGCCGAATGATCACGGCGCGCGAAACAGGTGTCAGCCCGGCGATAACGCCGTTATGGTTACATTGCATACGTGACCGCACCCCGCCACTCCCTGATCGAGGCGGGCGTGCGCATCCTCGAGCGCGACGGTCTCCCCGCGCTCAGCGCGCGCAACGTCGCGGCCGAGACGGGCACCTCCACGATGGCGGTTTACACACACTTCGGCGGAATGACAGGTCTGCTCGACGCCATTGCCGGGGAGGTGTTCATCCGTTTCACCCAGGCGTTGACCGAGGTGCCCGAAACCGACGATCCCGTGGCCGACTTCCTGGCGATGGGACTCGCCTACCATGACTTCGCGCTCGCCAATCCTCAGCGATACCAACTGATCTTCGGCACCTCCGCACCGGCCTCGCTCACCGTCTACCGCACCGACATCACCGTCACCGGAAGCGCAACCAACCGCGCCGAATGGGCCCCGTCCTTCGGAGCGCTGCACAGTGCGGTGCGCCGGATGATCGCCGCAGGCCGCATCCGCGACGACGACGAACTGGCGGTGGCGGGGCGGTTGTGGAGCCTCAACCACGGCGCGGTTCTGCTGGAAATGGCAGGCTACTTCGGGCATGAAGGGCACGGACTCACCCAGATCCTGGGCCCCCTGGTGATCGACACCCTGGTGGGGATGGGTGATGACCGAGACGCGGCGATGAGGTCGATGAACGCGGTGCTCGCCGAGAACGCCTGACTCAGTTCCCTTTGCGCACTTCGTATTCCAGCCGCTCCACATAGGTATCGATGTCGCCGATCGCCGACTCGGCCGCATGGACGCTGATGACGATCGTCTCGCCGATGCCGTGCACACCGTGGGTCACCCCCATCATCGGGGACAGGCCGGGGAACCCGGCGGTCAGCAGCACCGGAGCCCCGCCGAGATGCAGATCCTTCGCGCCGCGATTCACGCTGGACACCACCGTGTTCCCGGTGGCCGTCGGCCACCGGCTGTCGGGATCGAACTGGGCTACCCCCCAACGGAGTACCGGTGCCGGAACAGTCGCGAATGCCGCGCTCTCGGCGCGCATCGCCGGGTGCGAGGCACGCCGCCGGCGTTGGTTCAGCTCGATGCTGATCCGTTGGGCCCGTTGGTCGAACTCCAGGTCCGGATACAGGCCGACACCGACGTTGCCGAAATGATTGTGCGCCGGACGCGGACCTGACTTGGCCATCGGCACCTCCGCCGCGAGTTGCGACGGGTCGTCGCCCAACCCACGGAGCTGCCCGGACAGCGCGGCGGACACCGCAGCCAGCACCCCCACTGTCACCGTCGGCCCCCGCAGTCGCTCGCGGTCACAGATCAGCGTCCGCACGTGGCGAGGCCCCGACGGTCGCGCGTTGCTGCGCAGCAA
>NZ_JBAUJR010000131.1:0-13555 GCF_049683935.1 Mycobacterium sp. | reverse complement strand
AGATGACCTACGAGAACGCGATGCGCTGGTATCACTGGGACCCGTTCACCCATGTCCCCAAAGACCAGGCCACCGTCGGCGCCCTGCGCAAAGCCTCCGAAGGCCACGACGTCACCATCCAAGCGCTCTCTCATCACAAGGAGGGCGAACGTGGCGGCGGCGCAGGACATTTTGACGCACTCAAGGCGGCTGCGCGCGGGAACTCCTAGTCCAACAGGCGGTAGCGAATCGGCAGGTGCTTGAGCCCGCCGACGAAGATCGTCGCGGTGTGCTCAGGCGTGCCGGTCAGCTCGATGGACTTCAGCCGCGGTAGCAGTGCGGAGAAGAAACTGTTGACCTCCATGCGGGCCAGCGCCGCTCCCAGACAGAAGTGCACGCCGTGGCCGAACGCGACGTGCCTGTTGGGATCGCGGCCCACGTCGAAGCGGAACGGGTCGGCGAACACCTCCTCGTCGCGGTTGCCCGACGGGTAGGACAGCAGCACCGAATCCCCCGCCGCGATCGGCACCCCCCGAACCTCGGTGTCCCGCTGCGCGGTTCGCATGAACTCCTTCACCGGGGTGACCCAGCGGACCATCTCCTCGGTGGCCAGCCCCATCAGGCCCGGATCGGCCTGCAGCCGTCGCAACTGGTCCTGGTTCTCGGTCAACGCCTGCAGTCCGCCCGAGATGGTGGCGCTGGTGGTGTCGTGTCCGGCCGTGGCGACGATGAGGTAGTAGGAGACGGTGTCGAGATCTGACAGTGGCTCCCCGTCGATCCGCGCGTTGGCGATGGCCGACGCCAGATCCTCGGTGGGCTGCTGACGTCGCGACGCGGTGATCCCGTTGAAGTAGGTGAACATCTCGAACAGCGCCATCCCGCGCTCCTCCATCGTCACGCCGCGCTGCAATTCGGTGTCGTCGCTGCCGAACAGCTCCTGCGTGTAGGTCAACATGCGGGGAAAGTCCGACTCCGGGATGCCGAGCAGCGACATGATGACGTACAGCGGGAAGTTCACCGCCACATCGGGCACGAAATCGCACTCGCCGCCCATGTCGTACATCTTGTCCACGAAGGATCCGGCGAGCTCGTCGACGCGGACCTTCAACCCCCGCATGGCCTTCGGGCGGAACCAGTCCGCTCCGATCCCCCTGACCTTGCGGTGCTGGGGATCGTCCATGTGGATGAGCGTGCTCACGCCCATGGCCGCCTGCTGCACATCGCCCTCGGCGGTTGTCAGCACCGGCCGCGGCGAGTTCGTGAACACCGTGTCGGCACGCTCGATCGCCATGATGTCGGCGTGCTTGGTGATCGCCCAGAACGGCCGGTAGTCGGGCACCTCGACCCACGACACCGGCGCATTCGCCCGCAGATGAGTCAACGCCGCGTGCAGCTTCCGCTCGTCGGCGTAGGCCGTCGGATCGGCCAGCACCCTCGCAGCCTCATCGGCGACACGAACACTCATCAGCACTCCCTCGTCATGCGCTGCCGCGCAGATCAGCCACCAGATCAACAACTGTCGCCTCATCGACCGACGGCGGAAAACCCACCAGCACCCGGTCGATCAGGCCGTCACATCGAGCCCGGATCTTCGCCGCCAGTTCGTCAACCGGCGCCACCACGGCGAACTCGCCGAGGATGGTGTCGTCGATCAGCGAACCCATGCCGTCCCAATCACCCTCACGCGACAGCCGGTGAAGCTCCGTATGGAGGTCTCCCCAGCCGTGCAACTCCAGCACCCTGCGATATGCGGGAGTGGAGGCGTAGAAGGCGATCTGCTTGCGCGTCCCCGACGCCGCCGCAGTCAGCTCGGCGTCGTCGCGTCCGGTCACCACGAACAGCGGGCTCGCCACCTCGATGTCGGCGCGCACCCGACCCGACCGCTCCAGACCCCGGGACAGCGTCGGCAACGTCACCTCACGGAAGTACCGCTGCGTCGAAAAGGCATGTGCAAGAATGCCGTCGGCGACCTCCCCGCACATCTCGGTCATGCGATCGCCGACGGCGGCGACAAAGACTTTCGGGTCGCGGTGTGGGTGGACCGGCGGGACGAACATCGGCGTCATCAGCGTGTGGGTGTAGAACTCGCCCTCGAACTGCAGCGCGGTGTCCTCGCGCCAGCAGGACCAGATCTCCCGCAGCGCAAGCACGAACTCGTGCATTCGCGCCACCGGCTTGCTCCACGGCATGCTGAAACGCTTCTCGATGTGCGGCTTGATCTGTGAGCCCAACCCCAGGATGAACCGGCCCTGCGAGTAGTCCTGCAGATCCCAGCCGACCTGGGCCACCGTCATCGGGTTGCGGGCAAACGCCACCGCGATGCTGGTGCCGAGTTCGATCGTGGTGGTGTGTCCCGCGGCCAGCGTCAGCGGCAGAAAGGGGTCATGGCTGACCTCGGCCGTCCAGCAGCCGTCGAAGCCGCGACGTTCCAGCGTGCGGGCACCGGACGGCACCTCGGAAAGCCGGCTGACCACGGCGGCGTCGACCTTGAGGCCGCCTTCAGGACGCATGCCAAACGAAGCTACAGTAAGCAATTCAGTATGGTCAACGTTGCGAGCCCTGCGAGGGCCGCCGCTGAGGACGGGAGTGACCGATGGCCGGTGCCGAGGACTGGCAGGACACGCTGGGCGAACTCGCCCGCCGACGGGACCATTCGCGCGCCATGGGCGGTGACGAGCGCGTCGCCAAGCACCACGACAAGGGCAAACTCGATGCCCGCGGACGTATCGACCATCTCCTCGACAAGGGATCTTTCCGCGAGTTCGGCACCCTCGTCGGCGGCGAGATCGCGGCCGACGGCATCGTCACCGGTTCCGGATTGATCAACGGCTCGCCGGTGATGGTGGGGGCCGAGGACTTCACCACCCTGGCCGGCAGCATCGGTCCCGGAGGAAACTCGAAGCGTTACCGCCTCGCTGAAGTGGCTCTGCGGGATCGGATTCCGATGGTGATGTTGCTCGAGGGCGCCGGTTTCCGCCCCAGCGGAGAGCACTACGGCCGCACCCCCACCGACCTGCTGGCGCAAGCGCAGTGCTCGGGAACAGTGCCGACGGTCGCGGGCTTGTTCGGCCCGTCCGCCGGCCACGGCGCGCTGGTCGCCCCGGTGTGCGATTGGACCATCATGACCACGCAGGGGGCGATCTTCACCGCGGGACCACCCGTGGTCAAAGAGTCGACCGGCGAGGAGATTTCGAAAGAGGATCTCGGCGGCCCGAGCGTGGCGTTGGCCAGCGGCGTGATCCACAACCTCGGCCAGGACGACGCAGCGGTGCTCGACGACATCCGCCGCTACCTGTCCTACTTCCCGTCGAGCGCCTGGTCGTATCCGGCGTCCCTGCCGACCGACGACTCCACCGGCCCACGCCAGACCCCTGAGCTTCTCGAGATCGTGCCGCGCGGCAACCGTCAGGTGTACGACATGCGTGCGGTGCTCGACGTCGTGTTCGACAGCTCGGACTGGTTCGAAGTGCAGCCGAAATTCGGATCCGCCATCATCTGTGCGTTGGCCCACCTCGGTGGCCATCCGGTCGCGGTGGTGGCGAACCAGCCGCGGGTGATGGCCGGTTCCATCGACGCCGACGCCGCCGACAAGGCAGCACATTTCATCTCGGTGGCCGACGCGTTCCATCTGCCGCTGGTCTTCCTCGCCGACAACCCGGGAATGATGCCGGGCAGTCGCTCCGAACGCCAGGGCGTGCTCCGTAGCGGTGCCCGGATGTTCGCGGCGCAGACCGTGGCCACGACGGTCAAACTTCATGTCACACTGCGGAAGGCCTACGGTTTCGGCTCGATGGTGATGTCACTGCTCGGGTTCGACAACCAGAGCGCCACCTTCGCCTATCCCGGCGCGACGATGGGAGCGATGAGCGCCGCGGCCCTCAGCCGTGCCTCACACGCCGCCGAGGACGTCGAGGAGAAGCTGCGTCAGGCCGAGGTGGACGCATCGTTCCGGTCGGCCGGCCACCTCGGCTTCGACGACCTCATCCACCCGGAGGAGACGAGGGACGCGCTGCTGGACGCGCTGAGTCGCGGTCTCCGCAGCCGCCAGGCCGCTGCCCAACCGGTCACCCGCTCGACCATCACGCCCTAGCGCTGAGCGGCTCAGCCGTCGGTGGCGCGGTACGCGGCCACGATCGGCTCGAGTTCGTCGGGGGTCGCCCCGTGCATGATCACCGCGTCGGCGCCGTAGTCGAACTCCTTGCGCACACGGTCGACGCACTGTTGCGCCGACCCGGTGGCCGACGGCTCGAGCCATTCCTCGGGGATCAGCGTGGCGATGTGCTCGATCTGCTCGGAGGTGGCTTTGTGATCGATGCCACCGGGGATCGACTGGACCACCGGGTCGTCGCGGAAGCGTTGCAGCACAGCGGTATCCCAGCCATTGGTATTGACCAGCAGGTCGCCGTAGCCCTGCAGGTAGGTGGCCAGCCGCGCAACGGTCTTCTTCAGTCGCAATTCCTCGGGGAGATGGTCACCGACGGTCGCGAAGCACGACCACACCTTCACGCTGGCGGGGTCGCGTCCGGCCTGCTCCGCAGCGTCCTTGACCGTCTTCACCGCGCGCTGCAGGGTCTCGGGAGTGAAGTAGGTGTGCAGGATGACGTCGTCGAACTCCCGTCCCCCCAGCGCCAGCGTCTGCGGCCCGAAAGCGACGAGGCCCAGCCTGATGTCCTCGTCGAAGTCGGGGTCGAGGAACAGCACCTGATATTTGCCGATCGGCCCGTCGTGGTCGAAGATCAGCTCGCCGTGCCAGAGCTTGCGCATGACCTGGGCGAAGTCCTCCATCTGCGCCGTGGTCACCGCGGGCACACCGAACGCGTTGTACATCGCCGCGATGCCGCGCCCGAGGCCCAGGGTGAAGCGGCCGCCGGACAGCCGGTGCATCGTGGTCGCCCACGACCCGGTGATCAACGGGTGGCGGGTGTTGTGATTGGTAGCGGCGGTGGCGATCTGCATCCGACTGGTCACCGCAAGTGCGGCCCCGGTGAGCGACGACGCCTCTTTGACGTTCCAGCGTTCGGAGATGAATCCGGTGCCGAAGCCCAGCTCCTCACCGCGGCGCGCCTCGCCCATCAGGGCGGCCGGACCCTCACCCCCGGCACCGGCCAGCAGGTAGTAGCCGAGTTCATCGAGCACACGTTCGTTCACGCCCAAACTCCTTGCTTGTAGCCGCAATTCCAGACCTCGGTGATCCTGCCGTCGACGACCCGGAAGATCTCCATGCTGGCGACGGTGGTCTCGGTGCCGTCCTTGAGCGTCATCGGCGACTGGTAGACGACAGTCACGTGCTCGCCGTCGTCACCGGCGACAACGAGGTTGAGGTCGAACCGGATCGTCTCGAACATCTCCCAGTGGTCGACGACGCGCGCCACCGCCTCGTCGTGGGTCAGCGTGGTCGCCTTCTCCCCCGCGTTGTGTCGGATCACCGAGTCGCCCAGCAGTTCTTCGGCGAGGGCGAAGTCGCGTTCGTTCCACACCACGAGGTTGTACAGCTCCACCACCTCCCGTGCCGATCGGGTCATGCGAACACCTCCAGGGCGTCGATCTGGTCGATCGCGTCGATCGCGCGGTCGATGAGAGCCAGGCAGAGCTGACGGGACCGCTCCGGCAACACCTCCCAGCCGTTGAGGGTGATGACGGGGAGCACCATCAGATAGGCGGCCGCGCATCGGTACTGCCGCCACGCCTCGTCGAATCCGTAGTCGGTGACGCCGAAATCGGCGAGCTGATCGAGGTAGTGCCGCAGCAGCACCTCGTCGTGTCCTGCCCGCTCCCGGCTCGGTAGGCCCTGGGTGACCAGGTAGGCGATGTCGGCGGCACCGGACCCTCGGGCGGCGAACTGGAAGTCCACCACCTTCATCTGGTCCCCGTCGAAGAACAGGTTGTCGGCCCTGATGTCGCCGTGCAGCAGCATGTCGCGTTCGGTCAGCACCGGCAGAGCAGCAGCCGCCCGTTCGGCAAAACTCTCGGCAAAGGCCGCCACGCCTGCCGGCACCGAACCGGTGCAGTGCTCTCGGTACGTCTGCCAGCCGGGCGCAAACGCGGGCAACAGCAGGTCCCGTGCGATCGGGGTGTCCAGACTCGGAAAGTGTTCCAACACAGTGCTGTCCGCCGAGTTCACAGACCAGGCGTGCAGTCCGGCCAACTGCTGGACACACAGTCGCGCCCGGTCGATGGACAGGCCGGCCAGATGGTCGGCGTTGTCCCAGTCCCGCAGATCTTCGAGCAGCAGCACAAAGTCGACCGAGTCTTCCGCCATGCGGGCGGCATATACCTGCGGTGTCGCGATCGGTGCGCGTCCCGCGACGTGCCGGTAGAACGCCACCTCCCGCCGGTAGCCGCCCAGCAGTTCCATCGCTCCGCGCGCCTCGGACACCGCGGGCAGTTTCGCGATCACCGTGGCCGGCACACTGCCGTCGGCGGTCAGATGAAGCCGGTAGAGCAGCGACGAGAATCCGCTGTCCTGAGCGATCTGCTCGATCCGAACGTCGGTGACCGTGGCGTCGGAAACACCCCCGTCGGTGCGCAGCACGTCGGTGAGCCACTGAGGGGTCAGCTCATCGACGCCGCCGGGAACCCGCGCGGTGCCGGTACTCACCATCGAGTTGCCCCGCCACATATTTGACGCATCGCAAGTAACATAATTGTCGGTCGTCTAATATGCAAGGGTGCCCACCCCCAGTCGCGGCCTGACACAGCCGGAACGGGTCGAGATCTCCAGCCGCAAACTGGCCCGCGCGGCGGCCGAACTGATCATCGAAAAAGGCTGGGAAGCAACCACTGCCGCCGAAATCGGCCGCCGGGCCGGATACAGCCGGGCGATGGTGCACGCTCGATACGGCAGCAAGGACGCGGTCCTCGATGCCATCTTCATGCGCGAGTACATGGCAGCGCTCAGCCCCGACCTCGACCCCGATGCCACCGGCCTGGAGCACGCGCTCGCCCACCTGGACCGGATCGGCCAGCTCGCCTCCGACGATCCCGAGCTTCTCCGCGCGATGTTCGTCGCCGCGTTCGAGGCCGTCAAGAGCACCTCGGCACTGCGCCCCCGCTCGCTGGGCCAGCTCGACGTCGGCATGCAACGGGTCAGAGCCGGACTGGACAAGGGGGTCGCCGACGGTTCGGTGCGACCCGACGTCGACGTCACCCGCGCGGTCAACGACATCAGCTCAGCGGTGTATGGCATCGCCTACCTCTGGCTCGTGCTCACGGCGGACTACGATCTCGAGACCGAGCTGAAATACCTTCGGCTGCGGCTCATTCGCGACTACGGCTCAACTCGCTGACCTTCTGCAGAAAACGTTCCGACGCGGTCTGAACACCGCCGGCGAACAGATGGCCGACGTGGCTGCCCCGATGCCAGTACAACTGGCCGCCCCACCGCTGGTGAAGTGCGAGCGCGGCTTCCGGCGTGGCCATCCGGTCGTGCCAGGCCCCGACGATGAGCCGCCGATCCGGCGGCGCGGTGGGGGCGACGGACCGGTAGTCGACAGCCGACATCAGTTGTTCGACCACGTCGGACTGCAACAACTCGACGGTGTCCCGCACCGACGGACCCCACCGGCCGAGGTGTGCGGCGATCATCGAGTTCAGGCCGGATATCGGGGTGTACACCGCCACGCCGTCGACGGGTTCGAGGTGGGACACCAGCCCTGCCAACGGGCTTCCCATCGACACCCCCGACACCGCGATCGCGCTCGCCTGCGGGCGCAGCCACCGCAGGACCGCGCGCACCTCGGAGACCGCGCGCATCATGCCGGCGACATTGGCCAGCGGGTCCATGTTCGGGTAGGCGGGCCACGCACTGCGGCGCACCCCGCATCCCGGCTGAACGGGCAGCGCGATGTTGAACCCGAATTCGTCCTGGAGGCGACGCGCCCGCGAGAACAGCAGATCGATCGGCTGGCCCTGACCTGCCCCGTGCAGCCATACCAGCCATGGCCGCCGGTCCTCACCTGTTCGACAGAGGTGTACGACGGCTGTCGCCGGACCGCCGAAACCCTCGGCACTCAGCGAGTCCGGGAGCGCAGGATCGTGGTCGAACGTCAGCTGTTCGTAGGTCTGCCGGCCCCATCGACGGCGACGCAGGGATGCGACCTGCAACGGCGTCGGATCGGATTGCGCACCCGCCACCCCGCCACCGGACAACTCGTCGGCAGCGGCTCTGCAGGAGTCGACGGACCGCTCCAGCTTCGGCGGCGGAGCGGTCAACGTCATCCCCGACAGCGCGAGCTCGTCGAGCACCACTTCCCCGAGTCGGCGAGCACCGCTCACCGACAACGGGTTCCACTCGCCTGCGGTCGACAGTGCCGCATGCGCCCGCGGCAGCACGCCGGCGAAGTCCCGCCCGATACGCCAGGCGCGTTCCGTGCTTCTCATCCGAGCTCGAACCCGGCGTAACCGGCCGCCGCGATCTCGTCACAGCGCCTGCGGTATTCCGGAATGCCCGCGGTGTAACCCATGTACATCCGCTTCTTTCCCGGGACATTGCCGCCGTTGTACCAGGAGTTGCACGTCGGATGCACCAACACCGTCGGCGCCACCAACGCCGTCGTGTGCTCGATCCATTCGCGCTGGGCGTCCCGCAGCGCCTCGATGGTGCGGTGACCGTTGGCGCGCAGATGCGACAGGCAGTCGCCGATCCACTCCACGTGCTGCTCGAGCGCGGCGACAAAATTGGTTGCCGCCGAGGGGCTTCCCGGGGCCTGGATGATGAACAGGTTCGGGAACCCGGCCACGGCGATGCCGAGATAGGAGTACGGACCCTCCGTGCCCCAGAACTCGGCCAGTGACATCGCTTCTCGACCGCGGACGTCGATGCGGGTCAGCGCGCCGGTCATCGCGTCGAAACCGGTTGCGTAGATGATCACGTCGAGTTCGTGCAGTTCCCGCTCGGTTCGAATGCCCTCGGGCGTGACGCTGACGATGGGGTTGTTTCTCAGGTCGACCAGGGTCACATTGTCCCGGTTGAAGGTTTCGTAGTAACCCTGGTCGATGATCGGACGTTTGCAGCCGAACGGGTGCGTCGGAGTCAGCGCCGCGGCGGTATCGGCGTCCTCGACGATGCGGGCCACCGCCTCCCCGTAGAGCCTCCCCGCCATCTGGTTGGCCTCGATGTCGAAGAAGATGTCACCCCAGCTGAGCGCGCCCATGACGCCGTGCTCCTCGACCGCGCGCACCTGTTCCTCGCGGGTGGCACCCCTGAGCGGCGGCTTGACGAGCATGTCCAGCAGCACCGAGAAGGCACTGAGCCGGGCCGCGCCCACAGGATGCTGACGCTGTGCCTCGCGGATCTGCCCGTAATTGCTCTTCAGCTCATCGAGTTCACCGGGCTCGAAGGCACGGACCTGCCAGGGCAGCGTGTAGGCCGGCGAGCGCTGGAACACCGTGAGGTGTGCCGCCTGGCGCGCCACCACCGGAATCAGTTGCACGCCGGTTGATCCGGTACCGATGACGCCGACCCGCCGGCCGCTGAGGTCGATGTCATCTGCGGGCCAGCGACTGGTGAACAACGATGTTCCGGCGAAGGTGTCCATCCCGTCGATGGCGGGTTCCAGAGGCACCGACAGGATGCCCGATGCGGCCACCACGAACGGCGCGACGAACGACTGGCCCGCTGCGGTCTCGACCGTCCACACCGCGGCGTCCTCGTCGTATCTCATCGAGACGACCTCGGTGCCGAACGAGATGTCGCGGCGCAGGTCCAGTCGGTCCGCGACGAAGTTCAGATAGGCCTCGATCTCGGGCTGGGCCGGCATCGTCTCGGTCCACACCCAATCCTGCTCGATCTCCTCGGAGAAGCTGTAGGAGTATTCGATGCTCTCGATGTCGCAGCGAGCGCCCGGATAGCGGTTGAACAGCCAAGTGCCGCCGACGTTGTGGGCTTTCTCCAGGACGTGCACCCGGAACCCCAGGTCACGCAGTCGATGCAACGCGTACAGCCCGGAGAATCCGGCGCCGATGACGATCACGTCCACGAGTGCTGTTCACCTTCCTCGCCGGATCGGCAGTGTTGGGCCCGGGCCCAGATACTGTAACTATTACAGTATTGCCTCCGGATATGTGCCGATTTCGGCGACGGCTGCGCGACGTTCCGGGCTTCCTGCCGAATTCTCTACTGTAAGCTCCACCGTATCTCTGGGTCACCGAGGGAGGCATCTGTGAAAGTCCCGTTCACCTGGAAGGTCACCGGATGGTTCATGATCGGATGGTCAGCGGAGTTCGAGGTCGGCGACGTCCGGGCGCTGCACTACTTCGGTGAGGACCTCGCCGCCTACCGGGACGAGTCGGGCGAACTGCACGTCCTCGAAGCGCACTGCAAGCATCTCGGTGCCCACATCGGGCACGGCGGCAAGGTCGTCGGCGATTGTGTCGAGTGCCCGTTTCACGGCTGGCGATGGGGTCCCGACGGTTCCAACCGCTACATCCCCTATCAGCCGGATCGCCCCAATCGGGGCCTGAGGTTGCGGACCTATCCGATCAAGGAACAGTACGGCTGCATCTTCATGTGGTACCAGCCCCAGGGCAAGGAACCGCAGTGGGAACTGCCGGACATCTTTCTCAAGTTCCCCCAGTTCGAGACCGACGCCGGCGCCTACTACCGTCCGTACCCGGAGTTCTCCAGCCGCGCCGACGCCATCCCGGTGCACCCGCAGATCGTGGCCGAGAACGGTCCGGACAGTTCACATTTCCGGTATGTGCACGGCGCCTCCGTCACGCCGGTGTGTCTGCACTGGGAGCACGTCGACGAGGAATGGCGCTTCCTCACCGGCTGGCCGGACGTCCGCAGCGACGACCCCAAACAGATGGCGTTGCGCATCCACAGCCATTTCTCCGGACTCGGGTTCGCGATGAGTGCGTTCGAGGGCTCCTCCAACCACCGGTTGATCTTCGCGTGCACACCGGTTGATGACGAGGTATCCGACATGTTCTATTCGATCTGGTGGCCGAAGCTGCCCGGGGAGACCTCCGACATTCCGCCCGACAGCGTGCGCGCCAAGGTCGAACGACAGTTCCTCAAGACCGTGTGGGAGGACTGCGACATCTGGCGCTACCAGAAGTACGTCGAGAACCCGCCGCTGGCCAAGATCGACGCCAAACCGTATCTGGCCATGCGGAAGTGGGCGACGCAGTTTTATGAAGTGCCACCGGTGGGACAACCGGTCACCTCACCATGAAGCCCGACCTCGCCGACCTGGTGACACCCGCACACACCGCCATCGTCACCCAGGAGTGCCAGGGGGCCATCGTCGGACCGGATGCGGGGCTGCGGGCACTGTCCGAGGCGGCCCGCAGGCAGGCCGTGCCCAATATCGCCCGGCTGCTGCCCGTCGCGCGTGCCGCGGGCGTATCCGTCGTGCACTGCGTGGTCCAGCGCAGGTCCGACGGCCGGGGCGCCAACCACAACGCCAAGATCTTCGCCTTCGGCGCCGCAGGTGTCGACATCAGCCCCGGCAGCCCCGGCACCCGACTCGTGCCCGAACTCGACGCCCAGCCAACCGATCTCGTGCTGCACAGGTGGCATGGCATCGGGCCGATGGGCGGCACGGACCTGGATTCGATCCTGCGCAACCTCGGGGTGAGCACCATCGTCGCCGTCGGCGTTTCGGTGAACGTGGCGATCACCAACCTGGTCATGGACGCCGTGAACGCGGCCTATCGCGTGGTCCTGCCCCGGGACGCGGTCGCCGGGATTCCGCACGACTACTGCGACGCGGTCATCGACAACACGTTGTCGCTGCTCGCGTCCGTCACCACCACCGACGATCTCATCGGGGCATGGAGAAGGCGATGACGAACCGGAGCCGATGGCCATACAACTTTGGACCAACTGTCTACCCGCTGGGCACCGGCGTCTAGAGTCCATCGCATGACCGAGTCGACTCAGTTCACCGTCCCGGCCGCCGCCGATGCCGTCGCGGCCGTCATCGGCGATCGTGACTTCATCGTCCAGGGCGATCGCCGCTTCACGTACGCGCAGATCGTGGAGCGATCGAATCGTCTCGCCGGCTACCTCCACTCCCGCGGCCTGGGGTGTCACACCGAGCGCGCCGAGTTGGGCGGTCACGAGGTCGGGCAGGATCTGCTGGGTATCTACGCCCACAACGGCCCCGAATACGTCGAGGGCATGTTGGGGTCGTGGCGCTCGCGGGTCGCGCCGTTCAACGTCAACTACCGGTACGTCAAGAGCGAGCTGCAGTACCTGCTCTCCGATTCCGGCGCATCCGCGCTGCTCTACCACGCCGCCTTCGCCCCGCGCCTGGCCGAGGTGCTGGCCGATCTGCCGCAGCTGAAGGTGCTCATCCAGATCGCCGACGACTCCGGCAACGACCTACTGCCCGGCGCCGTCGACTACGAGTCGATCGTGGCGACCGGACCTGCCGACGCGCCGCCGGTGCAGCCGTCACCGGACGACCTCTACGTGCTCTACACCGGTGGGACGACCGGCATGCCCAAGGGTGTGCTGTGGCGTCAGCACGACATCTTCATGACCTCCTTCGGCGGCCGCAGCCTCTACACCGGCGAACTGGCCACCAGCTACGACGACATCACCGCCCGCTGCGTCGCCGCCCCCGACACCAGGCTGATGGTGCTACCGCCGCTGATGCACGGCGCCGCTCAGTGGGCCGTGCTGACGGCGATGAACACCGGTCAGACGGTGGTGTTCTCTGCCGTCACCGACCATCTCGACGTCGACGACGTGGTGGCCACCATCGAACGGGAGAAGATCCTGGCGGTGACCGTGGTCGGCGACGCGATGGCCCGCCCGTTGGCCGACGCGTTCGAGCGGACGAGCGCTGATCTGTCGTCGCTGGCGGTGGTGGCCAACGGCGGCGCACAGCTCACGCCGACCGCCAAGCAGCGACTCATCGACAGCAAGCCCAACCTGATGATCGTCGACGGTGTGGGGTCCTCGGAGACCGGTGCGCAGATGACCCACATGTCGGCCTCCGGCGCGGTATCGACCGGCAAGTTCACCGCAGGTCCCGACACCTCCGTTGCCTCCGAGGACCTCGGCACGATCCTCGAACCCGGCCACGACGACATGGGCTGGTTGGCGCAGCGCGGGTACGTCCCACTCGGCTACAAGGGCGACGCCGTCAAGACGGCCGCCACGTTTCCTGTCATCGACGGGGTCCGGTACTCGGTACCCGGCGATCGCGCCCGGCATCTGTCCGACGGTTCGGTGGAACTGCTCGGCCGCGATTCGGTCACGATCAACTCCGGCGGAGAGAAGATCTTCGCCGAAGAGGTGGAGTCCGCGGTCGCGTCCCATCCTGCGGTCGCCGACGTGGTGGTCGCGGGCCGGCCGAGCGAGCGGTGGGGTCAGGAGGTAGTGGCCGTGGTCGCGCTCGTCGACGGCGGTGGAGCGACCGCTGAGGAACTCATCGAGCACGCCTCCGACGTCATCGCCCGGTACAAACTGCCGAAAGCGGTGGTGTTCCGGCCCGCCATCGAGCGCAGCCCGGCAGGCAAGGCCGACTACCGGTGGGCGCGCGAGCAGGCCACCGGCGGCGCATGAGCCGGAGGCGATTCAACGGGCCCTGAGCCGGCGGCGATTCAACGGGCCCTGAGC
>NZ_JBAUJR010000130.1:0-17148 GCF_049683935.1 Mycobacterium sp. | reverse complement strand
GGCCGCCGCGGCGCCCATCCGCGGACCCGTGGTCGCCGGCCCGTCCGCATCCGCGGGCCCGGTGGGAATCAACGAGGCGAGGCCGCGGCCAAGTCCGCTCCGCTTTTTTGCCGCATTGTTCATCGGTTGCCTCTTCTCTCCAGGCCCACAACAGTCCCGCACGCAGTCATCGGGACTGCTCCTCCACTCCCCGCTGCGCCAATTCCCGGCTCGCATCCAGGTAGCTCATCGCCCCTCGCGACCCGGGGTCGTACTCGATGATCGTCATTCCGTAACCCGGCGCCTCGGACACCTTCACACTGCGCGGGATGACGGTGCGGAGGACCTTGTCGCCGAAGTGGTCGCGCACGTCAGACGCCACCTGGTCGGCCAACTTCGTGCGGCCGTCGTACATCGTGAGCACAACGGTGGTGACGTTCAGTTGAGGGTTCAGGTGCGCCTTGACCATCTCGATGTTGCGCAGCAACTGCCCCACGCCCTCGAGGGCGTAGTACTCGCATTGGATCGGGATGAGCACTTCGGGTGCCGCCACCAACGCGTTGATGGTCAGCAGACCGAGCGACGGCGGGCAATCGATGAACACGTAGTCGAAGTCATGGTGCTCGAGTTCGGCCAATGCACTCCGTAGTCGGCCCTCCCGGGCGACCATGCTCACCAACTCGATCTCGGCTCCGGCGAGGTCGATCGTCGCCGGAACGCAGAACAGCCGCTCGCTGTGGGGACTGCGCTGCAACGCGGTTTCCACGGGGATCTCACCGATCAACACCTCGTACGACGACGGGGTGCCCGGCCGGTGCTCGATGCCCAGCGCGGTGCTTGCGTTCCCCTGCGGATCCAGGTCGATGACGAGCGTGCGCAGCCCTTGCAGTGCCAGGGCCGCGGCGATGTTGACCGCCGTAGTGGTCTTTCCTACGCCGCCCTTCTGGTTGGCGATGGTGAAGACACGTTGCCGAGTCGGTCGGGGAAGTTGCCCCTGCGTTGCCGCCTGCATGAGTCGGACCGCCCGCTCGGCCTCGGCGCCGATCGGCGTATCGGCATTCTGCGAATCCCACGTTTCACGTGAAACATCGTCCTGCTGAGCCCGCGGCTTCGACGGCTCGGGAACGGAACTCATCTGTGCCTCCCTCCCGCCGGCCGGCCTCTCCGCGACGCCCCCTGAAACCCTACGACCACCGTCACGGGTGGATCCACGAATCGAGCGCCACATCTCGTCACCTTCACCTCGGTCATGCCCAGTGCTGTCATCGCGCGGCGATGTTCGCGGACCTCGTCCTCGGCACGCTCACCCTTGATTGCCAGCATCCGCCCTCCGGATCGCAATAGCGGCGCGCTCCACTTCGTCAACTTGTCCAGGGAAGCCACCGCCCGGGACACCACGGCATCGGACTCCCCCACTTCGTCGCGCACTGTTCGGTCCTCGGCCCTGCCCCGTACCACTCGACAATCGATACCGAGTGCATCGATCACCTCGCGCAGGAAGTCGCTGCGGCGCAGTAGCGGTTCGACGAGCGTGACATGGATGTCCCGGCGGGCCAACGCCAACGGTATCCCGGGCAGTCCGGCACCACTACCGATGTCGGCGATCTGCTCGTTGGGTTCGAGGAGTTCGGCCACCACGGCACTGTTGAGGACATGCCGGTCCCAGACGCGATTCACTTCCCGCGGACCGAGAAGACCCCTCTCGACGCCGGCTCCGGCAAGGATCTGTGCGTACTGGATCGCGGCCTCAGTCGCCTCGCCGAAGATCGCCGTCACGGCGTCGGGAGGTGTCGGCACCTCCGCGTGTTTCACGTGAAACATCCTCCGACCGTCCGCGCCGACACCACTGCAACCCCCCGACGAACTACATCGCTGTAACTCTGGATCAGTCGGTCAGCACGACGACGCGACGCGAGGGCTCCACACCCTCGCTCTCACTGTGCACACCTTGCACGGCGGCCACAGCGTCGTGCACGATCTTGCGCTCGAACGGTGTCATCGGTGACAACTCTTCGCGCTCCCCGGTCTCCAGCACGCGGTGGGCGACCTTGTCTCCCAGAGCGGCCAGCTCGTCACGGCGGCGCCGCCGCCACTGGGCGACATCCAGCATCAGCCGGCTGCGCTCACCGGTCTTCTGGTGCACCGCCAACCGCGTCAACTCCTGCAGCGCGTCCAGCACCTCACCCTTGCGACCGACGAGCTTCGTCAGGTCGCCGCCACCGTCGATGCTGACGATGGCACGGTCACCCTCGACATCCAGATCGATGTCGCCGTCGAAGTCCAGCAGGTCCAACAACTCCTCGAGGTAGTCGCCGGCGATCTCGCCCTCGGCCACCAGTCTGTCCTCGACATCCACCGTGCCGCTCTCGGCATCCGTGGCCTCTTTGTCGGGCTGATCGATCTCGTCGCCGCGCTCCGCAGTGTCAGCGGTGGTGGCTTCTGCGTTGGTCATGACAAACACCTCTCCCTCGTTCGCGGTCACCCGCGCGTCAACGTTTCCGCTTCTTCGGCCGAGCGCCGGGTTTTGGGGTACGGCTGACCGCCCCATTCCGCGCTGCTGGTTTTGCGGAGTCCTGAGTGCCGTTCGGCGATTCCGGCGCGGCCGTCGCCCCGCCCTTCGATCCCGCGGCGCCGTCACCCTCGGGTGAGGTCCCGTCCTGGGCGGGGTCGGCTGCATCAGCTCCGAGCTCGACTGCGGCCTTCTTCTTTCGACCGGGCTTGGCTCCCGGAGCCGGCGCATTCGCCGCGCGGCGTTCCAGTGCCTCGATCTTCTTCTGCTCTTCTTCCTTCTCGATCTTGCCGAACACGTAGTGCTGCTGACCGAAGGTCCAGATGTTGTTTGCGAGCCAGTACATGATGATCGCCAGGGGCAGGAACGGGCCACCCACCACCACACCGAGCGGGAAGACGTAGAGCGCGAGCTTGTTCATCATCGCGGTCTGCGGATTGGCTGCGGCTTCCGGAGTCTGCCTGGAGACCGACGCCCGACTGTTGAAGTAGGTCGCGATGCCCGCTGCGATCATGATCGGAACGCCGACGGCGACCACCGCCGGACGATAGAACTCGGTGTAGGCGTCCAGGCCGTGCTTCTGGATCATGGTCGCACCGAGCGGCGCCCCGAACAGATTCGCGTCCAGGAAATGACCCACGTCGGTGGCGCTGAAGAAGTAGTTGCCCAGGCTCCGGTTCTCCTCCACCGACAGGCCGAGCCTGCCGATCCCGGTCTGCGTCCGGTTGAAGGACATCAGCACGTGATAGAGGCCGAGGAACACCGGGATCTGGGCAAGCATCGGCAGGCAGCCGAGGATCGGGTTGAACCCGTGTTCCTTCTGGAGCTTCTGCATCTCCAGCGCCATCCGCTGCCGGTCCTTGCCGTACTTCTTCTGCAGCGCCTTGATCTGCGGTTGCAGTTCCTGCATCTGCCGCGTGGTGCGGATCTGCCGGACGAACGGCTTGTACAGGATCACGCGGAGCGTGAAGACCAGGAACATCACCGACAACGCCCAGGCGAAGAAGTTCGATGGCCCCAGCAGGAAGGCGAAAGCCTTGTACCAGACCCACATGATCGCCGACACCGGGTAGTAGATGATGTCGAGGCTCAACCAATTAAACACGCGTTTGACTCTCCCATTGCTGCGCCGTGCTGGTCCGGTGGTCGGCTACGCCACAGTCACTCTGGGCTTCACCGCGGTCGGCTTCTCGATCCGGTATCGGATCCCATCCTCCGTTATGCCACGGCCCACATTTGAGGAGGCGTACCAGGGCCAGCCATCCCCCTCTGATCAGACCGAACTCGGTCAACGCGTCGACGGCGTACTGGCTGCAGGTCGGCGTGAACCGACAGGTCGGCAGTCGCAGCGGTGAGACCGCGTTCCGATAGAACTGGATCACCGCGATGAGGCCCCTGGCACCGACCGAGCGGACGGTCATCTCGTGCCCCCGGAACGCTCTTTGATGCGTCGAAGTGCCGTCCGCAGTTCCTGTTCAAGCCGCGGTGAGGGCGCCTCGCGGCTACCCGGTAGCGCCCGGATCACCACTCGATCGGCCGAACCCAGATCCTCGATGACCGTACGGGCGACGTGCCGGAGCCGACGGGATACCTGATGCCGGACGACTGCATTTCCCACTGCTTTGGAGACGACGAGACCGATCTGGGGCCCGGGCGCACCGCTGTCATCCGACCGCGTGTACACCACGATGTCGGGTTGGGCGGCGCGCTTTCCGCGACTCACTGTGAGACCGAACTCGGCCGACCGCGTCATCCGGTACTGCGCGGGAAGCACCGCGTCAGACCCTGCGCCGCGTCACGCAGTCAGTGAACGACGGCCCTTGCCGCGCCGAGCGGACACGATGGCCCGACCGGCGCGCGTGCGCATCCGCAGCCGGAAACCGTGCACCCGCGCGCGGCGGCGGTTGTTGGGCTGAAAAGTCCGCTTGCCCTTGGCCACGACAGTCACTCCTTGTTGGGTCTGGCCCCCACGCTCCGCCCGCATGAACTCAGTCATCACAGGCGTGACGCGGTCGGCCGTTGGTAAGCTCGTCCGTCTCGCATTACTAACCGGCGCGGCCCCCGGCGGGGCCGGGTCGCAGCCGTATCGCCACGTGCGGGCGACTGTTCGAGGGTACTGACGAGAATTCGCTGGGTCAAACCTGCGTTCCGGCTGTCCAGACCGCGTCAGCGACATCACATCAACCACAGCAGTCACGCTCATCTGGAACGATTGAGCCAGCACAGAATTCGACCCCCCACAATGTTGCAGAACTGTTGGCACTCGGAGAGAAAACTGTTAGCTTCTGCCAATGCCGATTCCACCTCGGAACGGCGAAAGACAACGAAGCGAGGATGCCCACTCCGTCGCGAGCCCACTGGAAATGCAGGGATGCACCTCCCCAGTGACGAGCTCCGGCCAGCGGCATCACCGCCGGTAGACAACCAGACGGCGACGAACGTCCTTTCTCCACAACCTGTGGATAACTTTGTGGACAGTTCTTCTCGTCGATTTGGCCGTCCCTGGGCCGGCCGCTAGGGGGTGCGTGTCGTTGACGGCTGACCCCGATCCCCCGTTCGTCGCCATTTGGAACACCGTCGTCGCCGAGCTCAACGGCGACGGTGGCACCGCCAATGGATCTCTCACCCCGCAGCAGCGCGCCTGGCTCAAGCTGGTCCGCCCCCTGGTGATCACCGAGGGGTTCGCGCTGCTGTCGGTTCCCACACCCTTCGTCCAGAACGAGATCGAACGCCATCTTCGCGAACCCATCGTCACGGCCCTGAGTCGCCAACTCGGACAGCGCGTCGAACTCGGGGTCCGCATCGCCGATCCCGCCGCTGAGGGCGACGACGTCCACAACGGATTTCGGGAACCACCCCCGGCACCGGAACCCGAGGACAATCTGGACGCCGAAGACGACGTCGATGAAGATCAGGCCGCGCGCGCCAGTGCCGAGGAAAGTTGGCCGACGTACTTCTCCCGGCGAGCCAACAGCTCCGCCACCGACGATGACACCGCGATCAACCTCAATCGTCGCTATACCTTCGACACGTTTGTCATCGGTTCCTCGAACAGATTCGCCCACGCTGCGTCGCTGGCGATCGCCGAAGCGCCGGCCCGCGCGTACAACCCCCTCTTCATCTGGGGGGAATCGGGGCTGGGCAAGACCCATCTGCTGCACGCGGCCGGCAACTACGCCCAGCGACTGTTCCCCGGGATGCGGGTCAAGTACGTCTCCACCGAGGAATTCACCAACGACTTCATCAACTCCCTGCGCGATGACCGCAGGGCATCGTTCAAGCGCACCTATCGGGACATCGACGTGCTGCTGGTGGATGACATTCAGTTCATCGAAGGCAAGGACGGCATCCAGGAAGAGTTCTTCCACACCTTCAACACGCTGCACAACGCGAACAAACAGATCGTCATCTCCTCCGATCGGCCTCCCAAGCAGCTCGCCACCCTCGAGGACCGGTTGCGGACCAGGTTCGAGTGGGGACTGATCACCGACGTCCAACCGCCCGAGCTGGAAACCCGAATCGCGATCCTGCGCAAGAAGGCTCAGATGGATCGCCTCGACGTCCCCGATGACGTTCTGGAGTTGATCGCCAGCCGCATCGAACGCAACATCCGCGAACTCGAGGGCGCCCTGATCCGAGTCACCGCGTTCGCCTCGCTGAACAAGACTCCAATCGACAAGTCGCTGGCCGAAATCGTGCTGCGCGATCTGATCTCGGACTCCTCCACGATGCAGATCAGCACCGCCGCCATCATGGCCGCCACCGCTGAGTACTTCGAAACCAGCATCGAGGAGCTCCGGGGACCCGGAAAAACCCGTGCACTGGCGCAGTCACGTCAGATCGCGATGTACCTGTGCCGTGAGCTCACCGACCTGTCACTGCCCAAGATCGGCCAGGCGTTCGGGCGAGACCACACCACGGTCATGTACGCGGAGAAGAAGATTCGCGCTGAGATGGCCGAGCGTCGCGAGATCTTCGATCACGTCAAAGAGCTCACCACCAGGATCCGGCAGCGCGCCAAGCGCTGACCGTCGGCCTGTCATTCGTGCCTCCCACGGCACATTCATGCCTCCATGCATGTCTCCTGCTGACAAAATCTCAAAAAACTTCCGTCACTGTGTTCCCAACCGCCACAGCTTCGGTCTGTGCACCGACCTGTGCACAGACACCTGTCAACCGCCGAATCGTGGCCGGCTCGGTCCCCAACCACGAGTGCATCCCCAGGCACCTCAAACTTGTTCTTCCACCATCCACAAGCCGCCAACACCCCGCCGTGCCCACCTGCCAGCGACGAACCACCCCTATGCACAGTTTCCACAGGACCTATTACTGTTGCTCTTAGATATCTATAGATTTCGTTTAGAAGAAGCGCCCTGGGGAAACACACATCCACCCTGGACTGATGGCCGTTCGTCGCCCGCATGTCAGCCCGATGGATTAGCTTTCAAGTTGAGCCCGAAAGCTCTACGGTGGTTCATCGACAGCCGTTGCGGTCGTCGTAGCGCGCCGGGGCGGCGCGGTGTGCGATCCGGGAAACCGCTGATTGACGCTTTTGTCGGGGTGTGCATCGAAGGGACGTTATGGACGTGGCGACGGCAGGTCTCACGGATTTGAAGTTTCGGCTGACCCGCGAAGACTTTGCCGACGCGGTCGCCTGGGTTGCCCGCAATCTCCCCTCCAGGCCGACAGTGCCCGTGCTGGCAGGTGTGCTGCTCACCGGATCCGACGAGGGACTGACGGTTTCTGGATTCGACTACGAAGTTTCCGCAGAAGTGCAGATCCCGGCCGAGATCGCTTCTCCAGGAAGCGTTTTGGTTTCCGGACGGCTGCTGTCCGACATCGTGCGTTCCCTGCCGGCCAAACCGGTCGACGTCAGCGTCGAAGGCACGAGGGTGGCGCTGACCTGCGGTAGCGCCCGCTTCTCCCTGCCGACGATGGCGGTCGAGGACTATCCGACGCTGCCCACACTGCCCGATGAGACCGGTGTCGTGTCGTCGAACCTGTTCGCCGAGGCGATCGGGCAGGTGGCGGTGGCGGCCGGCCGCGACGACACCCTGCCCATGCTGACGGGTATCCGCGTCGAGATATCCGGCGAGAAGGTGGTTTTGGCCGCCACCGATCGGTTCCGCCTCGCCGTGCGGGAATTGACCTGGTCCACCGACTCCGCAGGGGTCGAAGCAGCAGTGCTGGTGCCGGCGAAGACACTGGCAGAAGCTGCCAAGGCCGGCACCGACGGCGAGGAAGTGCACCTGGCGCTCGGGGCGGGTTCGGCAGTCGGCAAAGAGGGACTGCTCGGTATTCGCAGCAAAGGAAAGCGCAGCACGACCCGACTGCTGGATGCTGAGTTCCCGAAGTTCCGCCAGCTGCTGCCCGGAGAACACACGGCCATGGCCACCATGGCCGTCGCCGAGCTGACCGAGGCGATCAAGCGCGTCGCGCTCGTCGCCGACCGTGGGGCACAGGTTCGGATGGAGTTCGCCGACGACGTTCTGCGGCTGTCGGCCGGCGCCGACGACGTCGGAAAAGCCGAAGAAGACCTGCCCGTGCAGTTTTCCGGAGATCCACTGACGATCGCCTTCAACCCGACGTATCTCACCGACGGCCTCGGTTCGCTGCACGCCGAGCGGGTGACGTTCGGCTTCACCACACCCAGTCGGCCGGCGGTGTTGCGTCCGGCGGGCGACGATGATGGCGCCGCCGGAAGTTCCGGACCTTTTCCGGCGGCTCAAACCGACTATGTCTATCTGTTGATGCCGGTACGCCTTCCTGGCTGACCGACGCACCGACAGCGGAAGGGACACCTGACATGCAACTCGGTCTCATCGGCCTCGGCAAGATGGGTTTCAACATGCGGGCTCGGCTCCGCGACGGCGGACACGAGGTGGTCGGATACGACCCCCGGCCGGAAGTCTCTGACGTCGAATCGTTGAGCGCCCTGGCCGCCGCCCTGGAGTCGCCGCGGGTGGTGTGGGTGATGGTGCCTTCCGGCACCGTGACCGATCAGACCATCTCGGAGCTGGCGAAGGTTCTCAGTGACGGAGATCTGGTCATCGACGGCGGCAACTCGCGGTACACCGAAGACGCTCCTCACGCGAAGTTGTTGGCGGACAACGGCATCGGATTCATCGACGCGGGAGTTTCCGGCGGAGTCTGGGGCCTGGCCGAAGGTTACGGGTTGATGGTCGGAGGCAGTGATGCCGACATCGAGCGAGCGATGCCGATCTTCGAGACGTTGCGGCCGCCGGGTCCCCAAGAGGACGGGTTCGTCCACGTGGGACCGGTAGGGGCGGGTCACTTCGCCAAGATGGTGCACAACGGGGTCGAGTACGCATTGATGACCGCGTACGCCGAGGGTTACGAGATGCTGGCCGCCGAGGATCTCGTCAAAGATCCGCAAGCCGTCTACCAAGCATGGACGAATGGCACCGTGGTGCGTTCCTGGCTGCAGCAGCTGCTTGCCAAAGCGCTGAAGGAAGATCCGGGTCTCAACGACATCAGCGGCTACACCGATGATTCCGGTGAAGGCCGGTGGACGGTGGAGGAGGCCATCCGGCTTCGGGTCCCCGTCCCTAGCATCGCGGCCGCCTTGTTTGCGAGATTCCTTTCTCGGCAAGATGATTCACCGACGATGAAGGCAGTTGCCGCACTGCGCAACCAGTTCGGCGGCCACGCAGTCAAGAGAGTGAGCGAGTCCGGGTGACCGGGGTGTTTCGGTGTACGTACGCCACCTTGCCCTGACCGACTTCCGTTCCTGGGAGCGTGTCGAACTCGACCTCGAACCCGGCCGGACGGTCTTCGTCGGCTCGAACGGGTTCGGAAAGACGAATCTCATTGAAGCTCTGTGGTATTCATCGACGCTGAGCTCGCATCGGGTAGCCTCCGACGCGCCATTGATCCGTTCCGGTGCTGATCGTGCTGTCGTGTCGACCATCGTGGTGAACGACGGCCGGGAACTCGCCGTCGATCTGGACATCACCTCCGGGCGGGCCAACAAGGCTCGGCTGAACAGATCACCGGTGCGGTCGGCACGCGAAATTCTCGGCGCGCTGCGGGCGGTCCTGTTCGCACCGGAGGACCTGTCCCTGGTGCGCGGCGACCCGAGTGAACGCCGGCGCTATCTCGACGAACTGGCTACGACGCGCCGCCCGAGGATCGCCGGGGTACGTGCGGACTACGACAAAGTCGTCAGACAACGCACCGCCCTGCTCAAGACCGCCGCCGGTGCCCGTCATCGCGGTGACCGGGGCGCATTGGACTCCCTCGATGTGTGGGATGGGTACCTGGCCGCTCACGGTGCCCAATTGATCACCGCGCGTGTGGAACTCGTGACTGAGTTGGCTCCGGAGGTGGAGAAGGCGTATCAGCTTCTGGCCCCGGATTCGCGTCCCGCGACGATCCGCTATCGCAGCGGGGTCGACGTGGTGGAGAGTGAAGCGACGGCGGGCAACGCAGATCCGGCCGTGTACGAGGCCGCACTGCTGGAAGCGATGAGCCGCCGCCGCGACGCCGAATTGGAACGTGGCGTATGCCTTGTCGGGCCACACCGGGATGATCTGGAACTGCGCCTCGGTGATCAGGTGGCGAAAGGGTTTGCCAGCCACGGAGAGTCATGGTCGGTGGCGCTGGCGTTGCGGCTGGCCGCCTATGAACTCCTGCGCGCGGAAGGAAGTGATCCGGTGTTGTTGCTCGACGATGTGTTCGCCGAACTCGACAGCGCTCGGCGCTCGGCACTGGCCCAAGTCGCGGCCACCGCCGAGCAGGTCCTCGTGACCGCTGCGGTCAACGAGGACATCCCCGCGGACTGGGACGTTCGGCGGATCGGCATCACCATGAGCGACGGCGACGCCGGTCGACTCTCGGCGGTGCAGGCATGACCGGTGAGGACGACGATCCCGTAGGTCCCCCTCCCGACCTCGCCCGGATGAAGGGCATGGATCTGGTGCGAAGGACGCTGGAAGAAGCACGTGGTGCGGCGCGCACCCAGGGCAAGAACGTCGGTCGCGGCCGCACCTCCCCCGCCCCGCGCCGGGTAGCCGGCAACAGCAGACGGCGGTGGTCGGGTCCGGGACCTGACGGGCGGGATCCACAACTGCTCGGTGCGGCCACCAGTGATCTCGCGCGCAACCGCGGTTGGAACGGTCGTGTTGCCGAGGGCTCGGTGTTCGGCCGGTGGCGGTCGGTCGTCGGGGATCAGATCGCCGCTCACGCCACTCCGACGTCGCTGAACGAAGGTGTGCTGACCGTGTCGGCCGAGTCGACCGCCTGGGCGACCCAGCTGCGGATGGTGCAGGCCCAGCTGCTGGCCAAGATCGCCGCCGCCGTCGGAGACGGGGTGGTCACGTCGCTGAAGATCGTCGGTCCGGTGGGCCCGTCGTGGAAGAAGGGGCCGTACCGGGTACCGGGGCGGGGCCCGCGGGACACCTACGGCTGAGTCGACTCCCCTACCACTGTCTGAGAGCGCCGACAGGCTTTTATCCACAACTCTCAAGCGTCCAGACTTGTCGATATTCGAAAAATTCCGTAGGCGGCGCAAATAGGTGTGCAGAAACGCCGCCTCAGGGTCAGTGCAGGCGGTGCCTGACGGTAGACTCGAGGAGAGATCCGCGAGGGACCTTCGTTCCTCGCTTGCGAACCCCAAGGAGACGCGTTCCACGTGGCTGCCCAGAAGAAGACTGCTTCTAAAGAGTATGGCGCTTCCGCCATCACCATTCTGGAGGGTCTGGAAGCCGTCCGAAAACGTCCCGGCATGTACATCGGTTCCACCGGTGAGCGCGGCCTGCACCACCTGGTCTGGGAGGTCGTCGACAACGCGATCGACGAAGCCATGGCCGGCTACGCCAGCAGGGTCGACGTCAAGATCCTCGGCGACGGCAGCGTCCAGGTCACCGACGACGGTCGCGGCATCCCCGTCGAGATGCACTCCAGCGGGGCGCCGACGGTCGACGTCGTCATGACCCAGCTGCATGCCGGCGGCAAGTTCGGTGGCGAGAACAGTGGTTACAACGTCAGTGGCGGTCTGCACGGTGTCGGCGTCTCCGTCGTCAACGCGCTGTCGACCCGGCTCGAGGCCACGATCCTGCGCGACGGCCACGAGTGGTTCCAGTACTACGACCGCTCGGTTCCCGGCACGCTCAAACAGGGCGGCCCGTCGAACAAGACCGGCACCACCATCAGGTTCTGGGCCGACCCCGACATCTTCGAGACGACTGTCTATGACTTCGAGACCGTCGCCCGCCGCCTGCAGGAGATGGCGTTCCTCAACAAGGGCCTGACCATCGAGCTCACCGACGAACGCGTCACCGCCGAGGAAGTGGTCGACGAGGTCGTCAGCGACACCGCCGAGGCACCGAAGTCCGCCGACGAGAAGGAAGCGGAGGCCAAGGGTCCGCACAAGGTGAAGCACCGCACCTTCCACTACCCGGGCGGTCTGGTCGACTACGTCAAGCACATCAACCGCACGAAGACCCCGATTCAACAGAGCATCATCGACTTCGACGGCAAGGGACCCGGCCACGAGGTCGAGATCGCGATGCAGTGGAACGCCGGCTACTCGGAGTCGGTGCACACCTTCGCGAACACCATCAACACCCACGAGGGCGGCACGCATGAAGAGGGTTTCCGCAGTGCGCTCACCACGGTGGTGAACAAGTACGCGAAGGACAAGAAGCTCCTCAAGGAGAAAGACCCCAACCTCACCGGCGACGACATCCGCGAAGGTCTGGCGGCCGTGATCTCGGTGAAGGTCAGCGATCCGCAGTTCGAGGGTCAAACCAAGACCAAGCTCGGCAACACCGAGGTCAAGTCCTTCGTGCAGAAGATCTGCAACGAGCAGTTGTCGCACTGGTTCGAGGCGAACCCGGCTGAAGCGAAGACCGTTGTCAACAAGGCGGTTTCGTCGGCGCAAGCCCGTATGGCCGCCCGTAAGGCTCGGGAGTTGGTGCGCCGCAAGAGCGCCACCGACATCGGGGGCCTGCCCGGCAAGCTCGCCGACTGCCGCTCCACTGATCCGGTGCTGTCGGAAGTGTATGTGGTGGAGGGTGATTCGGCCGGGGGTTCGGCGAAGAGCGGCCGCGATTCGATGTACCAGGCGATCCTGCCGTTGCGCGGCAAGATCATCAACGTCGAGAAGGCCCGCATCGACCGGGTGCTGAAGAACACCGAGGTCCAGGCCATCATCACCGCGCTGGGCACCGGCATCCACGACGAGTTCGACATCGCCAAGCTGCGGTATCACAAGATCGTGCTGATGGCCGACGCCGACGTCGACGGCCAGCACATCTCCACGTTGTTGCTCACGCTGCTGTTCCGATTCATGAAGCCGCTCATCGAGAATGGGCACGTCTTCCTGGCCCAGCCGCCGCTGTACAAACTGAAGTGGCAGCGCAGCGAGCCCGAGTTCGCCTACTCCGACCGCGAACGCGACGGACTGCTCGAGGCAGGACGCGCGGCAGGCAAACGGATCAACACCGAAGACGGGATCCAGCGCTACAAGGGTCTCGGCGAGATGGACGCCAAGGAACTCTGGGAGACCACCATGGATCCCAGTGCCCGCGTGCTGCGCCGGATCACCCTCGACGACGCCGCGGCGGCCGACGAACTGTTCTCCATCCTGATGGGCGAGGACGTCGAGGCGCGCCGCAGCTTCATCACCCGAAACGCGAGAGACGTTCGTTTCTTGGATGTCTGAAGCCGTTTGACCTTTTCCCCCCAGCTGCTCATAGACGAGCGAGGAGCGTATGACCGACACGACCCTGCCCCCCGGCGACGACGACGCCACCACCGACCGCATCGAGCCGGTCGACATCCAGCAGGAGATGCAGCGCAGCTACATCGACTATGCGATGAGCGTGATCGTCGGCCGTGCCCTCCCCGAGGTCCGCGACGGCCTCAAGCCGGTGCACCGCCGGGTGCTGTACGCGATGTACGACTCGGGATTCCGCCCGGACCGCGGACACGCGAAATCCGCACGCTCGGTTGCCGAGACGATGGGCAACTACCACCCCCACGGTGACTCGTCGATCTACGACACCCTGGTCCGCATGGCCCAGCCGTGGTCGTTGCGTTATCCACTTGTGGACGGCCAGGGCAACTTCGGCTCGCCGGGCAACGATCCCCCGGCCGCGATGAGGTACTGCGTCAGCGGTGACGCGCTGGTGCGCTTGCCTTTCGGGCATTCCGTGCGTATCGCGGACATCGTTCCGAATGCCAAACCGAATTCGGACAACGTCGTCGATCTGAAGGTGCTCGACCGCAACGGCAATCCTGTGGTTGCCGACAGGTTGTTCCACTCGGGTGATCACGAGACGTTCACCGTGACCACTGCCGAGGGGTACTCGGTAACGGGCACCGCAAACCACCCTGTGCTCTGCCTGGTCGATGTGGCCGGAGTCCCTACGCTGTTGTGGAAGTTGATCGAAGAGATACGACCGAACGACCGAGTCGCCATTCAACGGACGCAACCTGCGGAATTCGGCTCAGCGGAGTGGTTCGAAACGCTAGAGGCGCTGCTACTCGGCGCGTTTGTCAGCGAGGGTTTCGTCTCGCAGTCGCGAGCGGGATTCAACAACTTGGACCGCGACTACTTCAACATGGTGGTCGCCGCCTACGACGCTGTCGTAGGCGGTACACGTTACGTTTCCGAGCGCACCATCGCATCGGGCTCGCGGCTGCTCGAACTCGACATTCAAAATCTGGCCGCGCTGCGCCAGAGTCGGCTTGCGTGTCTGGTCGATCAACGCTCCGCTGCCAAGGCCGTGCCCGAGTGGCTATGGCACTCAGCAGCGGTCGTGAAACGGGCATTCCTCCAAGCGCTCTTTGAAGGCGATGGTTCCTGCTCAGCGCTACCACGCAGCACTGTTCAGGTCTCATATTCAACCCGTAGCAGCCAACTGGCGGATGACGTGCACCAGCTGCTGCTGGAATTCGGGGTGGTGTCCCGCCGCTACTTGCACGCCACAGGCGAGCACAAGGTGGTCATCACCAACCGCGCCCACGCGGAGTCCTTCGCAAGCCAAATCGGATTCGGTGGAGCCAAACAGCGGAAGCTCCAGCAGATTCTCGCGGCATTGCCGGAGCGTGCAGCAGGGCTCGACGGCGACCACGTGCCTGGATTGGCCAATTTCGTCAGAACACAAAGCGGTGGGCGTTGGGTGGACAAGGAGTGGTTGCATAAGCACAACATCGACCGACTCAGTCGCTGGGAACGTGACCGCGATGAGATCCTCTCGCACATCGCAGACGCTGACGTCAGGTCGATTGCGCAGGACCTTACCGACGGCCGCTTCTACTACGCGCGAGTCACGAGCGTCGTAGACGCGGGTGTTCAGCCGGTCTACAGCTTGCGCGTCGATACGGACGACCACTCGTTCATCACGAATGGATTCGTCAGCCACAACACAGAGGCGCGGCTCACTCCCCTGGCGATGGAGATGCTGCGTGAAATCGACGAGGAGACAGTCGATTTCATCCCGAACTACGACGGCCGGGTGCAGGAGCCGACGGTTCTGCCCAGCCGGTTCCCGAACCTGCTGGCCAACGGCTCCGGAGGCATCGCGGTCGGCATGGCCACCAACATGCCGCCGCACAATCTCCGTGAGCTCGCCGAGGCCGTGTTCTGGTGCCTGGACAACTACGAGGCCGACGAAGAGACCACGCTGGCTGCGGTCACCGAGCGGGTCAAGGGACCCGACTTCCCGACCTACGGTCTGATCGTCGGTTCGCAGGGCATCCACGACGCGTACACCACGGGCCGCGGGTCCATCCGGATGCGCGGCGTGGTCGAGGTCGAGGAGGACCAGCGGGGCCGCACGCTGCTGGTCATCACCGAGCTCCCCTATCAGGTGAACCACGACAACTTCATCACCTCGATCGCCGACCAGGTGCGCGACGGCAAGCTCGGCGGCATCTCGAACATCGAGGACCAGAGCAGCGACCGTGTCGGGTTGCGGATCGTCGTCGAGGTCAAGCGCGATGCCGTGGCCAAGGTGGTGCTCAACAACCTCTACAAGCACACCCAGCTGCAGACCAGCTTCGGCGCGAACATGCTGTCGATCGTCGACGGTGTCCCGCGCACGCTGCGCCTTGATCAGCTGATCCGGCTCTACGTCGTCCACCAGTTGGACGTCATCGTCCGGCGGACCACCTACCGGCTGCGCAAGGCCAACGAGCGGGCCCACATCCTGCGCGGTCTGGTCAAGGCGCTCGACGCGCTCGACGAGGTCATCGCGCTCATCCGGGCGTCGGCGAACGTCGATGTCGCGCGGGCCGGCCTGATCGAGCTCCTCGACGTCGACGAGATCCAGGCGCAGGCGATCCTCGATATGCAGTTGCGGCGGCTGGCCGCTCTGGAACGTCAGCGCATCGTGGACGACCTGGCCAAGATCGAAGCCGAGATCGCCGACCTCGAAGACATCCTCGCCAAGCCGGAGCGGCAGCGGGCCATCGTCCACGATGAGCTCAAGGAGCTCGCCGACAAGTACGGCGACGACCGTCGCACCCGGATCATCCCGGCCGACGGCGACGTCGCCGACGAGGACCTCATCGCCCGCGAAGAGGTCGTCGTCACGATCACTGAGACGGGGTACGCGAAGCGCACGAAGTCGGATCTGTACCGCAGCCAGAAGCGTGGCGGCAAGGGCGTCCAGGGCGCGGGGCTCAAGCAGGACGACATCGTCAACCACTTCTTCGTCTGCTCGACGCACGACTGGATCCTGTTCTTCACCACGCAGGGTCGGGTGTATCGCGCCAAGGCGTACGACCTGCCGGAGGCGTCGCGGACGGCGCGCGGTCAACACGTCGCGAACCTGCTGGCCTTCCAGCCGGAGGAGCGCATCGCCCAGGTCATCCAGATCAAGAGCTACGAGGATGCGCCCTACCTGGTGCTCGCAACCCGCAAGGGACTGGTCAAGAAGTCCAAGCTGACCGACTTCGACTCCAACCGCTCCGGCGGCATCGTCGCGGTCAACCTGCGTGACGGCGACGAGTTGGTGGGTGCGGTGCTGTGCTCGGCCGATGAGGACCTACTGCTGGTCTCCGCCAAGGGCCAGTCGATCCGGTTCTCGGCGACCGACGAGGCGCTACGTCCGATGGGCCGGGCCACCTCGGGTGTGCAGGGCATGCGGTTCAACGAAGAGGACCAACTGCTGTCGCTGAACGTCGTGCGTGAGGGCACGTACCTGCTGGTGGCGACGTCGGGCGGCTACGCCAAGCGGACGGCGATCGAGGAGTACTCGGCACAGGGCCGCGGCGGCAAAGGCATCCTCACCATCCAGTACGACCGCAAACGTGGCACTCTGGTCGGAGCGTTGATCGTCGACGACGAGACTGAGTTGTACGCCATCACCTCCGGCGGAGGTGTCATCCGGACCGCGGCACGTCAGGTGCGCAAGGCCGGACGGCAGACCAAGGGGGTTCGCTTGATGAACCTCGGCGAAGGCGACACACTGATTGCCGTTGCGCGCAACGCCGAAGAGGATGCCGACGATGACGCAGCGGACGAGTCAGTTGAGTCGGACGAGTCGGACGAGTCGGACGAGTCGTGACGCCGCATCGACTGCCTCCAGCGGTAGGCACTGAGCTAAGGAGCCCCAGGTGAGTTCACCGAACGAACCGGGACGCCCGCGAGCGGGTGAGTCCGGCGGGGGCAACGGCTCGTCGGGCTC
>NZ_JBAUJR010000129.1:0-2059 GCF_049683935.1 Mycobacterium sp. | reverse complement strand
GGGCGCCCGGGCGACGGCGTTCGTCGTCGGGTTCGGCGCCCCCGGCGACACCGCAACGACGCGGGCGGTCGAACTCGCCGACGGACTGTGGCACGAGGCGGGACTGCTGGGCGCGGGCATCGTCGGTGGCGACATGGTGCAGGCCCCGCAGTGGGTCGTCTCGGTGGCCGCGCTCGGAGACCTCGACGGGCTCCACCCTGTCTGCCGCAGCGGCGCGCAGCCGGGCGACACCGTGGCGGTGATCGGTGATCTGGGTTGCTCGACAGCCGGGTATACGGTGTTGCACAACGGGATCGGTGGATTCGACGATCTGCGCGGACGCCACCGGGTGCCTGTGCCGCCCTACGGTCAGGGAGCGGTCGCGGCGCGTGCCGGGGCGACGTCGATGACCGATGTCTCCGACGGGCTCCTCGCCGACCTGGGCCACATCGCCACCGCCTCCGGGGTGTGGGTGGACCTGTCTGCAACCGGTCTGCGTGACGACGTCGATGCGCTGACCGGCGCTGCCGCCGCGACGGGATCCGATCCGTGGGAGTGGGTGCTGGGAGGTGGGGAAGATCACGCGCTGGTGGCGACGTTCCCAGTGGCTGCGCCTCCCGGCTGGCGGGTGATCGGCACGGTGTCCGATGTCGCAGACGCACCTCCCCGGGTGACCGTCGACGGCGTGGCGTGGGGCGGTGACCCGGGCTGGCAATCCTTCTGACGACGCCGCCCGCTAGGTTGGCCAATCGTGACAGCACGTCCTCTCAGCGAGTTGGTCGACGAGGCCTGGGCCCGCGCACTCGCACCGGTTGAACCCCAGGTCGCACAGATGGGCGAGTTCCTGCGCTCAGAGCTGGCCGGTGGCCGACCGTATCTGCCGTCCGGGTCGAACGTGTTGCGCGCGTTCACGTTTCCATTCGACCGGGTCCGCGTGCTGATCGTCGGCCAGGATCCGTACCCGACGCCCGGACACGCGGTCGGTCTGAGCTTCTCGGTCGCTCCCGAGGTGAAACCGCTGCCGCGGAGCCTGGCCAACATCTACACCGAATACCGCGACGACCTCGGCCATCCGGCACCGTCCACCGGTGATCTGACCCCGTGGGCGCAGCAGGGGGTGATGTTGCTCAACCGTGTTCTGACCGTGCGCCCGGGCACGCCGGCGTCACACCGCGGAAAGGGGTGGGAGGCCGTCACCGAATGCGCGATCCGTGCGCTGGTGGCTCGTCAGCAGCCGCTGGTGGCGGTGCTGTGGGGGCGCGACGCCGCCACGCTGAAACCCATGCTGGGTGACACCATGACCATCGAGTCGGCGCATCCGTCGCCGCTGTCGGCGTCGCGGGGATTCTTCGGGTCGCGACCGTTCAGCCGCGCCAACGAACTCCTGGAGACGATGGGCGCCGAGCCAGTCGACTGGCGGCTACCCTGACGTCGATCCGCCGGCTGTCAGCCGCGCGAGACCTTGCCGGCCTTCAGGCAGGACGTGCACACGTTCACCCGCTGCTTGTTGCCGCCCGGGCGCGACACAGCGCGCACCGGCTGGATGTTCGGGTTCCAGCGACGGCTGGTCCGGCGATGGGAGTGCGACACCGACTTGCCGAAGCCGGGGCCCTTCCCGCAGATATCGCACACGGCAGCCATATGCAGAACTCCTCGAATCAGTACGTGGGGGCTGGGTCTTGGCCGCGGACTTGCCACGGGTGACCCGACAACCTGATCAGAATACCGGCCGCCGCATATATCGCCAAAACCGGCAGCGCTGCGGTGTCCACAGCCGTGACCTTGCAGTCTACGAAGCTGTCCGCACCACTGGATAGGCTGACGCGACGGCGGCACTGTGGTCTGGAGGTGGGATGGCGGTTCGGCGGCTCGATGCGCCTGCCCTGCGGAGTTGGGCACATACCGCGGTCGCCGATCTCATCCGGCACACCGACGAGATCAACCGGCTCAACGTGTTCCCGGTGGCCGATGCCGACACGGGCACGAACATGCTGTTCACGATGCGTGCCGCCTGGGCGCAGGCCGACGCGCGCGGGACTGTCGACGACGTCGCGCACGTGGCCGCCGCGCTGGCCGAAGG
>NZ_JBAUJR010000128.1:0-5367 GCF_049683935.1 Mycobacterium sp. | reverse complement strand
GAGGTCGGCTCGGGTGAAGACCCCGACGCGTTCCGGCTGCTGATGACCGGACGCCGGCTCACCGCCCGTGACCGCCGGGTGCTCGGGGCTGTCGCCAACCAGGCGGCCGGGCTGGTCACCCAGAAGGAACTGACCGAGGAGGCGGGCCGGGCCGAAGCCATCGCCAGGGCAGACGAACTGCGCCGGTCCCTGCTGTCGGCGGTCAGCCATGATCTACGCACCCCGCTGGCCGCCGCCAAAGCATCGGTGTCGAGCCTGCGCAGCGACGATGTCGGCTTCTCCCCCGAGGACACCGCAGAGTTGCTGGCGACCGTCGAGGAGTCGATCGACCAGCTGACCGCGCTGGTAGGCAACCTGCTGGACTCGTCGCGCCTGGCTGCCGGCGTGGTGCGTCCCGAGCTGCGCAAGGTCTACCTGGAGGAGGCGGTTCCGCGCGCGCTCCTCGGAATCAACAAGGGCACCAGAGGTATCGGGAGCAGCTCGCTGGGCCGGGTGAAGATCGAGGTGAACGACTCAGTGGTGCTGGCAGACAGCGGACTTCTCGAACGCGTGCTCGCCAACGTCATCGACAACGCGCTGCGCTACTCGTACGACCGTCCGGTCCGCGTCACCGCGGGGCGGCTGGGTGAGCGGGTGTTGATCGCCGTCGCCGACGAAGGACCCGGCATCGCCCGCGGTCACGAAGGACAGTTGTTCGCACCGTTCCAGCGACTCGGCGATCACGACACCAGCATCGGTGTCGGCCTCGGCCTTTCGGTCGCCCGCGGTTTCGTCGAAGCAATGGGCGGCACCATCGCCTCCACGGACACCCCAGGTGGCGGCTTGACGATCGAGATCGACCTCGCCGCACCGCCGGACGACGGTGCGCCATGACGACCGTGCCGGCCAAGACTCGGGTTCTTGTCATCGACGACGAACCGCAGATCCTGCGTGCGCTGCGGATCAACCTGTCGGTGCGCGGTTACGAGGTGCACACCGCCACGAACGGGGCTCAGGGACTTCGGGTGGCCGCCGATCACCGTCCCGATGTGGTGGTGCTCGACCTCGGCCTGCCCGACATGTCCGGCATCGAGGTGCTCGCCGGACTGCGCGGTTGGCTCACGGCCCCGGTGATCGTGCTGTCCGCGCGCACCGACTCCGCCGACAAAGTCGAGGCGCTCGATGCCGGCGCCGACGACTACGTCACCAAACCCTTTGGCATGGACGAGTTCCTGGCCCGACTGCGGGCCGCGGTACGCCGGGCCGCCGCAGCCGCCGACACCGACGAGCCCGTCGTCGAGACGTCGTCGTTCACCGTCGATCTGGCCGCCAAGAAAGTCACCCGCAACGGCGCGGAGGTGCACCTGACCCCGACCGAATGGGGCATGCTCGAGATGCTGGTACGCAACCGCGGCAAGCTCGTCGGCCGCGACGAACTGCTCAAGGAAGTCTGGGGCCCGGCCTATGCCAAGGAGACCCACTATCTGCGGGTGTACCTGGCGCAGCTGCGGCGCAAGCTCGAAGCCGACCCGTCACACCCGGTGCACCTGATCACCGAGGCCGGTATGGGCTACCGCTTCCAGGCCTGAGCGCGCCCGTCCCGCCCCCGCGGAATAGCGTTCCTGGCTGTGATTCCAGTCCCGGCCGCAGCCAGGAATGCTATTCCGCGGCTCAGGACGCGGGGACCTCGGCGGCCAGCGCAATCAGCCTGGCACGCACCAGGTCCGGACGCTCGTCGGCGATGAAGTGCCCGGAGTCGACGAACTCCACCGTGTAGTCGTCGGCACGCGCCGTCTCGGCGGCGGCCAGATCCGGCGCGATCGCCATGTCGTCCCTTCCGAACAGCACCCGGATCGGCACCGTCGCCCGCCGTCGCTCCCCAGTGCGGGCCAGCTTCGGGATCTCCCGGAACAGGAACGTCCGGTAGGTGTCGCGCGCGGTGCGGGCGACCACCGGGTCGCGGAACCGGTCCGTGTAGACGTGTGCGGTCTGCGGGTCGATATCCGACGCCGACCGGTACAACCGATCCAGGTAGGTGGTGCGCGTCTGGACAGGGACCCCCGCGATCGCGATCAACGGTTGGTAGACCAGGAACCGCCACGCGTGCCGCGCCATCACCGCCGGCGGAACCCACGGATGGGCGATGTTCAGGGCGAGGTAGGCGTCGATCCGCTCGGGCACCCGCAAGCTCAGCAGGTGGCCGAGGAAGCCGCCCCAGTCGTGCCCGACGAGAAGCACCCGATCCAGCCCGAGAGCGTCCATCAGCGCCACCAGATCGCTGACGACGTCCTCCTTCGCCCACCGGTGCGGCGCCGGGCCCGACCACCCGTAGCCCGGCAGATCGGGGGCGATGATCCGCATTCCCGGCGGCGGGTCGGCCAGCAGATCCCGGTACACGTAGTGATGCTGCGGCCAACCGTGCAGGGCCAGGACCGGACGACCGTCGGCCGGACCGGCCTCGGTCACGTGGAATCGCACCCCTCGGGCGGTGACAAAGCTCCTGCGCACCTGTCCGATCGGCGGGGGTTGGTTCGTCATGCCCCTGAGACTAACGGGAAGGGTTTACCGTTTGGTATGCCCCGGTACCGCGACCTCTTCGACACCAGCATCAATGATCCGGCCGCCTTCTGGGCCGATGCGGCCACCGCGGTCACCTGGACCCGCGAGCCGCAGCGCATCCTCGACGACACCCATCCGCCGTTCTACCGCTGGTTCCCCGACGCCGAACTCAACACCTGCGCCAATGCGCTGGACCGCCACGTCGAGAACGGGCGCGGCGAGCAGGCCGCGCTGATCTACGACTCCGCGGTCACCGACACCAAGCGCACCTACACCTACACCGAACTGCTCGACCACACCGCCCGGTTCGCCGGTGCGCTGCGCGGCCTCGGTGTCGGCCGCGGCGACCGGGTGGTGATCTACATGCCGATGATCCCCGAGGCCGTCATCGCCATGCTGGCCTGCGCCCGGTTGGGTGCGGTGCACTCGGTGGTGTTCGGCGGGTTCGCGCCGCACGAACTGGCGGTGCGGATCGACGACGTCCGGCCGACGGTGATCGTGTCCGCGTCGTGCGGGATCGAACCGACCCGGGTCGTCGAATACAAGCCGATGCTCGATGCCGCGGTGGCGATGGTGTCCCACCCTCCGCAGCATTGTGTTGTGGTGCAACGAGATCGGCACCGCTGCGACCTCGTCGAGGGTCGCGACGTGGACTGGGAAGACGCGATGGCGAGCGCGTCGCCCGTCGAGGCGGTGCCTGTCGCGGCCACCGACCCGCTCTATGTGCTCTACACCTCCGGGACCACGGGCAAGCCCAAGGGCATCGTCCGCGACAACGGCGGGCACGCGGTCGCGTTGCTGTGGAGCATGCAGCACATCTACGACATCGGGCCCGGGGACGTGTTCTGGGCGGCCTCCGATGTCGGCTGGGTGGTCGGCCACTCCTACATCGTCTACGCGCCGTTGTTGATGGGCGCGACGACGGTGCTCTACGAAGGCAAGCCGGTCGGCACCCCCGATCCCGGCGCGTTCTGGCGGGTGGCGTCGGAGCACCGCGTGAAGGCGCTCTTCACCGCGCCCACGGCGATCCGGGCCATTCGCAAGGAGGATCCGGAAGGCAAATACCTCGCCGACTACGACCTCTCAGCACTGCAGTATCTGTTCCTGGCCGGGGAGCGACTCGACCCCGACACCTACCACTGGGCCACCGACAAGCTCGGCATCCCGGTGATCGACCACTGGTGGCAGACCGAGACCGGGTGGCCGATCGCCTCCAATCCGATGGGCACCGAACAACTTCCACTCAAGCCGGGCTCGCCCACCGTTCCGATGCCCGGGTACGACGTGCACATCCTGCACGACGACGGGAACGGCTGCGAGATCGGCCAGGAGGGCGCGATCTGCATCCGGCTGCCGTTGCCGCCCGGCACGCTGCCCACGCTGTGGAACGCCGAGGACCGGTTCGAGGCGTCGTACCTGTCCGAACATCCCGGCTACTACCTGACCGGTGACGGTGGTCGCTTCGACGAGGACGGCTATCTGTTCGTGATGGGCCGCATCGACGACGTGATAAACGTGGCCGGGCACCGCCTGTCGACAGGGGCGATCGAGGAGGTGCTCGCCACCCACCCGTCGGTGGCGGAGTGCGCGGTGATCGGGGTCGCCGACGAGATCAAGGGGCAGGCCCCGCGGGGGCTGGTGGTCGTCAAGGCGGGCGCCGCCACCGACAACCTCGCCGAGCAACTCGTGCGGTTGGTGCGCGACGAGATCGGCTCGGTGGCCGCGTTCAAGCTGGTCGACGTCGTCCCGGCGCTGCCGAAGACACGGTCGGGCAAGATCCTGCGCAAGACGATGCGCGGCATCGCCGCAGGCCGCGACGAGCCGGTGCCCTCCACCATCGAGGATCCCGCGGTGCTCGACGCACTCACGCCGATTCTTCGGTCCTGACCAGGTTCACCCGACCCGAGGGTGGGTACCTCCTGAACACACACGTCAATAACGTGATGTGACGGGAGGCCCGAATGGCTGGCAGGCCGAAGTACATGGCTGTCCAGGGTGCGGCCTTGATCGTGGGCACGGTGCTCGTATTGATCGGCGTGCTGGGCTTCGTTCCCGGGGTGACCACTCACCTCGACCAGCTCGCCTGGGTGGGGCCGCGCTCCGGCGCAATGCTTTTCGGCACCTTCCTGGTGTCTGCGCTGGTGAACATCCTGCACCTGCTGATCGGCGCCGCTGGATTCATCCTCGCCCGCTCCTATGCGGGCGCCCGTGCCTACCTGCTGGGCGGCGGGCTGATCTACCTGGGGTTGTGGCTCTACGGAATGCTCGTCGAACACGGCAGCAGCGCCCACGTCCTGCCCTTCAACAGCGCCGACAACTGGCTGCACGCGGGGTTCGGCGGCGTGATGGTGTTGCTCGCGGTCACGCTGGCCGGGCAGCGCGACCCGACCAAGCGGCGACCACGCAGAATGCGGTCCGCGGCGTAGGCGACCGCCCGTGGTCCCACCGAGGTGAGGTGACCAACGCTCACCCGATCGACAGCGCGATGCCGTCGAGGATGTCGTGTTCACTGACCACGAGTTCGCTGATGCCCGCGCGCTCGCCCAGCGCGGCAGCCAGTTCCTGCACCACGATCGCTCCCCCACCGATGACGTCGACGCGGCCCTCGTGCATCGGCCCGAGCGCGGCCCGCTGCTGGCGGGTCATCACCAGCAGATCGGCGCACACACCGAGCAGGTCCCCGAACCCGACCCGGGACAGGTGGATGGCGTCCGAGTCGTAGGTGGTCATCTGGTTGGCGAGCGCAGCCAGCGTCGTGAACGTGCCCGCCACCCCGACCCAGGTCCGGGCCCGCTCGACGGGCACCAGGCGCAGCGCCTCGGCCAGCGC
>NZ_JBAUJR010000127.1:0-1625 GCF_049683935.1 Mycobacterium sp. | reverse complement strand
CGTCGGAGTAGTCGTTGGCGTAGTTGACCCCGATGATCATCGCCACCGCGACCACCAACGCGAGCAACGCCTTCCACCACGATGCGGCGCCGAGCCACGCGGCGGCGCCCGTTCCGGCGAACACCGGCGCGACGGCGTTGGGCAGCGTTCGGGGGCGCGCCCCCTCGACCCACTGGGCGATACTGGCCACGGGCGTCAGTCTTGCACGCGTCCGGTGGCGCTCGTCGTGGCAGACTGAACGCATGGACGACCGACTGAGCAAGGCCGAGATCCGCAAGGACGCCGTGCAGGAGATCGTCGGGGCGGGCGCATCGACGGTCGGCGAGGTGACGTCGATCATCACGTCTGCGGTCAAGGATGTCGCGAATGCCATCGGTGGGCTCGCGACCGACGTGTTCGAGATCCGCGACGGAGCCCGGCGCGCATCTCGGCACACCGAGGACGAGCCCGACGACGTCTAGGCCGTCACCGGGGTCGCTGATCCCTGGTGGCGCCGATGCCCGGCACCACCTCTCGAGTTGTGCTGCGCGCGTAGCTGTCCCGTGCTGCGGTGTCCCCGGAGACCAGCACTGATCCCCAGTCGACCTCGGGATGTCCGACGAGTCTGCTCGGGACCTCGTTCAGTTCCCCGAAAGTGGCGAGTCCGGCGAAGGTGCCACCGAGGTCTGATCTGCGGTCCTCGGTGAACCAGGGGCGGGGCGATTCGATCACCGTGCGCGGCGTCTGCGCCAGTCCGCCGGAGACCTCGGCGATGTTCTGCACGCAGGGGAACAGGAACGACATCGGCCAACTGATCAGCACCGGTCCGTTGTCGGCCAGGAAGTCGTTGAGCGGAATGCTGGTGCGTAACCGTGGGCCGGTGAAGGCCAGCCAGCCCGCCTCGTCGGTGCGGCCGTCGACGGCGTGGATACGTACCCGGTCGGCGCCGGCGGGGACGCCGGCGGAGTCGACCCCCACCGACCGCCACAGCGGATGCTCGGGATCCTCGTCGGAGGCCGGTCGGTCGACCGGCGCGCCCGAACCGAGCACCGTCACGTCTGCGCCGTCCGTCCTGCCGAACTCCAGACGCAGCGTGTTGGCACCGGAGGTGCGTCCTGAAATGGACAGGGCCACTCCGGCGTCGGGTGCCAGTGGCGGCAGCACGAACCATTCGGTGGTGATCTCCGCGGTGGCCGGGCCGTCGGCGGTCCAACTGCCCCACATGTGAGCCGACGTGCCGGATCCCGGTGGGTCCGGGGGAGGTGCGCCGGGATAGAAGCCCGCCAGCGCGGCGAAACCGGATGGCTGGACACCCGGTCCCGCCGCTGCCAGCACTTCGCCGTCGGGCAACAGCTCGATGTCGTCGGCCAACCCGCACACCTGGGTCGATGCGATCCGGTTCAGGTTCGTCATCGCCAGTGAACCGGCGGGCCGGCGCACCGGCGCGGCGACAAAAGATCCGACCAGCAGCACCAGCGCGGTGGCGAACGCGACGAGCGTCATCACCGCGGGACCGAGCGCGGCGATCTGCGCGCGTCGAACGCGCCGCAAGGCCATCGCGGTGAGGGTGCCCGCCGCCAGCAGACCCACCCAGAGCAGCGGGTTGTTCAGCGGTGCGCCCGCCGGTCGCACCGGTTCCGACGGCC
>NZ_JBAUJR010000126.1:0-4534 GCF_049683935.1 Mycobacterium sp. | reverse complement strand
GGCCCGATGCCCGGAACTGCACGTCGTCACCGCCGATCCCGCGCGCGATGCCCGGCATTTCGAGCACGTCACGGCTGCGGTGGACGACCTGGTGCCGCGTGCGGAGGTGCTGCGCCCCGGCCTGCTGGTGCTGTCGGTGCGCGGTGCGTCCCGGTACTTCGGTTCCGAGCAGGCCGTCGCTGAACGGTTGGTCGACGCGGTGGCCGCGGCCGGCGCCGAATGTCAGGTCGGCATCGCCGATCAGTTGCCCACCGCCGTGTTCGCCGCACGGGCGGGCAGGATCGTCGATTCGGGTCAGGACGCGCTGTTCCTGTCGCCGATGTCGATCCGGCAGCTGGCCGCCGAACCCAGTCTGGCGCCTGTCACCCGTGAGGGTCTGGCGGATCTGCTGTGGCGCATGGGGATCCGCACGATCGGGCAGTTCGCCGAACTTCCCCGAAGCGATGTGGCGTCCCGGTTCGGGGCTGATGCCATCACCGCGCACCGCCTGGCCCGCGGGGAGCCTGCCCGTGGGCCGTCGGGGCGGGAGCCCGAATCCGAACTCGACGCGGTGATGGACTGTGATCCGCCGATCGACCGGGTGGACGCGGCGGCCTTCGCCGGGCGCTCGCTGGCCGGTGGGCTGCACCGCAGTCTCGAGGCTGCGGGAGTGGGATGCACCAGGCTGGCAATCCACGCTGTGACAGCCAACGGGCAAGAGCTGGAACGTGTCTGGCGATGCGCCGAGCCGCTGACCGAGGACGCCACCGCCGACCGGGTGCGCTGGCAACTCGACGGTTGGCTGAATCGGCGTAACGAGGGAGACCGGCCCGGCGCGCCGATCACGGTGCTGCGGTTGCGCCCGGTGGAGGTGGTGTCGGCGGAGGCCTTGCAGCTGCCGCTGTGGGGTGGGGTGGGGGAGGAGGACAGGCTGCGTGCTCGGCGGGCTCTTGTCCGGGTGCAGGGGCTGCTGGGTCCCGACGCGGTCAAGGTTCCGGTGCTCAGCGGGGGGCGTGGGCCGGCCGAACGAGTCACCCTGACTCCTCTCGGGGATGAGCTTGTGCCACAGTCAAATCCGGACCAGCCGTGGCCGGGACAGTTGCCCGAGCCGTCGCCGACGGTACTGCTCGACGATCCCGTCGAACTGTTCGACGCCGAGGGCAACGCGGTGCGGGTCACCTCACGGGGATTGTTCTCCGCAGATCCGTTCCGGCTGGATGCGCCCGGTCGCAAGGGTCGGCTGTCCTGGTGGGCCGGCCCCTGGCCGGTGGACGAACGCTGGTGGGACCCCACGCTGAAACGTGGCCGTACGGCCCGGGTGCAGGTGCTGCTCGGCAGTGACCGGGCGCAGGCGCCGGTGGAGGCGCTCCTGCTGTGTTATCGGCAGCGGCGGTGGTACCTCGAGGGGGTTTACGAGTGATGCCCAATTTGATTGCGCACAATTTGATTGCGGACTATAGTTCAGGCCATGACATCTCTGGGTCTCGACGACCATCTGTGCTTCGCGCTGTATTCGGCGTCGCGCGCGATGACTGCGGCCTACCGACCGCTCCTGGCGGAGTTGGGCCTCACCTATCCGCAGTATCTGGCGCTGCTGGTACTCCACGAAGAGGGCCGAGTCTCGGTCGGTCATCTCGGTGAGCGCCTGCAGTTGGACTCCGGGACCCTCTCGCCGCTGCTGAAACGCCTGGAGGCCGCCGGACTCGTCAGCCGGGAACGGCGCACCGACGACGAACGTCAGGTCGAGGTCACGCTGACCCCCGAGGGCCGCCGACTGCAACACAAAGCTCAGTGCATTCCCGAAAAACTCTTCCCGTTGACGGGCCTGACCGTCGAGCAGGCCGCAGATCTGCGTTCTGCGGTCACGACGCTCACCCACACGCTCGTCGATTCCAACCGAAAGGAAATCGCATGAAAACCATGAAAACCTTGTACACCGCAGAGGCGTTCGCCATCGGAGAAGGCCGTGACGGCCACGGCCGGACCTCGGACGGCACGCTCGACCTCGACCTCGCCATCCCGACGGAGATGGGCGGCAGCGGAAACGGCACCAACCCGGAGCAACTCTTCGCCGTCGGCTACGCCGCCTGCTATCACTCCGCGCTGCGGTTGGTCGGCCGGCAGGACGAGGTCGACGTCTCCGACTCTTCGGTGGGGGCCCGGGTCCTGTTGGGCCAGAAAGACGACGGCGGTTTCGGTCTGGCCGTCGAATTGGAGATCACCTTGCCGAACGTCGACCATGAGACGGCCCGGCAGGTGGCCGAGAAGGCCCACCAGGTCTGCCCCTACTCCAACGCGACCCGGGGCAACATCGACGTCACGCTGACCGTGACCGACGACTGAGGTCAGTCCAGTCGCCGGGCGAAGGCACCGACCCGGGTGATGAACCGGTCGAAGAACGCCGCAGGATCGACGTCGACACCGATGAGCGCGTTGGGCTCTCGGCCCCAGTGCCCACTCCAGTCGGCGATCGTCATGCCGCGGGTCAACGTGCCGGTCAACTCGACGTCGACCGCGGCCGCCCGGCACCGCACCAGTTCGGAGTCCAGCGCGACCGCCGCTGCCAGCGGGTCGTGCAGGTGGGCCAGGTAGCCCTCGCCCTGGTCGTGGTGGAACTCGAAGTAGAAGCGCATCGCGTCCTCGAGCACCCGGATCAGCGGATTGGACGCCGTCGACCCCGTGCCCCGCTCGTCGTGCACGCTCATCGGTGTCGACGGGGATCCGGCGGCAACGGCCAGCTTGCTCAGCAGCTCCGGGGTCATCGCGATGTTCTCGGTCACGTTGAGCCCCAACACGATCGGCAGATGATCTGGGCCAGCGTAATTCCATGCCGCGAACACCTCGGCCGTGGACTCCGGGTCGACGATGACATTCCATTCGGCAACCGGGGTGGTGTTTCCGCGGTAGTCGAACGCGCCGCCCATGATCACCAACCGCTTCAGTAGCCGGGGCAGTGTGGGGTCGGCGCGCAGCGCCAGCGCAAGGTTGGTCAGCGGACCGGTGGCGACTCCCACCAACTCGCCGGGGTGGGCATGGGCGGCCCGCACCCACGCTTCGGCGGCGTCGTACTCGGTGAGGTCGGTGGTCGGTGTCGGTAGCCGGGCGTAACCCAGACCGTGCGGTCCGTGGGTGTCCTCCGCCGTCCGCAGTGGCGTGCTGAGCGGATCCGGCGAGCCCATCGACACCGGCACACTGATCCCGCACAGCTCCAGAAGGGCCAAGTTGTTCTCACAAACCTGCTGCACGGGAACATTTCCCGCGGTGGAGGCGATGCCCACGAGATCGGCGTCGGTGCTGCCGAACAGATACGCCAGCGCCATCGCGTCGTCGACGCCGGTGTCGACGTCGAGGAACAGCGGCAGGCGCGCCCCGCTCACCAGTGCACGCCGGGAACCAACCGCACCGCCCTCTTGACGGTACGGGGGACTCGCAGCGACCGGACCGGCCGTGCCGGACGCCTGGGCCGTCGCACCGGGGAAGGCGACGGGTCGGTGACCGAAACGCCACGTGCCGCAGCCGAGTCGGGGTAGCCCAGGTACAGCTGATGCAGTACCCGGCGGGTCAGCCTGGGGGTGAAGTAGGACCCCAGGTCGGACAGCGTGCCGACCGGTGTGTCGATGCGCGCGGGCTTCTCCACGAGGCCGCGGACCACCATGGCGGCGGCGTGTTCGGGGGAGATCGGCGGCATCGGGTTGAGCCTACGTGACGGCGCGATCATCGGCGTCTTGACCAGCGGCATGTGGATCGTCGTGAACGTGATGTGATCCGACAGTGTCTCGCTGCCAACAACTTCGGCGAACGCGTCGAGTGCGGCCTTGCTGGGGATGTAGGCGCTGTACTTCGGGCTGCTGGCCTGAACCCCGGCGCTCGACACGTTGACCACGTGACCGAACTGCCGTTCGCGCCAGTGTGGTAACAGCGCCAGCACCATCCGGACCGGGCCGAAGTAGTTGACCGCCATCACACGTTCGTAGTCGTGGAGCCTGTCGGTGGATGCGACCACCGACCGCCGGATCGACCGTCCGGCATTGTTGACCAGGTAGTCGACGTGGCCGAAGCGCCCGAGAATGTCCTTGACGGTGTGCTCCACCGCCGCGGAATCGGTGACATCACAGGTGAACGCATGCGCGTCGCCGCCGGCGGCGCGGATCTCAGCGATCAGTCCGTCGAGGGCTTCGGCGTTGCGCGCCAGCGCGAACACCGTGGCACCGCGCGCGGCCACCGCGATCGCCGATGCCCGACCGATGCCGCTGGACGCGCCGGTGATGATCACGTGCTTACCGACCAGCGGACCCTCGGGGTCGTCCCGCCGGGCGCGCTGGGGATCGAGGTGCTCGACCCAGTAGCGCCACAACTGCGGGGCATAGGACGCGAACTCCGGAACGGCGATTCCGGTGCCCTGCAACGCTTCTTCGGTGCGTTCCGCGGTGAACGTCGGCGCGAGGTCGACGACGTCGAGAATCTCACCGGGAATGCCGAGTTGGGTGGCGGCCATGTTGCGCAGCACCTTGGCGCGGCCACTCACCTGCAGGAACGGCGCCGCGGCCGCCCGCGG
>NZ_JBAUJR010000125.1:0-2289 GCF_049683935.1 Mycobacterium sp. | reverse complement strand
TGCGAGAACTCCACATTCATCGACAGCGAGTGTCCGGTGTAGACCGGCACCCGCACGCAGGTGCCGGAGACGGCCAGATCGGGGATGCCGAGGATCTTGCGGCTCTCGTTGCGCAGCTTCTGATCCTCGTCCGTCTCGCCGGATCCGTCGTCGACGATCGATCCGGCAAGGGGCACCACGTTGAACGCGATCGGTGCGACGTACTTGTCGGGCGCCGGGAAGGCGACCGCGCCACCGTCGTGCACCAGTTCCTGGCTGTCGGCGACGACGGCGCTGGCCTGACCGAACAGTTCCTCGACCCCGGCCAACCCGCTGCCCGAAACCGCTTGGTACGTCGAGGCGATCATCCGCACCAGGCCGGCCTCGTCGTGCAGCGGTTTGAGCACCGGCATCGCGGCCATCGTGGTGCAGTTCGGGTTGGCGATGATGCCCTTCGGACGGTTGTGGGCATCGCGCGCGAAGTTGACCTCGGACACCACCAGCGGTACGTCGGGATCCTTGCGCCACGCCGACGAGTTGTCGACCACCACCGCACCCGCGGCCGCGAATCGCGGTGCCTGCACCCGCGACATCGTCGCGCCCGCGGAGAACAGCGCGATGTCCAGGCCGGACGGATCGGCGGTCTCGGAGTCCTCGACCTCGATCTCCTGACCGCGAAACTCCAGCTTCTTTCCGGCGGAGCGCGCCGAGGCGAAGAACCGCACCTCGGTGGCCGGGAAGTCGCGCTCTGCCAACAGTTTCCGCATCACCTGGCCGACCTGGCCGGTCGCTCCGACTACACCTATGCTCACCATTTCAGATCCCGTCGCTTCGCTCGCCCCGCCATGTTCTCAGCGCCCCGTTCCCGCGTACACGACGGCTTCTTCATCGCCGCCGAGTCCGAACGCGCTGTGCAGCGCGGCCACTGCACTGTCGAGTTCGGTGTCCTTGATCAGCACCGAGATGCGGATCTCGGAGGTGGAGATCAGGTCGATGTTGATGCCCGCTTCGGCGAGTGCCTCACAGAAGGTTGCCGTCACACCGGGGTGCGACCGCATGCCCGCGCCGATCAGCGACACCTTGCCGATGTGGTCGTCGTAGAGCACCCGGGTGAAGCCGATCTCGTCCTGCAGCGAGGTCAGCTTCTCCACGGCGCCGGGCCCGCTCTCCCGCGAGCAGGTGAACGTGATGTCGGTCTTGCCGTCTTCGACCTTCGAGATGTTCTGCAGAACCATGTCGATGTTCACGTCGGCGTCGGCGACCGCGCGGAACACCTGGGCGGCGTAGCCGGGGACGTCGGGCAGTCCGACGACGGTGACCTTGGCCTCGCCGCGGTCGTGCGCGACTCCGGTGAGGATGGCGTCTTCCATCGGGATGTCCTCCATCGATCCTTTGACGAGCGTGCCGGGTTTGTCGGAGTACGACGACCGGACGTGGATGGGCAGGTCGAAGCGGCGCGCGTACTCCACGCAACGCAGCATCAGCACCTTGGCACCGGCGGCGGCCATCTCCAGCATCTCCTCGAAGGAGACGGTGTCCAGCCGGCGGGCATCGGGAACGATGCGCGGATCTGCGGTGAAGATGCCGTCGACGTCGGTGTAGATCTCGCACACATCGGCCTTGAGCGCGGCCGCCACCGCGACCGCGGTGGTGTCCGACCCGCCGCGGCCTAGCGTGGTGACGTCTTTGGTGTCCTGGCTGACACCCTGGAATCCGGCGACCAGCACGATCTGGCCGTCGTCGAGCGCCTGACGCAGCCGCCCGGGGGTGACGTCGATGATCTTGGCGTTGCCGTGGGTGCCGGTGGTGATCACGCCGGCCTGGGATCCGGTGAACGATCGGGCCTGCGCGCCGAGCGACTCGATGGCCATCGCCACCAGCGCGTTGGAGATGCGTTCGCCCGCGGTCAGCAGCATGTCCAGCTCGCGAGCCGGCGGCGCCGGGCAGACCTGTTTGGCCAGGTCCATCAGCTCATCGGTGGTGTCGCCCATCGCAGAGACGACGACAACGACGTCGTTGCCCGCCTTCTTGGTCTCGACGATGCGCTCGGCCACACGACGGATTCGATCGGCGTCGGACACCGAGGATCCGCCGTATTTCTGTACGACGAGCGCCACTACTGAACCTTCCATTGCCGGGGGGATGCCCATAAAGGATAAAGGCTGCCCGCATCCGATTAATCCCGCCGGTAGCGTCGCGACCGTGCCCGACGCACCCGCCGGCCGGTTGGCCGACACCTCAGTCCCGATCCACCCTGCCCTCGCGGCCCGCTGGAGCCCGCGGGCTTTCGACCCCGTCGCGGTGCTGGCC
>NZ_JBAUJR010000124.1:0-3132 GCF_049683935.1 Mycobacterium sp. | reverse complement strand
CGTCGTCGATCGACGACTCCACCCGCTCCAGCCAGTCGACGTCGAGCCCGGCCTCCACGAAGGTCGGCGCGTAGTCCCACGCCGCGCCGATCCCGTGGTCCTCGAGCCAGTCTCCGATCTGATCCTCTCGGTCCGAGGTCTCCAGCGCCGAGAGCTCCTCCGACTTCGACTTGGCCACCTGCTCGGCGACCTCGTCCTGAATGCTGACCAGCACCTTCAGCGCCGCCGGGGTGAACTTCCCGTCGGCCAGCATCGCGAGCTTGTGGCGCATCTTGCCCACACCCTCACGTAGGTCGGCGACCGCGCGGGCGGTCGCGCCCGCCGGGTTGTTGAGCTGATGGGTCAGCCCCGCCGACAGCTGGCCCAGAGCCAGCAGCTTCTCCCGCTGGCCGAGGATCTGCCGCTGCCGCAGGCCACCGACCATGTGACCCTCCAGCAGGTGCACCGCCATCGGGAACTCCTTCTGCATGAAGTCGGCGAAGGCGTTGGCATCCAGCACGAAGAACCGTGACGGGCGGGTCACCCGGACCGACGCCTGGTAGACGTGCTCCTCGCCGGGAATGTAGGCCGACCAGGCTCCGCAGTACACCCCGCGCTGCGACGTCCGATTGGTTTCGATGTCGACCCCGCCCGAGCGTTTCGACATCACGAGCTCGCCGTCGATGAGCACGTAGAAGCAGGTCGCCGGCTCACCTTCGATGTGGATCGGGCCGGTGTCGAAGGTGGCGATGTGGCCGTTCTCGCACAACTTCTGCAGTTGCTCGTCGGTCAGCGCCTCGAAGAGGAACAGGGTGCGCAACTCGTCGGGCAGGCACTTCTCGCCCATGGGGATCCTTCCAGCATCAGGTTCTGGCTTCTGGCGCTTCCAACGGCAGTAACGAAATGAAACGCGTATCACCGGGTGAGGATTCCACCCAGAGGCTTCCGCCGTGGGGCATGGCGTTATGTCTCGGCGAGGTAGCGGTGCACCAGCATGACCGCCATCGACCCTTCGCCGACGGCTGCGGCGACTCGTTTGGCCGACTCGGCGCGCACATCCCCGGCGACGAACACGCCGGGCACACTCGATTCGAGATGGTGTGGCGGCCGCTCCAGCGTCCAACCGCTGACGTCGCGCAGATCCGGGCCGGACAGGATGAAGCCGTGGTCGTCGCGCACCACCACACCGTCGAGCCAGTCGGTACGGGGTTCGGCGCCGATGAAGATGAACATCCGCCCGCAGGTGTAATCCTCCCGCGCCCCGGTCTGGGTGTTCTCCAGGCAGATGCCCTCGAGGTGACCGTCGCCCTTGGCGGCGTGCACGACGGTGTGTGTCATCTCCTTGATGTTGTCCTGCGCCCTGATCTGCTGGATCAGGTAGTGCGACATCGAGTCCTCGAGAGTCCGCCGGCAGACGATCGTCACCGACTTCGCGGTCCGGGCCAGGAACATCGCGGCCTGCCCGGCCGAGTTGGCCCCGCCGATGACGTAGACCTCGTCGTCCTCACATTCGGCGGCCACGGTTGTGGCCGCGCCGTAGTACACACCGGCGCCGGTGAGACCGTCGCAGCCCTCCGCGGCCAGCTGCCGGTACTCCACACCCATGGCCAGGATCACCGCGCGGGCGCCGATCGACCTGCCGTCGGACAGGTGCACCGTGCGGGCGACGCCGTCGATCTCCAGCGCGGTGACCTCGGCCGCGGTGATCAACTCCGCTTCGAACTTCTCGGCCTGCCGCCGGGCCCGCTCGGCGAGCTGAGACCCGGACAGGCCGTCCGGGAACCCGAGGTAGTTCTCGATGCGGGAGCTCTGTCCTGCCTGGCCGCCGGTCGCGGTGCGCTCGATCAGAACCGTTTTGAGGCCCTCGGATGCGCCGTAGACCGCCGCCGCCAGGCCGGCCGGGCCGCCGCCGATGACCACCAGATCGTAAAAATCGTCCGCCGGGGTGGTGGTCAGTCCCAGCGTCGCCGCGAGCTCCGCGTCGGTGGGGGCCACCAGCGTCTCGCCCTGCTCGGTGATCACCACCGGAAGCGTCATCTCGTCGAGCCCGGCCGCGTCCAGCAGTTGCCTGCCCTTCGGCTCGTCAGCGCGGAACCAGGTGTAGTACAACCGATTTCGGGCCAGGAACTCGCGCACCTCCGAGGATCGGGCATTCCACGGATGTCCGATGATCTTGGTGTGCGGGATCGCGCGCTCGCCCGTGGCCCGCCACGCATCGATCAGCCCGTCGATCACCGGGTAGAGCTTCTCCTCCGGCGGATCCCACGGCTTGAGCAGGTAGTGGTCGAGGTCGACGACGTTGATCGCGTCGATGGCGGCATGGGTGTCGGCGTAGGCGGTGAGCAGCACCCGGCGGGCCATCGGGAAGATGTCCATCGCCGCCTCGAGGAACTCGATGCCGCTCATCTGCGGCATCCGGTAGTCGGCGACGAACACCGCGACCGTCTCACCGCGCAGCTTCAGTTCGTTGAGCGTCTCCAGGGCGTCGGGGCCGGACTCGGCGCGCACGATGCGGTACTTCTCGCCGTAGTGGCGGCGCAGGTCGCGAGCGACCGCACGAGAGACCGCGGGGTCGTCGTCGACGGTGAGGATCACGGGTTTACGGGCAACAGCGGCAGGGCCAGTCATCGGAAACAATTATGCGCGCATTGTCCAGCGGGTATCGGCCGTGGCGACGGTCACTGCCGGGCGACGATGACAGGCACCCGGGCCGCCTGGACCACCGCGGAGCTGACCGACCCCAGCAGCACGCTCGCCACGGCTCCGTAGCCGTGGCTGCCGACGACCAGCAACTGGGCGGATTCGGAGTGCTCGATCAGTCGACGTGCGGGCTGATCGAGCACCACCACGGCGCGCACCGGGACCTCCGGGTAGCGCTGCTGCCATCCGGCCAGCTGCCCGGACAGCTCCCGTTCGACGTCGGGACGCACCTCTTCCCAGTCGATCCCGGGCAGCTCGAACGCGCCGGGTGACCACCACGCGCGCACCGCGACGAGCTCCACCCCCCGCCGGGCGGCTTCCCCGAAGGCGATCTCGATCGCCGGTTCCGCGGCGGCTGACCCGTCGGCCCCCACCACGACCGGGGCGTCGGCTGCCGGCACGGTCGTGTTCTCGTCGTGCACCACCGCTACCGGGCAGTGGGCACGGTGCACC
>NZ_JBAUJR010000123.1:0-13305 GCF_049683935.1 Mycobacterium sp. | reverse complement strand
GGCCCCGTCGCGCGCCGTGGAGGAGACGCTGCACTTCGCGCTGCTGTCCGGCGTGCGGGCGCTCATCGAGGAGCGCCCGCTGGCCCAGGCGGCCGAGGCCTACGCCGCGATGGACACCGGCCGCGCTCGCTACCGGATGGTGCTGACCGTGTGATGTTCAAACGTTCTTGAGATACTGCCAGTACAGCCAGGCCAGCCGAGAGGAACAGTTATGCCCATCGCCACGCCCGAGGTCTACGCCGAGATGCTGGGCCGTGCCAAGGAGCACTCCTTCGCTTTCCCGGCCATCAACTGTGTCGGTTCGGAGAGCGTGAACGCCGCCATCAAGGGTTTCGCGGATGCCGGCTCCGACGGCATCATCCAGTTCTCCACCGGTGGTGCGGAATTCGCGTCCGGACTCGGCGTCAAGGACATGGTCACCGGCGCGGTGGCGTTGGCGGAGTTCGCCCATGTGGTCGCCGACAGGTACCCGATCACCGTCGCGCTGCACACCGACCACTGCCCGAAGGACAAGCTCGACACCTACGTCCGGCCGCTGCTGGCGATCTCGGCCGCACGGGTCGCCAAGGGGCAGAACCCGCTGTTCCAGTCGCACATGTGGGACGGCTCGGCCGTGCCGATCGACGAGAACCTCTCGATCGCCCAGGAGCTCCTCAAGCAGGCGGCCGCGGCGAAGATCATCCTCGAGATCGAGATCGGCGTGGTGGGCGGCGAAGAGGACGGCGTCGAAGCAGAGATCAACGACACGCTCTACACCACCGCCGAGGACTTCGAGAAGACCATCGAGGCGCTCGGGGCCGGTGAGCACGGCAAGTACCTGCTGGCCGCCACGTTCGGCAACGTGCACGGTGTCTACAAGCCCGGCAATGTGAAGCTCCGTCCGGAGGTGCTCGCCGAAGGCCAGAAGGTCGCCTCCGCCAAGCTCGGGTTGCCGGAGGGTTCCCAGCCGTTCGACTTCGTGTTCCACGGTGGGTCCGGCTCGCTGAAGTCCGAGATCGAGGATTCACTGAGGTACGGCGTGGTCAAGATGAACGTCGACACCGACACCCAGTACGCGTTCACCCGGCCCATCGCCGGGCACATGTTCAGCAATTACGACGGCGTGCTCAAGATCGACGGCGAGGTCGGCAACAAGAAGGTCTACGACCCGCGCAGCTACTTCAAGAAGGCCGAAGCCGGAATGGCGGAGCGCGTCGTGGAGGCCTGCAACGACCTGCACAGCGCGGGCCGGAGCGTCACCGCCTAACTGGCTGGGGCCTGGCAGATCTTCCACTGGTCGTCGCGGAACTCCAGATCGAAGCTGCGCGTCGAACGGGTCTGTGGTGCGTACGCCATGAAGGTGGTGACGTTGGCCTCGGCGTGGTCACCGTTGATCACCACCTCGTCGATGCTGGCGACCACGGGGTACTGCTTGGCGGCGGCCACCCGCGCGTGCGTGTCCGTCCAGGTTTTCTCGTTGTAGCGGACGTAGCTGTCACGGGTGGTTCCGCAGGTGATGCTCCGCAGCGTGGACAGGTCGCCGTTCTGCACCGCGACGTCGAAGTTCTCGATGGTGGAGCGGACCATGTCCTCCTGGGACACCGCCGGCGTGGATGTGCGGGTGAGCAGGATCGTGCCGAGGATCGCGATGGCCGCCAGCGCCGCGATGATCAGGACGATGGCCGCGACCCAGCCCCAGCTGCGTCGCCTCTTGGGCGGCTTCGGGGCCTCCCCGCGCGGCGGGATCATCTGGGGGATGACGGGTTTCTGTGCAGCGAATTCCTCGGTCTGACCGCTGTCGGTCGCCGAGAACACCTCGGTGGCCGGGTCGGGAGGCCGATTGATGATCTGGGTGGAACCCGCGTCGAACCCGGACGGCGCGGTGAACCGCCGTTCGGCGGGTTCCTCGGGAGGAGCCTCGGCGTGGGGGTCGGCGGGCGCCATCACCTCGGTCGCGGGTTCGTGCTCGTTATCCGATTCGGGCAGGATCTCGGTCTCGGCGTCCCCGCCTGCCGCCTGCGCCTCGTCGTCGGCCGGCTTCGCCGACTCGTCGGCGTCCTCGGGTCGGTCAGGCCCTGTGGGGTTCGACATCCCTGCTGAAATCCTCCCTGGTCCTACACCGGACAGAAGCTACGGGCGAAGCTTATCCATCCGCGGTGACGAGTGCCCACGGCCGCACTGCACAATGGGTCCATGACTCGGATGGGCGATCTCCTCGGACCGGAACCTGTATTGCTGCCCGGTGATCCCGCCGCCGAGGCGGAATTGGATGCCGCGGAGAACCCGGCCATCGTGGCCGCGGCGCATCCGACGGCCTCGATCGCGTGGGCGCTGCTCGCCGAGGAGGCGCTCGCCGCCGACAAGGCGATCACCGCATACGCCTACGCGCGCACCGGATATCACCGTGGACTCGACCAGTTGCGCCGCAACGGGTGGAAGGGTTTCGGCCCGGTGCCTTATCGCCATGAACCCAATCGGGGCTTTCTGCGGTGCGTGGCCGCGCTGGCCCGCGCCGCCGACGCGATCGGCGAGGAGCCCGAATACCAACGCTGTTTGGACCTGCTCGACGATTGTGACCCCGCCGCCCGCGTGGAGCTCGGGCTGTCCTGACCCGGGTCGGTTACTGCTTGCTGCTCTCGCACTCGCAGTCGGCGGCCGTGTCTGGTGGCTCGACCTGGACCGTGGAGTGGTCGAGGCCGCGCGCGGTCAGCACGGCCCGGGCGTCGTCGAGCACCAGCGCGGAGTCTCGCTGGCTGGTCAGGTGTGCGGTGACCATGTCCTTGCCCGGCACCAGAGTCCACACGTGCAGATCGTGGACCTCGCTGACTCCTTCGACCGCGCAGAGCGCCGTACGCAGCTCGTCGACGTCGATGTGGCTGGGTGAGGACTCGGACAGGATGCGCAGCGCGGCCCGGGCGAGGGAGAAGGCTCGGGGCAGCACCCACAGCGCGACGAACACGGCGACGACGACGTCGGCGTAGGGCCAGGCGGTTGTGAGGGTGACGATGCCGGCGATCAGCACGCCGATACTCCCGACGGTGTCGGCCATCACCTCCATGTAGGCGCCCTTGACCGCGAGGCTGTCCTTGGCGTGGGACCGCAGCAGCAGCACCACCGCGGCGTTGGCCAGCAACCCGGCCAGCGCGACGACGATCAGGGGCACGCCGGGGATCTCGGGTGCGTCGCCGAGTCGCTGGAACGCCTCGTAGAGGATGAAGCTGGCCATTCCGAGCAGGAGGACCGCGTTGGCGACCGCGGTGAACACCTCGGCGCGGTGCCAGCCGTAGGTCCGGGCGGGAGAGGAACTGCCGCGGCGTGCCAGCAGCACCGCGGTCAGGCCCATGAACATCGCCACCAGGTCGGTCAGCATGTGGCCGGCGTCGGCCAGCAGTGCGATCGAGTTGATCGTCAGTGCGGTCGTCAGCTCGACGATGAAGAAGACCGACAGGATGGCCGCGGCGATGAGCATCCGGGATACGCGGGCATCCGCATGACCGTGATCGTGTCCCGCACCCATGGGCCGAATATATGCAGAGAATCGCATGAATGACAAGTCCGCTGAGGCCGTGGCCCCGGAACAGGGTCGGTAACATCGCGTGATGCCGGAAAACTGGGAATCTCCTGTGTACTACCTGATTGCCACCGCCGGCTTCCCGAACTTCGGTGACGAGCTGATCCTCGACGGCTGGTTGCGGCACCTGCACGACGTCGCGCCGAATGCCGAGGTCTGGGTCGACACCCACTCGCCCGGTCCCTGCCAGATGCTCTTCGGGGAATCGCACCCGCGGGTCCGTTTCACCGACACGCTGTGGCGGTTGTGCTGGGAGGCGAACTCCGACGACCCGTGGGAGGTCGCATCGTGGGTGCAGCACGCCATCTCCAATCCGGGGATGGCACCCCGCTGGCACCAGGGCATCGCGGCGCTGGCCCGGCTCGATGTGGTGCATGTCGTCGGCGGCGGGTACATCAACGCCCTCTGGCCGCAGCATGTCGGGCTGCTGGCGGGGGCCGTTGCTGCTGCCCGCCTCTCGGGGGCCAGGTCGGCGATGTCGGGGCAGGGGCTGACCCCGCACCCTGCGGGAGCCGGGCCGCTGCTGGGTGCGCTGGCCGACCGGTTCGACGTTGTGGATGTTCGGGACACCCCGTCTGCCGACGTACTCGGCATCGAGGTGGGGGTGGACGACGCGTTCCTCGCCCTCGGACTGCACCGGATCTCCCGACCTCAGGACGTATGGCCGGATGCGCCGGCTCCGGAGGTCATGGTCTGCCTGCAGTCCGACATGAACGACGTGGGGACCGGGGCCGTCGCCGGTGCCGCACTGTCGATGCTGCGTCAATGGCAGGTCCGCGGCGACCAGGTGTGTGTCGTGGAGGGCATCCCCCGGGTTGACCGCGAGGTGTACGCCCTCATCGAGCACGAGCTACCGGGGGCGCGGTTCTACCCGTTCGTCGACGTCTGGACCCACGGTCTTCCGGTGTCGGCCGAGCAGACGTGGATCTCCACCCGGTTCCACCCCCACATGGCCGCCGCGGCCGCAGGCGCCTCGGGGGTGGCTGTCTCGATCAGCCCGGACTACTACGCCACCAAACACCGGTCGTTGATCGAGCTCGGGTCGGGATGGACGCTGATGGAAGACCTGGAGAAGGTGCCGGACCGACCGACCGGCGGCGGCTTCCGGCCGGGGACGACGCAACTGCTGCGACAACAGAAGCGCGAGGTGGCCGACACCATCTACGGCCGGCCGGCTCAGAACCAGGCCGACCAGAACCTCGTCAGTTGACCGCCGACGGCCGACAGCGCGCTGGAGACTCCGGACAGATCGAACAGCCAGTACACCGCCGAGAAGAACCACTGATTGAGACCCGGCGCGAGCAGCAGCAGTAGCAGCAGGAAGAACCCCCACTGCTTGGCCGGTTGCAGCGCACGCTGCGTCTCGGCGCTCAGGTGCGGCTCCAGTGCCCCGTACCCGTCGAGGCCGGGGATCGGCAGCATGTTCAGCAGCAGCGCGGTGATCTGCAGGAACGCCAGGAACGCCATGCCCGCCCAGAAGACCGAATGGGCGGGGTCGTACAGCAGCCGGATCAGCGTCAGCAGTACCACCGCAAACACCAGGTTGACCGCCGGCCCAGCAAGGCTGACCAGCGTCTTCTGTCGCTTGCTCATGAAGGCTGTCTGCACGTAGACCGCGCCACCCGGCAGACCGATGCCGCCCAGCGCGATGAACAGCACCGGCAGGCCGAGCGAGAGCAGTGGATGGGAGTACTTCAGCGGGTTCAGGGTCAGGTAGCCGCGCCCCGCGACGTCACGATCGCCGAACCGCCAGGCCGTGTAGGCGTGCCCGAACTCGTGCAGACACAGCGAGACCAGCCAGCCGAAGATGACGAAGACGAACACCCCGACGTAGGCCAGTGGCCGGATCTGCTGCGCGGAGAGCCACGCCACCGTGCCACCGGCCCCGGTGAGCGCGACGATGGCCAGGAAGATCGGGCTGGGACGCACCGGCCGGTGCAGTGGCCGAATGCTCACCGCACCACGCTACCTGGGGTTACCGCCCGTCGACCCGGAGCCAGCCCTCGGTGTGACGGTAGAACGTGGAGCGCCGGGCCGGTCGTGGCGCAGGGTTGCCGTCCCGAACGATTAGCGCGCCCGACGTGCCCAGTTGTGCGGCCCGACCCGTCACCCAGCGCCGCGGCCACCGGCGGCCGGACAGGACGCGGGCACGAAGCCCGGGCAATGCCGTCGTGGGCTCTATCCGCACACCGGCGACCTCCCCGTCGAACAGCACCACGTCGTCGACCACCGCTTCGCCGAGAATGACGCGTTCGCCCTGCTGGGGCAGCCAGTCGGCCCGCTGAGCGACGACGGTGCCGGTTTCATCGCGGATCAGGGGAATCCGGGTGGCGGTGCCGGTACGAGCACGCCGCCCCTGCCACCGTTTCCGCACGTGGGCCACCTCGATGTCGAGCCGATCGGCGCGCAGCAGCCGGGTCAGCACCGCCGCCAGATCGGCATGCGAGCCGACCACGACGAGGCGTCGACAGGCGGGAATCGGATCGAGGTCGACGCCGGCGTCGAGCACCGGCAGCCCCCGCAGGGCCCGGGGAGCCCGACGGCCCCCGAAGAGCAGAACCAAAACGTGCGTGTCGTCCAATCCGCTCCTTGTAAACGGGCCTCGATCAGGTCGGATAAGGTGACTCACCGGCTGCGGAGTAATTGAGCGCAGTACGAGCGGGAGACAGCGGGAGATTACGCCATGCCGGCAATCGTCCTCATCGGCGCCCAGTGGGGCGACGAGGGCAAAGGTAAAGCCACCGATCTTCTCGGTGGCCGTGTCCAGTGGGTTGTTCGTTACCAGGGGGGTAACAACGCCGGTCACACGGTGGTGTTGCCGTCGGGGGAGAACTTCGCACTCCACCTGATCCCGTCGGGCATCCTGACCCCCGGCGTCACCAACGTGATCGGCAACGGCGTGGTCGTCGACCCCGGGGTGCTGCTCACCGAGCTGCAGGGTCTCGAGGCGCGCGGCGTGGACACCGGGCAGCTGCTGATCTCCGCCGACGCCCACCTGCTGATGCCCTACCACGTGGCGATCGACAAGGTCGTCGAGCGGTATGCGGGGAGCAAGAAGATCGGCACCACGGGCCGCGGAATCGGGCCGTGCTACCAGGACAAGATCGCGCGTATCGGGATCCGGGTCGCCGATGTGCTCGACCCGAAGCTGCTGGCCGAGAAGATCGAGGGCGCACTGGATTTCAAGAACCAGGTGCTGGTCAAGATCTACAACCGAAAGGCACTCGATCCCGCGGAGGTGGTCGACGCGCTGCTGGTGCAGGCGGAGGGGTTCGCGCATCGCATTGCCGATACCCGGCTGCTGCTCAACGCCGCGCTCGAGCAAGGTGAGACGGTGCTGCTGGAAGGGTCGCAGGGCACGCTGCTCGACGTCGACCACGGCACGTATCCCTTTGTCACATCGTCGAATCCGACCGCGGGTGGGGCATCAGTGGGGTCCGGCATCGGGCCCACCCGGATCACCACGGTGCTCGGGATCCTCAAGGCGTACACGACACGTGTCGGCTCCGGACCGTTCCCCACCGAGCTGTTCGACGAGTACGGGGAGTACCTTGCCAAGACCGGTGGCGAGATCGGCGTGACGACCGGTAGGCGGCGTCGCTGCGGCTGGTTCGATGCGGTGATCGCCCGCTACGCAACACGTGTCAACGGGATCACCGACTACTTCCTCACCAAACTCGACGTGTTGTCCAGCCTCGAGACGGTGCCGATCTGCGTCGGCTACACCGTCGACGGCAAACGCACCGACGAGATGCCGATGACCCAGAGCGACATCGCCCGCGCCCAGCCGATCTACGAGGAGATGCCCGGTTGGTGGGAGGACATCTCCGCGGCGCGTGAGTTCGACGATCTGCCCGCCAAGGCGCGCGACTACGTGCTTCGCCTCGAAGAGCTTGCCGGAGCACATGTTTCATGTATCGGCGTGGGGCCCGGCCGGGATCAGACGATCGTGCGGCGCGACATCCTGGCCGCTAGGTGACCGACCCGAGGGCGGTCGATCCCGAATACGACCGGCACGGCGGGTTCCCGAACTTCGAGGCCGTCGAGCCCGGCCCCGGGTTCGGCCGATTCCTGACCGCGATGCGCCGGGCGCAGGATCTGGCGGTGTCGGCCGACCCCGACGCCGACACCTGGGAGCAGGCCGCCGACACCGCCGAGAAACTGGTCTCGCTGTTGGAGCCGTTCGAGGCGGGCGAGGGCGTCGGCCCTGCGAACCGGGTCCCGGCGCTCCCCGGTGCCGGCAGTCTGCTGATGCCGCCGTACCGGGCGATCAGGTTCGCGCCGGACGGGGTCGAGCTCGAGGTGACGTTCAGTCGGTTCTCGGTCGGCGGTAACTCGGCCGTGCACGGCGGGGTGCTGCCCCTGCTGTTCGACTCGGTGTTCGGCATGGTGATCCACGCCGCGGGGCGCCCGATCAGCCGGACCGCCTTCCTGCACGTCGACTATCGCAACGTCACCCCGATCGACACGGTGCTGACCGCACGGGGATGGGTCCGCGAGGCCGAGGGCCGCAAGGCCTTCGTCAACGCCGAACTGCGTGACCCCGGTGGCACGCTGCTGGCGGAGGCCAACGGACTGATGATCCGACTCCTTCCCGGTCAGCCTTAGGACTTGCGCAGGGGGGTCGATGGACAAGGGGGTTCGTGAGTACCTGCTGACCTGGTGGCGGCAGCCCTTCGAATTCGATTGGACCGCACGACTTCTGCGGGCCAATGGGGTCCTGTGGGTGCATCAGGTGTTCATCGGCTCCTTCAGCGTCATGTACGGCGTTACCGCCCTGTTGACGCTGGCGGGCGGATTGCTCGACGGTGGACCGGCCGGCGGCCGGGTCGTCGTGGTGTTGATCGCTGTCAGCTCGGCCGTGGTCGGGATCGTCTGGATCGTCGGCCCGTGGCCCTCCGAGCGAATGTCGGCAGCCTTCGCGATCTACGCCGACCTGTCGGTGGTCGTGGTGATCTTCTGTTGCGCAAGTGCTTTCACCGCGATGCCGGGTCTTGCTCTGCTCGCCGCCAACGGCATCTACATCGTGCTGCTCCACGGCCCGCGTGCCCTGATGTGGCACCTCAGCTTCACGGTCGCCGCGTTCGCATGGTTCTACGGGCTGGCTGTCTTCCAGGACGGTGCAGCCGTTGCCGTGATCACGGTGCGTCTACTGGTGCTGTTGCCGACGGTGGTCGGGGTCCCGGTGATCGTGCAGTCATATCTGCTGACGCTGCGGATGGGTGCGGTCGACGCGTTGATCGACCCTCTGACCAGGCTTCTCAACCGCCGCGGCCTCGACGTCGACGGCGAAGAGCTGGTGTCTCACGGCGGGGGGCAGGTCGGTGTGCTCGCCGTCGACATCGACAAGTTCAAGGCCATCAACGACAGCCATGGCCACGACGTCGGTGACCGGGTCCTGGTCGCGGTGGCCAATGCCGTGAGGGATGCGGTGTCGAACGCCGGGGTCAGTTCGGTGATCGCCCGAACCGGCGGCGAGGAGTTCGCCGTGGTGATCGACGCCGGGCCCGACGCCGTGCGTCGGGTCGCCGAACTCGTGCACCGGGCTGTGGCGCAGTGTGATGCGGCGGTGGTGCCGACCGTCAGCATCGGTGCCGTGACCGCGGTCAATCACCCGGATCAGGCACGCGTGGCAGTGCGCGCGCTGATCGAGCGGGCCGATTCGGCGATGTACCGCGCCAAGAATGCCGGCGGAAATCAGACGGTGGCGGCCGACGATCCTGTCTCGGCCGGAGATTGAAGCGGCGCTGGCGGTTCGACCGGATCCGGCGGGGACGGCGTGCCACGATGAGATCGTGACGCACCCGGTCGACCGCCACCTCCGCCGCCTGACGACCCCACGGGCCGCGGCCTTCGCCGGTGTGCTGTTCGCCTTGCTCTTCGGAACGGCACTGGTGATGATCCGCACTGCGCTGCCCGGAGCAGACCAACTCGGCTCGCAGTGGGTCGACGGGTCGAGCGCGCGCCTGCGAATCGCCGTCGTGCTGATGCCGTTCTCGGGTATCGCGTTCCTGTGGTTCATCGGGGTGGTCCGCGACGGCCTCGGCGCCCTCGAGGACAAGTTCTTCGCGACCGTTTTCATCGGCAGCGGGCTGCTGTTCCTGGGAATGGTCTTCGTCGCCACGGCCGTCGGCGCCGGACTGCTCGCGAGCAAGGAGTTCCTCGCAGAGGAGAGCACGCGCACCGAGGTCGCGGCTTTCGGTCAGGGGTTGCTCACCGCGCTCAGCAACACCTACGCGTTGCGGATGGCCGGGGTGTTCATGATCTCGTTGGCCACCATCTGGTTGCGCACGCGGCTGATGCCCGGCTGGCTGGCGATCGTGACTTACGTTGTCGCGCTGACGGTTCTGGTGGCCAGCGACATCAGCTTGTGGATGACACTGGCCTTCCCGGTGTGGGTGCTGGTGGTGAGCCTGGTGATGCTGGTGCGCTCAGGGGTGATCGACCTGCCCGGCGACGACGTCAACCCTCCGGCAACGACAGAGCGCTCGCCGGACACAACTTGACCGCCTCGCGGACATGGTCGTGCTCGCCGTCGGGCACCGGATCGGCGAGGACCACCACGATGCCGTCGTCGTCCTGATCGAACACCTCACCCGCCACCATCACGCAGTTACCGGCCTGAATGCACAGTTCGCGATCTGCTGAGACCCTCACTACCAGCTCACCTCCAACGACTTCAGCCCATAGATGAAGTGGAACGAGCGGAATTGCACGTCCTCGAAGTCTTCGGCCAGCGTCAGGCCGGGGAATCGGCGCAGCAGCGCGGGAAAGGCGATCTGCATCTCCATCCGGGCCAATGGCGCGCCCAGGCAGTGGTGAACGCCGTGGCCGAACGCTACGTGACCCATCGCCCCGCGACCGATGTCGAAAGCATCCGGGTTGTTGATGAATCGGCTGTCGCGGTTGGCCGAAGGCAGCGAGGCGAACACCAGTTGCCCGGCGGGGATGTGCACCCCTGAGATCTCCACGTCGGTGGTGGTGATCCGCGGGATCGCCGTCTGCACGATCGACAGGTAGCGCAGCAGTTCCTCGACCGCGGGTGCCACCGCGGTCGGGTCGTCGCGGACTGCCGCGAGCTGCTCAGGATGGCGCAGCAGTGCAAGAGTGCCCAGTCCCAGCATGTTCGACGTCGTCTCGTGGCCGGCCAGCAGCAGCAGACCCGCGATCCCGATCAACTCGTCGTCGGTGAGCTCGTTGCCGTGTTCGCGGACGAGCATCCCGAGGATGTCTTCGCCCGGGTGCGTCCTGGCGCCTTCGACCAGGGATCTCATGTAGGCCCTGCCCGCGGTCTGCAACTCGAGGCGCTCGGGCATCGGGATGGACAGGTCGAGTTGGAGTGCGCTGCGTCGCTGGAAGTCGTCGCGGTCGGCGTAGGGCACCCCGAGCAGTTCGCAGATGACCAGCGACGGGACCGGCAGGGCGAAGTGCGCCACCAGATCGGCGGGTGCTCCGGCGGCCGCCATCGCCGCCACCTGTTCGTCGACGATCTCGACGATCCGGGGCTGTAGCCGCTTCATCCTGCGGAAGGTGAACTCCGGGGTGAGCATCCGGCGCAGCCGCTGATGCTCCGGTGGGTCGAGCCCGAGCAGGTTCCCGGCCCGGGCGCTGGCCAACTCCTCGTCGGACATCTCGGGAGCCCCGGGCATGACAAAGCCCGGCGGACGGGTGTTGGAGAACCGGGCGTGCTCGGACAGCACGGTCTTGACGTCGTCGTAGCGCGTGACGAGGTAGACCTGCATGCCGAAGGCATTGGTGAAGGTGGTGACACCGGAGGTCTCGCGGATCTCGCGCAGCTGCGGTGTCGGGTCGAATGCCTCGCGCCGCATGTGCAGCGGCGGCAACTCGGCGTCGACGGTTCGGGCCTGACTCATCTTTCGACGCTACCTGCCGAACGCGGGGCACCGCCGCTACGAGTTCGCCACCGCCCCGGCGCGGTGGCGACCGCTCGAACCCTCGTCGGAGCTGAGGGGCTGCTCGCGCAGCGCGGGCCACCAGATCCGCGGCCCGATGAGGGTGAACAGCGCGGGGATGATCACCGTGCGCACGACGAAGGTGTCCAACAGGATGCCCAGCCCGACGATGATGCCGACCTGGGTCAGCACGATCAGCGGTAGCACGCCGAGCACGCAGAACACCGCGGCCAGCACGATGCCGGCACTGGTGATGACGGCGCCGGTGGCCGAGACCGCACGGATGATGCCCTCCCGCGTGCCGTGCTGCGGTGTCTCCTCCCGGGCGCGGGTCACGAGGAAGATCGTGTAGTCGACGCCCAGCGCCACCAGGAACAGGAATGCGAACAGCGGTGCGGTGTTGTCCAGCGCGGGGAAACCGAACACGTGCATGCTCGCCCAACTGCCCAGTCCGAGGGCTGCCAGCGCGCTCAGCACCGTCACCGCGACCAGGATCAGCGGCGCCAGTGCCGAGCGGAGCAGCACGTAGAGCACCAGCAGGACCACGGCGAGGATCGCGGGCACCACCACCGCACGATCCGACGCGGCCGCCGCCGACGCGTCCCGCGCCTTGGCGTCGGAGCCGCCGACCAGTGCGTCCGAGTCGACCTGCTGCACTGAATCACGCAGTGCGTCAACCGTTTCGAAGGCCTCGTCGGAAGCCGGTGAGGCGGCCAGGACGACGGACCACTGACTCAGCCCGTTCGCTGCGCTCCCCGCAGGCGTGGCCGACACGACGCCCGGTGTGTCGTCGATAGCGCGCTGGACGTCGGCAGCGCGGTCTGTGGATGCGATCACGGTGGCGGGATCGGTGAGCCCGCTGGGGAAGTGCGCGGCCAGGGTGTCGAACCCGTCGACGGATTCGGCCTGGACGCGGAACTGCTCGGTCTGTGACAGGCCGATCGGGGTGCCGATGAGACCGGCGCACAGCAGGGCCAGAGCGCCGATCGAGACCACCGCGACCCGGGCGGGTCGACGCGCAACCGTAGCCGCCACCCGATGCCAGATCCCGCTGTCGGTCAGCGCCCGGTCTCCCAGCGCAGGGATGAACGGCCAGAACAGCTTCCGGCCGAAGACGCCGAGCAGCGGCGGCAGCACCAGCAGCACGAACACCGCTGCGACGACCAGTCCGGCAGCAGCCTGCACGCCGAGGCTGCGGGTGCTCGGCGACGATGCGAGGAGCAGCGTCAGCAGCGCCAGCACCACCGTCGCATTGCTCGCGAGGATGGCGGGTCCGGCGCGGCGGACGGCGATGTTCAGGGCGTCCTGGTGGGACTGGTGCTGCCCCAGTTCTTCTCGGTACCGCGAGATCAGCAGCAGCGCGTAGTTGGTGCCCGCGCCGAACACCAGGACGCTGGTGATGCCCGATGTCGAGCCGTCCGGCGTCATCCCTACCGCGTCGGCGACCGCGGCGCCCACGACGGAACCGACCCGGTCGGCGAACGCGATCACCAGCAGCGGAACCAGCCACAGCACCGGGGAGCGGTAGGTGATGATCAGCAGCAGCGCCACCACCGCGGCGGTGACGATGAGCAGCGTGAAGTTGGCGCCGGAAAAGGAGTCGGCGATGTCCGCGCCGAACGCGGGCCCGCCGGTGACCTCGGCTCGCAGATCCTCGGGCAGCCCCTCGGAAGCGGCCGCGCGCAACTCCTTGACGGTGTCGTTCAGATCGAACCCGGACAGGTCGGCCCGCAGCGGCACCGGGGCCACCGCGGCCTGCCGGTCCTCGGAGACCTGGACGGGTGGACCCGCTTCGGCACCCGCACCGGCCACCGCCAGCATGCGCTGGCGGGCCTGATCTGC
>NZ_JBAUJR010000122.1:0-13502 GCF_049683935.1 Mycobacterium sp. | reverse complement strand
AGATGACCTACGAGAACGCGATGCGCTGGTATCACTGGGACCCGTTCACCCATGTCCCCAAAGACCAGGCCACCGTCGGCGCCCTGCGCAAAGCCTCCGAAGGCCACGACGTCACCATCCAAGCGCTGAGCAAGCACGATCACGGGGGCGCGAGTTTCGCCGACTTCGCGGCCAATGCCAAGGAACTGACCGGCAACAAGGACTGAGCAGCAGATCGCCGGAATTGCATTCCAGCAGAGAAAGCTCGAAAGACGACCTGCGGGAATGCAATTCCGGCGGTGCCGCATCACAGAGAGGGCAGCAATGCCGAACGGCATGAGTTTTGAACTGACCGAGGATCAGGAGCTGATCCGTAAGTCGGTGGCGGAGCTGGCGGGCAGGTTCGACGACCACTACTGGATGCAGAAGGACCAGGACCACGAGTTCCCGCAGGAGTTCTACGACGCCATCGCCGGCGGCGGCTGGCTGGGGATGACCATTCCCGAGGAGTACGGCGGGCATGGGATGGGCATCACCGAAGCCACCCTGCTGCTCGAAGAGGTCTCCCGATCCGGGGCGGCGATGAACGGCGCCAGCGCGATCCATCTGTCGATCTTCGGCATGCAGCCGGTGGTCAAACACGGCTCCGACGAACTCAAGGCCGCGACGCTGCCTCGAATCGTCAACGGCGACCTGCACGTCTGCTTCGGTGTGACTGAACCCGGTGCGGGGCTTGACACTTCGCGTATCACCACCTTCGCCAAGCGGGAGGGGGACCACTACCGGGTCAACGGTCGCAAGGTCTGGATCTCCAAGGCGATGGAGTCGGAGAAGATCCTGCTGCTGACCCGGACCACGCCGTACGACCAGGTCACCAAGAAGACCGACGGCATGACCCTGTTCATGACCGACCTCGACCGCGACCACGTCGAGGTCAGGCCGATCAACAAGATGGGCCGCAACGCGGTCAGCTCCAACGAACTCTTCATCGACGATCTGATGATTCCGGTCGAAGACCGCGTCGGCGAGGAAGGCCAGGGGTTCAAGTACATTCTCGACGGCCTCAATCCCGAGCGGATGCTGATCGCGGCCGAAGCGCTCGGAATCGGCCGTGTCGCGCTGGAGAAGGCCGTGAAGTACGGCAACGAGCGGGTGGTCTTCAACCGTCCGATCGGGATGAATCAGGGGCTGCAGTTCCCGCTGGCCGACTCGCTGGCCAGGCTCGATGCCGCCGAGCTGGTGCTGCGGAAGGCGACGTGGCTCTACGACAACGGCAAACCGTGTGGGCGCGAGGCGAATACAGCGAAGTATCTGTGTGCCGACGCCGGATTCGGTGCTGCCGATCGCGCTCTTCAGATGCATGGCGGCATGGGCTACTCCGAGGAGTACCACGTCTCACGCTACTTCCGTGAGGCGCGGTTGATGAAGATCGCCCCGGTCAGTCAGGAGATGATCCTCAACTTCCTGGGCGAGCACGTGCTCGGCCTTCCCCGTAGCTACTGAGACGGAGCGGTACCTACCGATGGGCTACTTCGATCGGACAGGCCGAGCCGCGATGGTGACCGGCGCGGGTGCCGGCGGTGGCATCGGCGCTGCTGTCGCCGCGGCCTTGGCCGAGGCGGGCGCGGCGGTGCTCGTCACCGACATCAACGGCGAGGCCGCTGCCGCTGTCGCCGAAGGCATTCGAACCGCGGGCGGCACGGCCGACTCCTGCACGCTCGACGTCTCCGACCGGGCCGCCGCCGATGCCGCCGCGGCCAAGGCTGCCGAGATGGGTGGGGGAGCCCTGCACATCCTGGTCAACAACGCGGGTGTCACGGCGCCGGCGATGTTCCCGAAGCTGACCGACGAGACCTTTCGGTTGACGTTCGACATCCACGTCATGGGCACGTTCCACTGCACGCAGGCCGCACTGCCGCACATGCCGACCGACGGAACCGGTCGCGTGATCAATGTGACCTCGGCGGCCGGTCTCACCGGGACCCTCGGCCAGGTCAACTATTCAGCGGCCAAGGCGGGACTGATCGGCTTCACCAAATCGCTTGCCCGCGAACTCGCCTCGAAGAACATCATGGTCAACGCGCTTGCGCCGCTGGCGGCCACACCGATGACGGAGACCATCCGCACCAACGAGAAGTTCGCCGCGAACATGATGGCGCGCATCCCGCTGAAACGGTGGGCCGAACCTGCCGAGATCGCCGGCGCATTCGTGTTCATGGCCTCTGACGCTGCGTCCTACATCACCGGACAGGTACTGCCGGTCGACGGTGGCATGGTTATCTGAACCCGTGACAGCACCAGAGTCGAGCGCCGGACCGCTTGCCGGCGTCACCGTCGTGGCGATGGAGCAGGCGGTGGCCGCGCCGATGTGCACGCGGGTGCTCGCCGACTTCGGCGCCCGCATCGTCAAGATCGAGAACCCCATCGGTGGTGACTTCGCGCGTGACTACGACGACGTCGTCAACGGGCCCGGGGGGTTGGCAGCACATTTTGTGTGGTGCAACCGCGGGAAGGAGTCGGTGACCCTCAACACCAAGTCGCCCGCGGGTATCGACGTGCTGCACCGGCTACTCGACCGCGCCGATGCGTTCGTGTCGAATCTCGCGCCGGGCGCGACGGCGCGACTGGGCATCTCGCCCGCCGATCTCGCCGTCCGCCACCCCCGCGTCATTCCCGTCGAGATCGACGGCTACGGACCCGGCGGGCCGATTTCCCACAAGCGTGCCTACGACCTTCTTGTGCAAGCGGAGGCGGGATCCTGCGCGGTCACCGGATATCCCGGCATGCCGGCCAAGCCCGGCCCTGCGCTGGCTGACTTCACCACCGGCCTCTACGCGGCCATGTCGATTGTCGCCCTGCTGTTCGGGCGCGGTGGTCGGCCCGCCGAGACCGCGGCGCCGTCGGTCGAATTGAGTCTGTTCGACGTGATGACCGACGTCATGGGCTACGCGCTCACCTACACCCAGCACACCGGCGTCGACCAGGAACCACTCGGGGTCGGATCCCCTGCCGTAGCGCCCTACGGCGCGTTCCCCACCCGTGACGGTCAGACGGTCGTCCTCGGCACCACCAACGACCGCGAATGGCAGCGGGTGGCACGGGAGATCATCGAGCGGCCCGACCTCGCCGATGACCCGCGCCTTGCCACCAACCCCGGTCGCTGCGGGCACCGCGACATCCTCGATGAAGCCATCGGGTCGTGGTGTGCTCAGCGGGATCTGGTCGACATCCAGAAGATCGCCGACGCCGCGGGAATCGGAAACTCCCGCTACAACCGGCCGAGCGATGTCGTGGTCCATCCACAGCTGACCGCTCGCGATCGGTGGCGCACGGTGAGCACCGCCAAGGGCGACATCCAGGCGTTGCGCCCGCCGCCGGTGATCAGCGGCTTCGAGCAGCCGATGGGGGCGGTGCCGGCTCTGGGTGAGCACACCGACGCTGTGCTCACCGAATTGGGCTTCACGCCAGAGGAACTGGCGCAGCTGCGGGCCGAGGGCGCGATCGGGACGGCCTACGATGGGTGACGACCGGGTACTGCTCTCGTCGGACCGCGACGGGGTGCGCACGTTGACCCTCAACCGGCCCGAACGCAAGAACGCGCTGGACGCCCGGCTGTGGGTGGAGCTGGCCGACGCGCTGCGTGACCTCAAACGGGACCGCGACGTGCGTGCGGTGGTGCTCACCGGTGCCGGTGCCGCGTTCTGCTCGGGAGCTGACATCGCAGGCGGCGAGGATGTGCACCCGCGCTACAAGCTGGATCGGCTCACCGACGTCGCGCTTGCGCTGCATGAACTCGCGGTGCCCACGATCGCCAAGGTCACCGGCGTCGCCGTCGGCGCGGGCTGGAACCTGGCTCTGGGCTGCGATCTGGTGGTGGCCACCCCCGAGTCGCGGTTCTGCCAGATCTTCGCCAAGCGCGGCCTTTCGGTCGACCTGGGTGGATCGTGGCTGCTGCCCAAGCTCGTCGGACTGCAGCAGGCCAAGCGCCTCGTGCTGCTCGCCGAGATGATCGACGCCGCCGAGGCCCACGCGCTGGGTCTCGTCACCTGGGTGAAGAGCACCGACGAGATCGACGCGTTCGTCGACGATCTTGCCGACCGCCTGGCGTCCGGGCCGCCGTTCGCGCTGGCCCAGAGCAAGGCGCTGCTCAACGACGGCGCCAACGTCACGATGCGGGAGGCACTGGCCAACGAGGCCCGCGCGCAACCGGGTAACTTCGCGACAGCAGACTCGGCAGAGGCCTACGCCGCGTTCGCTGCCAAGAAAGATCCGGAATTCACTGGTCGATGGGCGGTTTCGCCGCCTGGATCGGAGCAGAGGTAATGCGGGAGACCGTCATCGTCGGAGCGGTGCGCACGCCCGTCGGGAAGCGCAACGGCGGATTGGCCGAGCAGCACGCAGCCGATCTGTCGGCGCTGGTGCTCAACGAACTCGCCGAACGCACCGGTGTCGACCCCGACATCGTCGACGACGTCATCTGGGGATGCGTTTCGCAAGTAGGGGACCAGTCGAGCAATATCGGCCGGTACTCGGTGCTCGCAGCGGGCTGGCCCGAACACATACCGGGTACCACGGTGAACCGGGCCTGCGGATCGAGCCAACAGGCATTGGATTTTGCGGTGCAGGCCGTGATGTCGGGTCAGCAGGACGTGGTGGTGGCCGGTGGTGTCGAGGTGATGAGCCGGGTTCCGCTGGGTTCCGCGCGCGCCACCGGAATGCCCTATGGTCCGAAAGTACTTGCCCGCTATGACGATTTCTCGTTCAACCAGGGCATCTCGGCGGAGATGATCGCCCAGCAGTGGAATCTCTCGCGCACCCGTCTGGATGAGTACTCTGCGCAATCCCACGAGCGGGCTGCGGCGGCTCAGGATGCCGGGGCGTTCAAGGACCAGATCGTTCCGGTCTTCACAAAGGGTGGTGTCGTCACTGATGACGAAGGTATCCGACGCGGCACCACGGCCGAGAAACTCGCCGGCCTCAAGCCCGCGTTCAGCGACGACGGCGTGATCCACGCCGGGAACTCGTCGCAGATCTCAGACGGAGCCTCCGCCCTGCTCGTGATGACCGCCGAGCAGGCGGTGACCCTGGGCGTCACTCCACTGGTGCGGTACCGCGCCGGCGCGGTCACCGGCGCCGACCCCAGGCTGATGCTCACCGGCCCGATACCGGCGACGGAGAAGGTCCTGCACAAGGCGGGTGTCACGCTCGACGAGGTCGGCGTGTTCGAGGTCAACGAGGCGTTCGCGCCCGTCCCGCTGGCGTGGCTGGCCGACACCGGTGCCGACGAAGCCAAGCTCAACCCGCTCGGCGGCGCCATCTCACTGGGCCATCCGCTCGGTGCATCCGGTGGGGTCCTCATGACACGAATGATCCACCACATGCGGGACAACGGAATTCGCTTCGGGTTGCAGACCATGTGCGAGGGGGGCGGCACCGCCAACGCAACCCTGGTCGAGCTCATCGCTTAACGAGGAGAGTGCAGTGCGCAGAGATCTGTTCACCGAGGACCACGAGGCGTTCCGCGAACTCGCCCGCGACTTCGTCGAGAAGGAGGTCGTCCCCCACTACCCGGAGTGGGAGAAAGGCGGCCGGATGCCGCGCGAGGTGTTCGAGAAGATGGGCTCGCTCGGCATGCTCGGCATGGCCATCCCCGAAGAGTATGGAGGTGGCGGGGAGCCCGACTACCGCTACAACGTGGTGCTGCAGGAAGAATCGGCTCGGGCATTGGTCACCCTGTCGACGGTGCGCACCCAGCTCGAGGTGATCCTGCCGTACTTCCTGCACTATGCGAACGACGAACAGCGCGGACGATGGTTCCCCGGGTTGGCGGCGGGCACACTGCTCACGGCGGTGGCGATGACCGAGCCGGGCACCGGTTCGGATCTGGCCGGGATGCGCACCACAGCGGTGCGCGACGGAGACCACTGGATCGTCAACGGCGCCAAGACTTTCATCACTGGCGGGATGCAGGCAGATCTGGTGATCGTTGTGGCCCGCACCTCGACGGACCCGGACAACCGCCGCAGGGGCTTGACGCTGCTGGTCGTCGAGGACGGAATGGACGGTTTCACCCGGGGTCGTGAGCTGGAGAAGATGGGCTGCAAGGTGCAGGACACCGCCGAGCTGTCGTTTGTCGACGTCCGGGTTCCGGCGACCAACGTACTCGGCGAGGTGGACGAGGCGTTCGGTTATCTCGGCCACAACCTGTCGCAGGAGCGGCTGACCGTCGCCGTCGGTTCGGTGGCACAGGCTCGATCGGCGATCGCAGCAGCAATCGACTACACCAAGGACCGCAAGGCCTTCGGCACGCCGGTGGCGTCGTTCCAGAACACCAAGTTCGAACTCGCCGCCTGCTCGACCGACGTCGAGGCCGGTCAGGCGATGCTGGACCGCGCCATAACGCTGCACGTCGCGGGCGAACTGTCCGGTGCCGACGCCGCCCGGGTGAAGTTGTTCTGCACCGAGATGCAGCAGCGGGTGGTGGATCGGTGCCTTCAGCTGTTCGGCGGGTACGGCTACATGATGGAATATCCGATCGCGCGGTTGTACACCGATGCGCGGGTGGCTCGCATCTACGCGGGAACGAGTGAGGTCATGAAGGTGATGATCGCGAAGTCGTTGGGGTTGTAGGGGCTCGCTGGCCTGTGGCGTTGCGTGGCACAATGCCGTCATGGTCGAGCGTTGGACACGGGAGCGGCGCCTCGAGCACACCCGCTCGCTGCTGCTGGACGCGGCCGAGGAGGTCTTCGCCGAGAAGGGTTTCACAGCAGCAACTCTCGATGACATCGCGCATGCGGCGGGCTACACCAAGGGTGCGATCTACAAACACTTCGCCACGAAGGAAGAGCTCTTCCTGGCGGTCAGCGACAGGTACTGGCGCCGCTATTTCGACAACTTCGCCGAGCTGATGTCCGAGTCGAAACAGATCGGAGCACGTGAGCTCGACGAGATCGCCGATCGGTGGCGGCAACTGAGTCACGATCGTGGCGCCGAGCATGCGGCACTGGGTCACGAGTTCACTCTCTACCTGCTGCGGAACCCCGATGCGCGGGCCCGGGTGGCGGCCAAGAGATCGGAGGTCGTCGAAGCGCTGGCGGCGTTCATCGTCGAGGGAATCGACCGGATGGGGGCAACGCTGCTGATCCCGCCGGTGACGTTCGCCCACATCCTCGTGGCCACCAGTGACGCCGTCATCCTCGGCAGCGAGCTCGACGCGATCGACCTCTATCGCCCGATCGTCGAGATGTACACCTCGGTGATCAAACGCCCCTGAGGCTCCCGGCGCCTGTCCGCTTCGGGCGGGCCTGCGCATTTTTCCGGCGAATGCGCAGGTGGAACCCCCGTCGAGAATTCACCTCTGTGAGACCCTTGTCACACGCCGCAAACCTACCTACTGTGTGTTCACTAGGTTGGTTGAGAGTGAGGTTTCGGTGACGACACCGGAGATCGCAGTGCGGCCGTACGCGACGCTGCTCGCAAAGGGTGAGGACCGCAAGCAGCGGATTCTGCACGTCGCGGAGCGCATTCTGGCGCGTCACGGCTGGCGCAACACGTCGCTGGCGCAGATCGCCAAGGCGGCCGGTGTGACCCCTGCCGGGCTTCTGCACCACTTCGAGTCCAAGGAACAGCTGCTCAACGCCGTGCTCGATGCGCGCGACGCAGACGACGACATGCACGCCGATCGCTCCGGAGATCTGGTGACCGAGATCTGCCGGGTCGCCGAACGTTTTGACCGGGCTCCCGAACTCGTCGGGACTTTCACCGTCCTGCTGATCGAGAACATCGCGCCCGACGCGCCGCTACACGACCGCCTGCTGAACCGGCAGCGCGAGGCGGTGAACATCGTGGCTCAGCTGATCGAGCACGGCCAGCGAGAGGGCCGCTACCGCACCGACATCGACTCGGCCATCAAAGCCGTCGAGATTCTCGCCTTCGTCAATGGAATGGAGACCGCGTGGTTGCTCGATCCTTCGATACCCCTGGCGGAAGTGTTCAAGGGGTACGGCGAAACACTCGCCCGGGACTTCATGCCGCCGACGGGGGAACGTCCAGAGGACGCGCCGTCGATCGGGTCCCCGAAATGAGGTACCGGCTCGATGTCGTCGCACGCGACGTCTCCGAGGTTGTCCGGTTCGCCGGCGGGTGGCTGGTCGACCGGGTGATGGCGGGGTGGGACGTCACCGTGCTGATGTACGACGCAACAGATGCCCGCGCACTGGAGATTCTCGGGGTGAAGTCCGATGACCTCGAGGCGGCCTTGGAGGAGTGGGCGGACCGTCCGCACCCCCAGGCCATCGCTGTGGCCGCGGATCTGTGCGCCTCCGACGAGCGGGTCCGCCGCGGGGTGCTCACTGCACTCGACCAGGGTATGACCGAGGTGACGCTGTGGGGTGAGCAGTGGCCCGACGAGCTGGACAGCACCGTCGGCTCGGTGCGCCACCAGCTCAGCGCCGCAGCCCGCGCGTTCAAGTCGCAGGCTCTTGCCGCCACCGCCGACCCCGCGCCGGACTCCGTAGGTGACGTCGAGTCGTTCCGGTGCGGGCTGGCGGCGCTGCCCTCGGTGGCCGCTGACCTCACTCCTGCGAGTTGAGACTCATCAGCACTTTGCCGATCGCTCGTCCGTCGGCCACGTGACGCAGGGCCTTGGCCGCGTCGGTCAACGGGTACACGGCGTCGATGTGTGGTGCGACCCGTCCGGACGCGAGCAAGTCGCGTAGCTCGGATTCGTTTCGCTCGAACTCCGCGGGCTGGACGTCCTGGAATTGAAAGCCGGATACCTGAATTCCCTTGATCAGCACCAGATTGAGAGGGATCCGGGGGATGATTCCCGACGCGAACCCGACGGTGACGAACCTGCCGCCCCGCCGCAACGTCCGCAGCGCCGGCTCGGACAACGCCCCACCCACCGGATCCACGACGACGTCGGCGCCCTCGGGAAGGGCCGTGCGGAGGGCCGCTCGAAGGTCGCCGGCGCGGTGATTGACCACTCGGCAGGCCCCGTGATCGGTTGCTGCGTCGAGCTTCTCGGCCGACGAGGCGACCGCGGTCACCCTGGCGCCCAGCGCCACACCCAGTTGAACCGCGGCCAGGCCCACGCCGCCGCCCGCGCCGAGCACGATCAGCTCATCGCCGGAACAGAGCCGAGCCGCCGAGCGCAGTGTGTGATATGCCGTGCGATGGGCGACGCCGGAGGCAGCCGCAGTCAGGTCGTCAACACCGTCGGGGATCGCGGTTACGCTCACCGCATCGATCACCACGCGCTCGGCGAATGCTCCGAAGAGCCCTGTCCCGGTCACCCGGTCGCCGACCGCGAATCCGGTTGTCCCAGAGCCCACCTCATCGACCACCCCGGCGAACTCGCTACCCGGGACGAACGGGGTGGGAACACTGACCTGATACGAATCGGCGACAAGCAGCACGTCGGGAAAATTGACCGCAGCTGCGCTCACGCGCACTCCGACCTGACCACGGCCGGCGGGAGGAACCGGGTGTTCCTGCACACGGATGACCTCGGGCGGCCCGTAGTCCCGGCAGACTGCGGCACGGGGCATCGCGTCAGCCCCGATAGTCCGTGGATTCGGCGAGGTCGGCCGCCGAGGCCATCAGGTCGGTCACGACAGGACCGAACGCCAACAGCTTCTCGTCGTCACCCGCCCGCTGGAACCCCTGCTCGAGTACGATCGCCAGCTTCCACTTCGCCAGCACCAGGTAGTAATCGAGGTCGTCGACCTGCCTACCGGACACCTCGGCGTAGTGCGCAACCACCTGGTCACGGGACGGCATACCCCGCATGTCGACGTAGTTCATCTCACCGGACGGGTGTTCATCGTCGGAGGGCCAACTCTGCACCATCCAGCCCAGATCCAACTTCGGGTCACCGACGGTACCCATCTCCCAGTCGACGATGGCCGCCAGCCGAGCGGGCGCGCCGTGGCGGTACATGACGTTGGCGAACTGGTAGTCACCGTGCATGAGGCCGGGAACGAAATCGATCGGCTTGTGAGCGCGCAGCCACTCGGTCGCCACATCCAGCCCCGGCAGCTCCCGGCCCTTGATCCGCTCGAGGAAGCCGATCCATCGGTCGACCTGGCGCTCGTGGAAGCCGTCCGGGCGCCCCAGGTCGGTCAACCCCTTGGCCCTCCAGTCCACCTTCGACAGCAACGCAATACCCTCTGCCAGCTGGAAACTCAGACCGGGCCGGCTGTCGAAGTCGCTCTGGAACGGCTCCGCCCATTCGCCGTGCGTGTCCATCGGGGACCAGCCGTCGACGAACCCCATCAGGTAGAACGGCCTGCCCAGCACCGCCGGATCGTCGCAGACACCGATCGCTTCGGTGTGCGGCACGTCGGTGCCGTCGAGCGCCTCGATGATGCGCCATTCCCGCAGGATGCCTCTGTCACGGTCCGGGGGAGCGCCGGGCGGTGGCATCCGGATGACGCAGGTCGCGTCGGCGCGGGTCAGTTCGTAGATGACATTCTGCGTTCCGCCGGAGAGGAACCGCGTCTGCAGCGGTTCGCCTGTACCGGGTAATCCGGCATCGTCCATCCAGGCGGCGAGGCGCTCGGTGTTCAACTCGCTCAACGGTTCCCCACCTCGAGATCGAGGTATTCGGCGAAGCGTTCCCGGGCGGCGTCGCGCTTGCGCGGCAGCCATTCCGAGGGCCAGACATCGTCGCTGGCGCGGTAGCTGCGGAGCACCTGCTTGGCGACCGTGGTCTTGTGCACCTCGGTCGGTCCGTCGGCCAGGCCCATCACCGCCGCGCCGGTGACCATGCTGAGGAACGGCATCTCGTTGGTGACCCCGAGCGCCCCGTGCACCTGCATGGCCCGCCACGCGATGTCGTGCAGCACGGTGGGCATGACGACCTTGACTGCCGCGATGTCCTTGCGGACCTTCTTGTAGTCGTTGTACTTGTCGATCTCCCATGCGGTGTGGAGCACCATCAGGCGGAACTGCTTGAGCTGGGCGTAGGAGTCGGCGATGTAGCCCTGCACGGTCTGCTTGTCGGCGAGCAGGCTGCCCGCGGTACGGCGACTCAGAACCCGTTCGCACATCATGTCGATCGCCTTCTGCGCCAACCCGATCGTGCGCATCGCGTGGTGGATGCGGCCACCACCGAGGCGGGTCTGGGCGATCACGAATGCCTGCCCCTCGCCGCCCAACAGTGCCGAGTCCGGGACCCGGACGTTGTCGTAGTGGATCAGCGCGTGGCTGCCCTCGCCCTCGCGCTCGCCGTGCAGACCCACGTTGCGCACGATGTTGACCCCGGGTGTGTCGGTGGGCAACAGGAACATCGACATGCCCTGGTAAGGACTCACGTCGGGATTGGTCACGACCATCACGATGAGGAACGACGCGGTGTTCGCGTTGGACGAGAAGTACTTCCACCCGTTGATCACCCAGTCGTCGCCGTCGCGCACCGCGCTGGTCGTGAACTGGGTGGGATCCGCGCCGCCCTGCGGTTCGGTCATCGAGTAGCTGGAGAACAACTCACCGTCGAGCAGCGGGCGTAGGTAACGATCCTTCTGTTCGGGCGTCCCGTAGTGGGCGATGATCTCGGCGTTGCCGGTGTCGGGTGCCTGGCAACCGAAGATGATCGGTGCCCACTGGGAGCGTCCGAGGATCTCGTTGAGCAAAGCGAGTTTGAGCTGGCCGTAACCCTGCCCGCCGAACTCCGGACCGAGATGGGTGGCCCACAGACCTTTTTGGCGGACCTGCTCCTTGAGCGGATCGACGACCTTGCGTCTGGTCTCGGTCAGCGGGGTGAACTGCAGATGCGGCCAGATGAGGTCCAGTGGTTCGACCTCGTTGCGGACGAACTCGTCGGTCCAGTCCAGGAGTTGTTGGTATTCAGGGTCGGTCTCGAAATCCCACATACGGCCTCCTTGCCGGTCAGGGTGTCCTGCTTCGGTATCCGTTGATCAACGTCATGATGTCGGCGGTCACCACCTCGGCGAACGAGCGCGTCCCGAACGCACCGGCGGCCCAGTGCCGGGCGCCTTCACTGACCAGGGTGCGAGCGAGATAGGCCAGGTGCGTGGTGTCCTCATCGGTCAGGGCGGCGGGGAGCTTGCCGTCGAGCTTGGCTCGGGTGAACAGCTCGCTGAACATGTCCGCATCGACCTCGCGGTCCGAATCCTCGGTGATGATGCGGTGCTCATGACGGTAACCCTCGAGAATGGCCTCGATCACCAGCTCGCGCGGGTTGCGCACCATGGAGCGCTCGAGCGTGGTCAGCGCAGCGGCCACGACCTCGCGGATCTCGTATTGCCCGTCGAGGAGCCGGTGGATCGTCTCCTGTGCCGACCGGGTGGACATCACGCCGATCTCGAACAGCACGTCCTCCTTGCGCGGGAAGTAGAAATAGAACAGCGCCTTCGAGACCCCGGCGGCGGTGCAGATGTCGGCGACGGTGGTAGTGGAATAACCCCGGGTGCGCCACAGGGCCATCGCGGCCTGCACGAGCGCCCGCTTCGTCTCGTGGGAACGGGCCCGCTGAAACGACGCGCGACGCTGACCACGGTCAGCATCGGTCGCGGCGGTCCTGGGTGGCATTGATGCAATCTAACAGTCTGATTCACCAGAATAAATAGTTGACCAATGTCCAACTAGGCGATCGGCGGATTCCTCCGCCCAGCCGGCGTCGACCTTGTAGCCTGCGACGAGGCGTGCTGTGTCACGCCGAGATCACCCCGAGGAGGCCGATCGTGCCGAGCCAGCTCCACCACGTCGTGATGCGCAGCCATTCGGCGGCGACGTTCGTCGGCTTCCTCACCGACGTGGTGGGTATGAGCGTCCAATATCAGCTACGCGTGCCGGGCGCCGTGCTCGAAGCCACCCTGGGATGGCCGCCCTCCGACGGCGCCGACGTGACGATTCTGGGCAGTGGCGAGGCAGGCTTGATCGAGGTGCTCGACGTCCCCGAGCATCTGCGTGACGTCGCGCCAGAAGGGTTGGCCGCGCTGTCATTCCTGACCGAGGAATTCACCCGCAATTACGAGGCGGCGCAGGCATATGCCAGCGACGTGACACTGTTCGACGCGGGTGTGCCCGGCGTCGACCTGTTCTTCTGCACCGTGGGCGGGGTGCCGATCGAGTTCATGGGTGGCTTCGCCGCCGACCAGGCAGAGCCTCCCGCGTCACCACCTCGTACCGAGTGACGCCAGGAATTCCTGCGTGCGCCGACGGGAGGACACCCGCGCGTCGACGTCGGTCCCGAGCGGGACGATCCGCGCGGCCAGATCGGTGACGCCGGCGTCACGGTAGCGGCGCAGTCGCGCCAGGACGGCGGCTTCGTCCCCCACGGCCATCGTGTCACCGACATCCCCGGCGTCGCCGTGCTCGAGAAGCCGAACGTAGTTGGGGGACAGGTGCGCATGCCCGAGCACCTCGCCGGCATGGATTCGTGCGGAGTGCGCATCGGCCGGTGAACACAACGCGACCGGCACTCCCGCGACGATCCGGGGTGCGGGCCGGCCTGCGGCGCGCGCCGCCGAACAGATCCTGGGCACGACGTGCTCACC
>NZ_JBAUJR010000121.1:0-25161 GCF_049683935.1 Mycobacterium sp. | reverse complement strand
GTGCGGCGCCGGCTGCGACGCCGGTTGAGCCCGGCCGATCCGGCGCTTGCCAGCACCGTGTTCGGGGTGCGATTCCCGGGGCCGATGGGGCTGGCGGCCGGCTTCGACAAGGACGGGCTCGGCGTGCACACCTGGGGTGCGCTGGGGTTCGGATACGCGGAGATGGGAACCGTGACCGCGAAGCCACAGCCCGGCAACCCGGCCCCGCGGATGTTCCGGCTGCCGGCCGACCGCGCGTTGCTGAACCGGATGGGATTCAACAACCATGGCGCCGGCGCCCTTGCGGTGCAGCTCACCCGCCGCAGCGCCGACGTGCCGATCGGCGTCAACATCGGCAAGACGAAGGTCACGCCGGCCGAATCGGCGGCCGAGGACTACGCCGAGAGCGCCCGGCTCCTCGGACCGCTGGCGGCGTATCTGGTGGTGAACGTGAGCTCGCCGAACACCCCCGGTCTGCGTGACCTGCAGTCGGTCGAATCGCTGCGCCCCATCCTGAGCGCAGTGCTCGCCGAGACGTCCACACCGGTTCTGGTCAAGATCGCACCCGACCTCGCCGATCATGATATCGACGAAATCGCCGACCTCGCAGTCGAACTCGGCCTCGCCGGAATCGTCGCGACCAACACCACCGTGTCCCGAGCCGGGTTGGCGACCCCGGGAGTCGAGGACCTGGGTCCCGGCGGAATCTCTGGACCTCCGGTGGCCCGGCGCTCCGCGGAGGTGCTCCGCCGGCTCTACCGGCGGGTGGGCGACCGGTTGGTGCTGATCAGCGCCGGCGGCATCGAGAACGCTGACGACGCATGGGAGCGCATCGTCAGCGGCGCCTCGTTGCTACAGGGCTACACCGGTTTCGTCTACGGCGGCGGGCTGTGGGCCAAGACGATTCACGACGGTCTCGCCCAACGCCTGCGCGAAAACGGGTTCACCAGCCTCAGTGAGGCTGTCGGGTCGGCGGAGCGTTAGTTCTGCTCGTAGGTGCCCGTGATCAGTGCGCGGGCGATGGCATGGCCGAACAGGTTGAAGCCGAGGTATGCCGGGGTGCCCTCGGCGGGCACGTCGAGCTTCTCGACGTCGACGGCGTGCACGGCGACGATGTAGCGGTGTGTGCCGTGCCCGGCCGGCGGGGCCGCGCCGATGAACCGCGTCAGGCCTGCGTCGTTGGCCAACGTGACTGCGTCGCCGGGAAAGCCCTGGCTGCTGCCATCGCCGACACCGGCGGGCAGTTCTGTGACCGTTGCAGGCAGGTTGAACACCGCCCAGTGCCAGAACCCCGAGGCCGTCGGCGCATCCGGATCGAAGACGGTGACGGCGAAACTGCGGGTCTCCTCGGGAAAGCCAGACCAGCTCAGCTGCGGCGAGATGTCCGACCCGCCGGCCCCCATGATGCCGCTGACCTGGTCGTTGCCCCACGGTTGGCCGTCGGTGAACGATTCGGAGGTCACCGTGAACGTGGGCAGCTCAGGGAGGAAATCGTAGGGGTTGTAGTCAAAGGCCATGGAAGCCAGTCCTTTCCAGAGTCGGTTGATGGTCGGGCGGTGGACTCAGCAGTGCAGTAGGAAATGCTCCAGAACCTGCGCGCCGAAGGTCAACGCGTCAACGGGTACCCGCTCGTCGACGCCGTGGAACAACGCGGCGAAATCCAGGTCGGGCGGCAACCTCAGCGGCGCGAAGCCGAAGCAGCGAATACCCAAGCGGGCGAAATGTTTTGCATCGGTTCCCCCGGACAGCATGTAGGGCACGGTGCGAGCCTCGGGGTCGGCGGACAGGATCGCGGCGTTCATCGCCTCGAGCAGCTCGCCGTCGAAAGGAGTCTCGTAGGAGGGCAGTTCAGTGATCCACTCGCGGGACACGTCGGGGCCGATGATCTCGTCGATCTCGCGTTCGAAGTCGGCCATCCGGCCCGGCAGCACGCGGCAGTCGACGACGGCCTCGGCTGTTGCGGGGATGACGTTGGCCTTGTATCCGGCCTTGAGCATCGTCGGGTTGGCGGTGTCGCGCAACGTCGCGCCCACGATCTTGGCGATCGACCCGAGTTTGGCCACCGCACCGTCGATGTCGGGCGAGGCCGGATCGAAGGTGTATCCCGTCTCTTCGGTCACCGCGGCCAGGAACTGCTCGACCGATTCGGTCAGCACGATCGGGAACCGGTGGCGTCCCAGTCGGGCCACCGCTTCGGCGACAGCGGTGACGGCATTCTCGTCGTGCACCATCGACCCGTGGCCGGCGCGTCCCCGAGCGGTGAGCCGCATCCACAGCATTCCCTTTTCGGCGGTCTCGATGAGGTAGAGGCGGCGCTCTCCGCCTTCACGACGCGGCACCGTCAGTGAGAATCCGCCGACCTCACCGACCGCCTCGGTGACGCCGTCGAACAGGTCGGGCCGATTCTCGACAAGCCACTTGCACCCGTAGTTGCCACCGGCCTCCTCGTCGGAGACGAACGCAAAAACCAGATCGCGGGGCGGCACGGTTCCCGACCGCATGAAATGGCGGGCGACCGCGATGATCATGCCGACCATGTCCTTCATGTCGACCGCGCCGCGGCCCCACACATAGCCGTTCTCGACGGCGCCGGAGAACGGGTGCACGCTCCAATCGGAGGCCTCGGCAGGCACCACGTCGAGGTGGCCGTGCAACATCAGCGCACCGCGTGTCGGATCAGCGCCCTTGAGTCGGGCGAACACATTCCCTCGGCCCGGCGCACCGGCCTCGATGTACTCGGTCTGCAGTCCGACTTCCTCGAGTTGCTCGGCCACCCAGCGGGCACAGTCGGCCTCACCTTTGGTGGTGGCCAGGTCACCGGTGTTGGAGGTGTCGAAACGGATGAGCGAGCTCACCAGGTCGACGACCTCATCGCTGGGGGTCAGGGGAGCACTCACAGTCCCTTTCCTACCACTCGTGGGTCGTCCGGGTTTTGGCCCGGGGCCGCTGATCCGATAACCTAAGCTGCCTTCGAACCGGTCCGAGTGGCGGAATGGCAGACGCGCTAGCTTGAGGTGCTAGTGCCCTATTAACGGGCGTGGGGGTTCAAGTCCCCCCTCGGACACAATTTCGACTCAGTACACATCGCGCACGTAGCGCTTGGCGGCGACGAGTTCACGCTTGTGGTCGCGGGCCGCGTCCGCGCTCATGCCCCCGTGCGTCCGGATGATCTCGGTCAGCGCGTCGTCGACGTCCTTCGCCATCCTCTCGGCGTCTCCGCAGACGTAGAAGTGCGCGCCGTCCTCGAGCCAGCGCCACACATCGGCGCCGTAGTCGAGCATCTTGTGCTGCACGTAGACGCGCTGTGCCTGATCACGGGAGAACGCGAGGTCCAGACGATTCAGGAAACCGTCATCAACCATGTCCATCAGATCGTCGCGGTAATAGAAGTTCTGTGCCCGGTGCTGATCGCCGAAGAACAACCAGTTGGGACCGGAGTGACCGAGTGCGCGGCGTTCCTGGAGGAAGCCGCGGAACGGCGCGATCCCGGTGCCCGGCCCCACCATGATCATCGGGGTCTGGGAGTCCTGCGGGGGGCCGAAGTGGGGCGAGCGCTGAAGAAACACCGGCACCGGGGTGCAGTCCGGCAGATCGGCGAGATACGTCGATGCGACACCGCCGCGCGGACCGCCGTCGGGACCCCTGTATCGCACCACCGACACCGTCAACTGGACTTCGTGAGGACTGACAAGAGGACTCGAGGAGATCGAGTACTGCCGGGGCGTCAGCCGCACCAGCACCTCCTGCCAGAGTTCCGGGTTTGCACGGACCGCGAATTCGCGGACCAGGTCGAGTCCGTTGCGGTTGGACAACCACTTGTCGAGCTCACCACGATCCTTGCGAAGCCGCTTGGCGGCCTGGGGATCCGCGCAGTGCTCGGTGACGAATCCGACCAGGTTCGATGTCACCTTGCACACGTCGTAGTGCGACGCCAGAGCGTGCCGCAGCGAGATGGCGGCGCCGTCGACGACAACGGATTCGTCGCCGGTCAATCCGGTTGCCGTGAGCCATGTCTCGACCACCAGATCCGAATTGCGGATGTAGACGCCCAGTGAGTCACCCGCGGAGTAGGTGACGTCGTGGCCGCTGATGTCGAACCCGAACTGCCGCACGTCCTTGGCGGCTCCGTCCGGGGTCAGCCGGGTGTTGCGGCACAACGGCGCGGCCACCGGGTACGCGCGGGTGAATGGCGCAGACGCCGCGGGGACCGGGGCTGGCTCGGGCGTGGTCTCCGTCGTGGTACCGGGGCGGCCCGACGGTGCGGCGATCACCTCGACCACCGAGTCCGCCCATCGGGCCAGCGGTTGGTCCTCGTACGCTTCACATTCAGCGCGCTCGAGGACCCTGGTGGCACCCAGATCCGCCAACCGGGAGTCGAGCGCTTTGGCGTGCCCACAGAAGTTGTCATAGGACCGATCGCCGATGCCGAGCACCATGAATCGCACGCCGGCCAGTGACGGCGCCTGCGGTGACTCCAGGCGTTCCCAGAAGTCGGCGCCGTTGTCCGGTGGCCCGCCGTCGCCGAACGTGCTGGTGACGACGGCGACCTCGCCCGCCGCGGCGAGATCGGACAGCGCTACCTCGTCCATCGCCGCCACCCGGGCACCGTGGAAGCGGTCGCCCAGCCTGCCCGCGAACTCCTCGGCGTTTCCGGTCTGCGACGCCCACAGCACCAGCGGTCCCGTGCGAACCGCGTCGACGGCGACGGATGAGCCCATACCGAGCCGAGAGAACCTGCCCGCAAGCAATCCGTCGACCCACAGTCGGGCGGACACCCCGATCGGTGCGTCCACGGGCAGCACCGGCACGCCGGGAACACCCTCTTCCACACCTGCGAAGAACCCTGACAGATAGAGCTTTTCGCTTTCGGTCAGCGCGGGTGTCTCCGCAGGCATCGATGCCGCAGCGGTCACCGGAACCGGGGTGAGCCGCACCGCACACACCTTGAACTCCGGCTGCAACGAGACCGGGTCGACGGCGTCGTTGGTGACGGCGTTGATCGTCAGGTTCTCCCCGTGTTCGTCGTTCCAGTGGAACGGCACCCAGGTGTTGCCCGGCAGGACCCGGTCGGTGACGACAGCGGGCAACACCGCGCGTCCGCGTCGTGAGGTCACCTCGATCTCACGGCCATCGGAAACACCCAGTGCGGCAGCGTCGTCGGGATGGATCTCCACCGACGGCGCTTTGTTGAGCTTGTTGAGCTTGGCCACCTTTCCGGTCTTGGTCATGGTGTGCCACTGGTGCTGCAACCGGCCGGTATTGAGAATCATCGGGTAGTCGTCGTCGGGGAGCTCGGCGGCGTCCATATGCGGGCGCGGATGGAACACCGCACGCCGCGACGGGGTGGCAAAAGCCAGTCGCGGCTGATGCCCGGCCGCGTCGATGAACAGCTCTTGCGAGATCCCGTTGTTGAGGTACCGGACCGGGTGGCGATCCGCCAGATCCTCAGGCGGGCATGGCCATTGCACAGGGGTTTCGCGCAGCCTCTCGTAGCTGATACCGCGCAGGTCGTACCCGGTGCCGGGATTGTGGAACCCGCGGATCTCGTCGAAGATCTGCTCACTGGATTTGTAGCCGAAGTCGTCCCCGAACCCGAGGTGGTTGGCCACACCGCAGATCAGCTCCCAGTCCGGTCGCGCATCTCCGGCAGGAGGGATCGACTGCTGCATCAGGGTGAGATTGCGATCGGAGTTGACCATCACCGCGTCGGCCTCTGCCCACAGCGTCGCCGGAAGCATGATGTCGGCATAACGATTGGTCGCGGTGTCGATGTAGGCATCCTGGGTGATGACGAGCTCCGCGGCCGACAGCCCCTCGATGACCGTTTCCCGATTAGCCACAGAGGCAATGGGATTAGTGCAGATGACCCACACGGCTTTGATCTGACCGCTGCCGAGTTGCCGGAACATCTCGATGGTGCCGGGACCGACGTCGCTCCGGATGGTGCCGGGTTCCAGTTCCCACCGCTCTTCGACGAACGCGCGATCGTCGGCGGACAACACTGCGCGTTGGCCGGGCAGACCCGGCCCCATGTAACCCATTTCGCGGCCGCCCATGGCGTTGGGCTGACCCGTCAGCGACATCGGACCGCTACCGGGCCGACAGATGGCACCGGTGGCCAGATGCAGATTGCAGATGGCGTTGGTGTTCCAGGTGCCGTGGACGCTCTGGTTGAGGCCCATCGTCCAGCAGGTCATCCACTCCCCTGCCTCAGCGATCATCGCTGCGGCGGTGCGGATGTCCGCCTCGTCCAGACCGGTGATCTCGGCAACCCGATCCGGCGGATAGTCGACCAGGAAGTCCGGCATCACCTCCCAACCCTCGGTGTGCTCGGCGATGAAATCCGCGTCGATGGCCCCGTCGACCACCAGCAGATGCAGGATCCCGTTCAGCAGCGCCAGATCGGTGCCGGGACGGATCTGCAGGAACAGGTCGGCCTTGTCGGCGGTGGTGGTCCGGCGCGGATCCACGACGATCAGTTTGGCGCCGGCCTTGAGACGGTCGGCCATCCGCAGGAACAGGATCGGATGGCAGTCGGCCATGTTGGAACCGATCACGAAGAACAGGTCCGTGCAGTCGAAGTCGGTGTAGGAACCCGGCGGCCCGTCCGATCCCAGCGATTGCTTGAATCCGGTACCGGCGCTGGCCATACACAGCCGCGAGTTCGACTCGATGTGCACGGTGCGCAGGAATCCCTTGGCCAGCTTGGTGGCCAGATACTGCGACTCGATCGACATCTGACCCGAGACGTACAGCGCCACCGCGTCGGGACCGTGCTCGTCGACGATCGCACGCAACCGGCGACCCGCCTCAGCCAGCGCGTCATCCACATCGGCGGCCACCGGGTCGGCGTCGCGGGCCGGTCGCAGCAACGCCGTGGTCAACCGGCCATCGGTCGCAGCCATCATCTCCGCATGGGTGGCACCCTTGGTGCAGAGTCTGCCGAAGTTGGTGGGGTGCAGCTTGTCCCCGGACACCTTCGCGATCACCGGCACGCCCGATGCGGGGTCGGTGCGGGTCTCCACGGAGATCCCGCACCCGACCCCGCAGTACGAACAGGCGGTGCGTGTCGTCATGCCTTCGCTGCGGACCTTCAGACGCCGGCCTGCGCCATCCGGCTACCTTTGCGAAGGTAGAAGTACCAGGTCACGACAAGCAGCACGAGGAAGAACCCGACGTAGAACTGCAGGGCCGGTTCGATGTTGCCGAACTGGGATTTCGCCCAGGCGTATGCGAGCGGGACGATGAACCCGCCGAACGCGCCGATCGACGAGATGACACCCAGTGCGCCGGCAGCCTGCCGCCGCATGTGCAGCATGGTCAACGGATCGCCGCCGGCGTCTTCGCCCTTGACCCGGAAGATCTTCGAGATCATCCGATAGGTGGAGCCGTTGCCGATACCGGTGGCGATGAACAGGAACATGAACGCGATGAAGAACACCGGCATGCTCTTGGCCTGCACGGACCAGAGTGCTCCGGCAGCGCCGACCGCCAGCATGATGAAGCTCAGCGCGGTGATCCGCGCGCCGCCGTGCCGATCCGACAGCTTCCCGCCGAGCGGACGTGCGATCGACCCGATCAGCGCGCCGAGAAACGCCCAGGTCAGCGCGATATCGCCACGATCGAACACTGCTTTGAGCAGGGTCGGAAACGCAGCCGAGTATCCGATGAACGAGCCGAAGGTGCCGATGTAGAGCAGGGACATCACCCAGGTGTCGGGGTGGCGCAGTGACTGCCACACCGGTTTGACGTCGGCTTTGGCCTCGGTCAGGTTGTTCATGAACAGGAATGCGCACACAGCCGCGGCCACCGCGAACGGCACGTAGAAGAGCCCCGCGAGCGACAGGGTGACTCCGGCCCCGATGGTGACGACGAGGGGAATCACTTTCTGCGCCACCGCGACACCGATGTTGCCTCCCGCGGCGTTGAGTCCGAGTGCCCAACCCTTCTCGTTCTCCGGGTAGAAGAACGAGATGTTGGCCATCGACGAGGCGAAGTTGCCGCCACCGAAGCCTGCGGTACCGGCAACGAGCAGCAGCAGCCAGAACGGGGTGGTCGGATCGCCTACCACCCAGGCCAATCCGAGACACGGGATCAGCAGCAGCAGCGCCGAGATCACGGTCCAGTTCCGTCCCCCGAACACCGGGACCGCAAAAGTGTAGGGAAGCCGCAGAAACGCTCCCACGCCGCTCGGCACCGCAACCAGCCACAGCGCCTGTGACGTCGTCAAGGCCCAGCCCGACGCGGCAGCGGATCCATCGGCGCCCGCCGTCATCTGTACGACCACGATGCTCCACAGCAGCCACACCGAGAATCCGATGTGCTCGGCGAAGATGGAGTAGATCAGATTTCGGCGTGCAACGGGTTTGCCGACGCTGGACCAGAATTCGGGGTCCTCCGGACGCCAATCGTCGATCCAGTGTTTGCCGCGATGCTGTCCCGGCGCGCCCGGTTCCGCCGACGCGACAGCCCCGGTCGACTCGCTGTCCGTAACGGTCATGATGACTCCTGTGGTGGATTCAGTCCGAGGTGATCGATGCCGTTGCCGGCCGCGGTGCCGGCGCATCGGGCCCGAGCTGCGACGGTGCTTTCGGGCTTGCCCTCAAGGTGTACTGCCTGGGCATTCCGCATCCGTTGCACGTGGGTGACCGCAAGGAAAACACGACCTCACACCGCAGGTCAGCTCACCGTGAGACCGCCGGCAGGTGATCAGGGGGATGCACGGGCGACTTGCGGACGAAACCGACTGGAAACACGCGGCTTCTAGCTTCGAGCCATGTCCGACGGAAGTAGTCCCCGGTTCCTGCAAGGCGCGTTCGACTTCGAGGGCAGCGGCTACGACAAACCGCTGCCGCTCGACGAGTCGCTGCGCTATGTGGTGCCCGCCGGCGCCACCACCCAGCCCGTCTACTTCCGCGGGGGCAACTCCACGAAGCAGATGGTCACCGTGGTGCTGTTCCGTGACGGAATCCCGATGCGCTACTTCCCCATCGCCGCCAAGGGGGCCACCCACGTGGCGCTGCGGGTGGTCGAGGATCTGCTCGCCGACACCGTGCTCGAACTCTACGTCGCGGCACCCGACGGGGTGCGGGGCACCGTGGTCATCGACCTGGGACTCGTGGAGGTCTGATGCAACGCCTGGTGGTGGTCGGCAACGGGATGGCCGGAATCCGCGCCATCGAGGAGGTCGTCGCAAGGCAGGCGAGCGGAGTCAGCGTCGAGAACTTCCAGATCACGGTGTTCGGTGACGAACCGTATGGCAACTACAACCGCATCCTGTTATCGAACGTGCTTGCCGGACTGGATGATCCGGCAGAGATCTATCTGAACACGCTGGACTGGTACTCCGACAACAACATCGACCTCCGCGCCGGGGTCCGCGTCGTACGCATCGACACCTACGCGCATCTGGTGCACGCCGACGACGGGACCTCGCTGCGTTACGACAAGCTGATCCTCGCCACCGGAAGTCGTTCGTTCTTCCCGCCGATGGCCGGACTCTGGGCCGACAACAAGACCCTGGCCGACGGTGTCTTCGGTTTCCGGACCCTCGACGACACCTCGACGATGATCGCCGAAGCCGGAAACCGCACCAAGGCCGTCGTCATCGGTGGCGGCCTCCTGGGTCTCGAAGCGGCGCGGGGACTGCAGAGTCGGGGACTCACCGTCGACGTCGTGCACGCGGGTCCGACCTTGATGAACGCTCAACTCGACGATCCGGCGGGCTCGATCCTGCGCAAGTCGTTGGAATCGTTGGGAATCGGGGTGCACACCGAGAAGCGCACAACCGAGGTGACCGTCAGCGACGGTCGACTCACCGGCATCACCTTCTCCGATGGCACACTGCTGGACTGCGACATGCTGGTCATCGCCACCGGCATCCGGCCCAACGTCGGCCTGGCGCAACGAGCCGGGCTGACCGTCGAACGAGCCATCGTCACCGACGACCACATGCGCTCGATCGACGACGACGACATCTACGTCGTGGGCGAGTGTGCCCAGCACCGCGGCCAGGTCTACGGCTTGGTGGCACCGCTGTGGGAACAGGCCAAGGTGCTGGCCGATCACCTGACCGGAGCCGACCGGGGCGCGGCCTATCACGGTTCCCGGGTCGCCACGAAGCTGAAGGTCGCGGGCGTCGATGTCGCCTCGATGGGCATCAAGGGCCCCGAACATCCCGACGACGAGTTCGTCCAGTACTCCGAACCGAAACACGGCGTGTACAAGACCGTGGTGATCCGCGACGGAAAGTTGGTGGGCGCCACCCTGGTCGGAGACGTATCCAAGGTGTCGTTCCTGACCCAGGCATTCGACAGCGGCCTGCCGCTGCCCGATGAGCGGGTTGCGCTGATGTTCGACATCGGCACACCCGAGGTCGGTGTCGGCGTGGCCGAACTCGCCGACGATGCGCAGGTCTGCAACTGCAACGGCGTATCCAAAGGCGCGCTGGTGACCTGCGTGCGCGACGGCGAGTCGTCGGTGTCCGGCGTGATGGCGAAGACCAAAGCCGGAAAGGGCTGCGGCTCCTGCAAGGAACTGGTCTGTCAGGTTGTCGAGTGGGCGGCCGGCGGAGCGGTCACCGAGGATCCGTCGGCGTCGTGGTACGTGCCCGCGGTCCCCTACGACAAGCCGACCTTGATGCACCACATCCGCGAACTCGGGTTGCATTCGGTGTCCTCGGTGTTCGCGGCCCTCGCACCGGACGGCAAGGAGGACGCGGGTTCCAAGATGGCGCTGGCATCGCTGCTCGAGACGATGTGGGCCGACGAGTTCGTCGACGAACGTGACGCCCGGTTCATCAACGACCGCGTGCACGCCAACATCCAGCGAGACGGCACGTTCTCGGTGGTGCCACAGATGAAAGGCGGGGTCACCGACGTCGCACAGTTGCGCAAGATCGCCGACGTCGCGGAGAAGTACGAGATCCCCATGATCAAGCTGACGGGCGGCCAGCGCATCGACCTGCTCGGTGTTCGCAAGGAGGATCTGCCGAAGGTGTGGGCGGATCTCGACATGCCGTCGGGATACGCCTACGGCAAGAGTTTCCGGACCGTCAAAACCTGTGTGGGTAGCGATTTCTGCCGCTACGGCGTCGGCGACTCGACCGCGCTGGGCATCGCGATCGAGGAGCGCTACCAGGGACTGGCCAGCCCAGCGAAGCTGAAACTGGCCGTCACCGGCTGCCCCCGCAACTGCGCCGAGGCGCTCTGCAAGGATCTCGGGGTGGTCGCGGTGGACGGCGGCCGCTGGGAGATCTACGTCGGGGGTGCGGCCGGCGCCCATGTCCGCAAGGGCGACCTACTCGCCACCGTCGAGGACGCCCAGACGGTGATCACACTGGCGGGGCGTTTCATGCAGTACTACCGCGAGAGCGCCAACTGGCTGGAACGCACCTACAAGTTCGTCCCCCGGGTGGGCATCGAGCACCTGCGCGCCGTCCTGGTCGACGACTCCGACGGCCTGGCAGCGGGCCTGGACGAGCGGATGCAGAAGTCGGTGGACGCCTACCGCGATCCATGGCAGGACGGCCGGGAACCGGCGTCGGAAGGACAGTTTCGGCCGTCGCTGCCGTTGCTGCCGCTCCCCCTGGTGCCGGTGCGATGAGCGGGGTGTCTTTCGTTGAGACTGCACCCACGGCGGTGATTGTGGTGAAAACACCGCCGTGGGCGCAGTCTCAACACCTGAGGGAGTGCAGATGAGCGGCGTCGAGGTCGGGCACCTGGACGAGATTCCGGTCGGAGAGGGCCGGACCTTCGCCATAGGCGACAACCAGATCGCGGTCTTCCGGCTGCGCGACGGATCGCTGCGGGCCATCGACGCCGTGTGTCCGCACAAGGGCGGGCCGCTGGCCGACGGTTTGGCCGACGACCGGGTGATCGTCTGCCCGTTGCACGGACATACCTTCGACATGTGCACGGGCAGTGAAGTTTCCGGGGCTGCGATGTCGGTGCGCAGTTATCCGGTTGAGGTGGTGGACGGCACCATCCACGTCAGTCCTCGTCGGGTTTGACCGCCAGGACGGGCTTGGGGCACTCCAGGATCAACTTCTGCGCCACGCTGCCGAGCAGCAACTTCCCGACCGGGCTGCGGTGCCGGATGCCGACGACCAGCAGCTGCGCACTGTCACGCGCCATCGCGGCCAACAGTTCGTCGACGGCGTCGACGCCCACTGGCTGGACGAGCTCGAACTGCACCCCGCATTCGGCCAGCCGGGCTTCGACATCGTGCACCTCGGCTCCCCCGGCGAACCGTGAGTCGACATACGACTCACCTGATGTGGCGTTGATGACGAACAGGTTGGTGTCGCGCAGCTTGGCCTCGGCGATGCCGTGTTCGAGTGCGGCGTGGCCGTACTTGTCTGCGGTGTAACCGACGACGATCATTATTTCTCCTCCGGCAAGCCGTCGTCGGTCATCTGCTCCTCCGGCAAGCCGTCGTCGGTGATCACGCCCGGCCTGCCTTCTGCTTCTGGTCTTTGTCGTCCTCGACGATCAACAGACTCTCCTCACTGCGATTCATCAACTTCAGGACCAGCGGAGCCAACAGAAGCAGCGCCATGATGATGTAGGTGCCGATGGCCACCGGCTCCCTGAACAGCGACATCCAGTCACCGCCACCGAGCTGCAGGCTCTGCCGCAACTGCCGTTCGACGCGCGGGCCGAGAATGACGCCGATGATCAACGGCAGCACCGGAAGGCCGAAGCGGCGCATCATCAGGCCCATCAACCCGAAGATCAATAGCAGCACCAGATCCAGCGGCTGCAGGTTCACCGCGAAGGCGCCGAGTGTCGCGAAGAACAGGATCCCTGCATACAGGTACGGACGCGGGGTTCGGAGCAGCTTGGCCCACAGTGGCGCCAACGGCAGGTTCAAGGCCAGCAGCAGGAAGTTGCCGATGAACAGGCTCGCGATCAACGTCCAGATCAGCAGCGGTTCCTTGTCGAACAGCGTCGGGCCCGGCTGGATGCCGTAGGACACGAAGGCTGTCAGCATCACCGCCGCGGTCGCGTTGGTGGGCAGCCCCAGCGACAGCATCGGCACCAAAGTGCCTGCCGCCGAGGCATTGTTGGCAGCCTCCGGTCCCGCGACGCCCTCGATGGCGCCCTTGCCGAACTCCTCGGGATGCTTCGTCAGCTTCTTCTCGGTGATGTAGCTCAGGAACGTCGGGAGCTCCGCACCGCCGGCCGGCAACGCACCGAACGGGAAACCGTAGGCGGTGCCCCGCAGCCAGGGCTTCCAGGAACGTTTCCAGTCCTCTTTGCCCATCCAGGGCCGGCCGACCGGGATGACTTCGGCCGGTCGTCGCCGCAGATGTGCGGCCACCCACAACGCCTCACCGAGTGCGAAGACGGCCACCGCGATCACCACGATGTCGATCCCGTCGGACAGCAAAGGCATGCCGAACGTGGCGCGCGGTTGACCGGTCAGCGAGTCGATCCCGACGACGCCGATCGCGAGTCCGAGCAGCAGGGAGATCACGCCGCGCATCTTCGAAGAGCCCAGCACCGCGGTCACCGCGACGAGCGCGAACAACATGATCGCGAGGTATGACGGTGCACCCAGCGTGACAGCGAATCGGGATACCGCGGGCGCAAAAGCCGCCAGTAGCGCGGTGCCGATAGCCCCGGCGACGAATGACCCGATCGCCGCCGTGGCCAGCGCTTGGGCGGCTCGCCCAGCCTTCGCCATCTTGTTGCCCTCGAGGGCGGTGATCACCGACGATGATTCACCCGGTGTGTTGAGCAGGATCGAGGTGGTCGAGCCGCCGTACATCCCGCCGTAGAAGATGCCGGCGAACATGATGAACGCCGCACTGGGGCTGACGTTGTAGGTGATCGGCAGCAGCAGCGCCACCGTCATGGCCGGGCCGATGCCGGGTAGCACGCCGACGGCGGTACCCAGCAGAACGCCGATCACCGCGTAGAGCAGGTTCATCGGGGTGGCCGCCTCGGCGAACCCCTGCATGAGCCAGTCGAAGTTCTCCATTTACAGAATCCCATCCAAGATGCCTGCGGGCAGCGGGATTCCGAGCCCAGAGTAAAACGCATAGAAGCTGGCGATCGCCAGCACCGTGCCGATCGCGATGTTGCGCACGTAATGGTTGCTGCCCAGCACGGTGGCGCAGCCGGCGAAGAAGAGCGCGCTGGCGATCACCCAACCCAGCGGTTGTACGAGCACGATGAGCGCAACGAACAGCCCGACGAGCAGTCCGACCGTGCGCCAATCACTCGGCATATCGGGATCGATGTCCTCGCCCGCGTCCGCCTCGCCCTTGTATCCGCGCGGGATCGCGATCGCCAGGACGACCGCCATGGCGAGCAGGCCGATACCGATGGTGATCGGAAAGAAGCGCGGCCCAACGGGATCCACTTCGGCGTAACCCCCGGGCATCGACAGCCCGTCGTAGACGAGGAATGCGCCCACCGCGACCATCACCGCGCAGACGATGTACTGCGCGTAGTCGGGCCGTACGTGGGCGGCGGCCGCCTTCTCGATCTGGGCGTCGTTCGTGTCGGTGCTCATACCAGCCCCAGATCGGTCAGCGTCGTCTCGACGCGCTCATCCTGCTCGGTGAGGAAATCCTCGAATGCCTGGCCGGTCATGAAGGCGTCACTCCAACCGTTCTTCACCAGCGCCTCCTTCCATGCGTCTGTGGCGTGCAGTTCTTCCAGGATCGCCACCATTGCCTGTCGGTCCTCGTCCGAAATGCCGGGCGGTGCAAGGACTCCCCGCCAGTTGGTGAACGTGAGATCGATACCGGCCTCGGTGAGAGTCGGCGCGTCGATGCCTTCGACCCGCTCTTCGCCGGAGACCGCGAGCACCCGCACCTGACCCGACTCGATCTGGTCGACGTATTCGCCGAGCCCTGAGGTGCCTGCCGCGATCTTGTTGCCCAGCAACGCAGTCAGCAGGTCGCCGCCACCGTCATAGGAGACGAAGTTGACCTTGGTGGGGTCCACGTCGACGACCTTGGCTGTCTCCATCGGAAACAGATGGTCGGGGCCGCCGGGGCTCGAACCCCCACCGATCGTCACCTTCGTCGGGTCGGCCTTCCATGCGTCGACAAAGTCCTGAACGGTCTGGAACGGCGAGTCGGCCGGAACCAGGATGCCTTCCTGCTCCTCGACGATCTTCGCCAGCGCGGTGGCGTCCGAGGCGCGCGCGCTCGACCCATTGGTGAAGACGGCTCCGACGACGCCGAGGCCCATCATCATCATCAGGTCGCCGTTGCCGCGTTCGTTCATCAACCGGGCCATGGCGACGGTGCCGCCGGCCCCGATCACGTTGAAGACTTCGACGCGCCCGGTGATGTCCTGGTCTTCCATGATCTTGACCGCCGTACGGGCCGTGAGGTCATAGCCACCGCCCGGACTGTTCGGCACCATCATTCGAAGCCGGTGAAGTCCGGTCTCCTCACCGCGGGTCACCCCACAGCCAGAAAGGCACAGCGCGGCGATGATGGCCATGATCACGCCTGCGGACACGCGGCGTCGGCCTGTTGCGAACAATGTCGTCCCCAATGTCGTCCCCAATCGCTTATTTGTGATGCTCGGCAATACTGGACCCACGCAGTGACTCAGGTCACTGATATGGACGCAAAGGAAGTAGTGGACATTAAGAACATCTCGTCGGCGCGAAGCGCAGTCGTGGGGCTGCTGCGGGGACGCAGCTTGGCCGGGCAGTTCCTGGTATTCCAGCTGATGGTTGTCGCGGTCGTTCTCATCGCCGTCGCCGCGGTCTCGGTCGCCCAATCCACCAGCGAGTTCCGCCAGGTCCGCGGACAGCGCATGATCGCGGTTGCCGAGAACATGGCCTCCACGCCGATCGTGCGGGACCGCTACGCCGATCCGTTCGCGGCGCGAACGCTCGCCGCCGACGTGGACCGCGCGGTCGCGCTCTCGGGAGCCACCCTCGCCGAATTACTCGGGCCCGACGGAACCGTGCGGGCCTCGTCGGTGCCGACGCGTGTCGGCGCGTGTCGGCGCGCAGATGGATCTGGGGCCGAGCCGGGCCGACGAAGGCCGAGCGTGGTTCGGCGATGCCGACATCGACGGAATCCACAGTCTGGTCGGCCAGGTGCCGGTCCTCTCGAGCGACGGCGACGTGCTCGCCATCGCGTCGGTCAGCGAGGGCTACCCGTCCGCCTGGACCCTGCTCGGCGGGGCCGGTGAACGACTGCTCGTCTACCTGGGACTGGGTGCGGCGCTGGGCCTGGTGGCGTCGTGGCTGCTGTCGCGGCGGATCAAAAGGCACACCCGGGGGTTGGAGGTGACCGAGATCGCGAGTCTCGCCGATCACCGGGAGGCGCTGTTGCACAGCATCCGCGAAGGCGTGATCGGGGTGAGCAACGACGGTGACATCACCGTGCTCAACGACAGCGCGCAGGAACTTCTCGGCGTGACCGGCGAGGCGGTCGGCCACCCGGTCAACACCGCCGGCATCGACCCGGCTGTGGTGTCGTTCCTTGTGTCGGACGAGGACGGTCGCGGTGGCGGGCCCGCCCAGGACACGGTGATCGCGACACGGACGAAGGTGCTGGCATTGAGCAGGCGGGCGGCCACGAGCCAGGGCCAGCGGATCGGCACCGTGACGACGATGCGGGACAGTACCGAACTCGCCGCGCTGCAAGGGCAGTTGTCGTCACACAAGAGCGTGACCGACACCCTGCGGGCGCAGACACACGAGTTCGCCAACCAGTTGCACACGATATCGGGGCTGGTTCAGCTCGGTGAGTATGATGCGGTCCGTGATCTGGTGGGCACCTTGACACGTCGGCGTGCGGAGATCAGTGACGCCGTGACACAACGGATCTCCGATCCCGCGGTGGCTGCGCTGTTGATCGCGAAAACGTCGCTGGCTGCCGAGAGCGGAGTGGCGCTGACGCTGGATCCGACCTCGCATCTCACGCCGCTTGACCCTGCGTTGGCCACCGACGTGATCACGTTGTTGGGCAACCTCATCGACAATGCGGTGGAGGTGTCGGTGGGTTCCCCGGATGCGCGCGTCTCGGTGGCGATCGACGATCTCGACGGGCTGGCGATCTCGGTGCTCGATTCGGGACCGGGTGTCCCGGAGCATCTGCGCGAGTCGATCTTCGCCCGCGGTGTCACCTCCAAGCCGGATGTCCCGGGCGGTCGGGGAATTGGGCTGGCTCTGGTTCGTCTGGTCACCGCCCAGCATGGCGGAACCGTCGACGTTTGTGATGCCCCTGAAGGTGGCGCGCTGTTCCTGGTCCGACTCACTCCGTCGGTGAACAGCCATGCGTGACGTCCTCGTTGTGGACGACGACTTCATGGTCGCCGAGATCCACCGCCGCTTCGTCGACCACGTTGATGGATTCCGGACCATCGGTGTAGCGCGCACCGGCGCCGAAGCGCTGACCGCGGCGCGGGAACTGCAGCCCCAGTTGATTCTGCTGGATGTCTACCTTCCCGATATGGCAGGCCTGGATGTGTTGCAGCGCTTGCGATCTACCGGAGACCGTGTGGGTGTCATCATGATCACCGCAGCGCGGGAGCTGGACACTGTGAGCGGGGCACTCGACGGTGGCGCGGCCGACTACCTGATCAAGCCCTTCGAGTTTCCCCAGTTGCAGGCCAAGCTACAGGCTTTCGCGACGCGGGCGGACGCCTTGGAGACATCGGGTGGTGCCGACCAGTCGTTGATCGACTCGCTGTTCGGTGGCCCGTCGGTGTCGAAGCTGCTTCCCAAAGGCCTCGGTGCGGAGACCGGTGAACTCGTGATCGCCGCGGTTCGCAACGCCGGAGAGGTATCGGCTGCCGAATGCGCTGACCTGGTGGGCATTTCGCGTGTCAGCGCACGCCGCTACCTCGAGCACTTCCTCAGCACCGGGACGGTCGAGTTGCGGCTGCAGTACGGAATCGGCCGACCCGAGCGCCGCTACAGAATCGCGCACTAGGTGTGCCGCGATAACTAGGCGGCGTCGAAGGTGATGAGGTCGATGCTGAGTCGGCCTTCAAGGAGGCTCAGCCGTCGTCGGGTGGGTGGTCCGGGTAGTGGTGGGGCGGTGGACTGATATGTCGCTCCGGTCGGGGTGCTGAACTGCGCAACGTGCTCGCCTTCACGCTGTTCGGTGGTGACTGTCCAGCCGGGGGCTTCTTTGGTGTAGTTGCAGGCCGCACAGCCCCCGAGTCCGTTGCATGCGCTGGTCTCACCGCCCACTCGGACCGGGGTGGCGTGGTCGTGGTGGCGGATCGGGGCATCACAGTACGGCGTGCGGCATCTCTGATCGCGGATCCCGATGAACGCGGCCAACCCTTTCGGGAAGATCCGGGATCGTGATTCCATCGCCACCAACTGCCCCGAGCGCGGATGACGGTAGAGCCGCCGCAGCGTCGCTTTGGTGTCCTTGTCGGCCACCGCGTCACCGGTCAGTGTGCGCGCGAACCCCGCCGGGATCGGCCCGTACCCATCGAGCCACGCCGGTTCCTCATCGTCACCGGCCAGCGTGGAATCGGCCATCACCATGTTCAACGCCACCGGCACCGGCGTGGCCGCCGAGCGTCCGGTGACCCGCTCATAGACGGTGTCGGCCATCACCTGTCCCCGCGACCGCCCGTCGAATGTGACGTCGGCCTGCCGCTTCAGCGCGGCATACACCGCCACCCCCTGCGCCACCGGCAGCAACGCAGACACCCAGGTCATGGTGTCGGGCGCCGGGCGGATCGTCACACACCGATCCCCGGCCGCCTTGGCGGCGCGCTCGACCACCGCCGCCGCGTCCAGACGCAGCGCGATCTTCTTGGCCTCGGCTTCGACCCGGTTGTTGCCCCACCCGATTAGCCGCGACATATCCGCGCACAACTCGTTGTCCAACTCGCGGCGATGTTCCACCGACAGGCAGGCCGATTCGCGCACGATCAGCGTGGCCCGCCACTCCGAGAGCACCCCGGCCTCCAACGCCGCCAACGTGTGCGGCATCTCATGGACCAGCGCATTCGCGAAACCCAGATGCTGATTACCCTTGACCGGAGCTTCATGGCGCGCCAGTGCCACCTCCGAGGCCAACCCCTTACCCCGCTTGGTCTTCGGTACCCCGGCCGCCTGCTCCGCGGCGCGGCGCTTTTCGGCCCACAACGCAGTCGCTCGCGCTTGGGCGGCCGCGGCCGCCGATTTCACTTGCTCGAAGTGCTCGACCTGCGCCCGCAGCTGCGCCTCACCCGCCCCGGGATCGACGTCGAACAAATTTTCGAACATGAACCCACGCTAGCCCACCCCTCTGACATTGATGCTGTTAAACGGGTTCGGGTGAAGATGGTCTTGCTCGTTCGCCGCCGGTGATGACACACGCTCCGACTGACGACAAGGACGCCCCTGAAATAAGTAGCGGCCGACCGAAAGACCAGTAGCCGACCACTGCAGGTACTGCCCGGCACTCGGGCCAGGCTCGTCGTCAACGGCACCGCCCACTGCAAGGGGAGACAACATGTCTGTCGACCAGATCCGGGGGACCGTCTTCGACGCCGACCTTCCGACCATTGCCTACGAACACGCTGAAAGCGCCGACGAAGCGCACCGCCTGATCGGCGCGGCCCGACACCAGGGACCGATCGCCATCGGACCGCACGGCCCCGAGGTCCTGAGCTACGAACTCGTCCGAACCGTGCTGCGCGACGACAGATTTCTGATGCCCGTTGGCGGTGCGCTCCCCGCTCAGGGCATCACCTCCGGGGAACTGTGGGACATCGTCGTCTCCGGACTGCTCAGCCTCGACGGGCCGACGCACCACCGCCAGCGCAAACTCGTCGCCAAGGCATTCACGCCGAGAGCCGCCGGCCGCCTGCGCAACACGTGCGCCGATATCATCGCCGACCTGACCTACCGGGTAACCGAGAACGGCCGGTGTGATGTCGTCTCCGACATCACCAGGCAATATCCGATCCCGATCATCTGCGAGCTTCTCGGCACCCGACGGGAAGACTGGAACCTGTTCTCCGAGTGGGCCGACGACATCTTCAAGGTGTTCGACTGGAACGTCGTCGAGGACGGACCCGACATCGTGCGGGCCTGGCGGGCACTGGAATCCCATCTCGACGCCATGGTCGCGAGCCGCCGCGATGGGCTCACCGACGACCTGCTGTCGGACATGATGCGCGCCGAGATCGACGGCGATCGGCTGAGCCACCAGGAACTCCTGACGCTCGCCGCAACATTGCTGATGGCCGGAACCGACACCACGCGCAACCAGTTGGCAGCCGCGGTGGAGGTGTTCTGCGATCACCCGGACCAGTGGGCACTGCTGGCCGAACACCCTGAACTCGCACCTCAGGCCGTCGAAGAAGCGATGAGGTACGCGCCGGTCATCTTCAGCACGCTGCGAGTCGCCGTCGACGACGTCGAGCTCGCCGGATACACGGTGCCTGCGGGCACCCTGGTGATCGCCAACACCGCGGCGGCCAACCGCGATCCGGAGGTCTACCCCAACCCCGACCGATTCGACATCACCCGCGCGGATGCACCCGCAATGCTCACTTTCGGCGGCGGAGTCCACTACTGCCTCGGCTCGCACCTCGCGCGTATCGAGCTCACCGAGGCGCTGACCCTCATGTCCCGCCGTATGCCGTCGATCCGGCGCAGCGGTCCGGCACGGTGGAAGCCGATCACCGGCATCAGCGGACCGGCAGCGCTGCCGATCGCCTTCGACTGCGGATACTGAGGCCGACCCAGGACACCACGACCGCCACGAAGGCGAGCACCTGGATCGCTGTCGCCCACTCGGCCGGATAGAGCACTCCGGTGAGGTAGTGGTCGATGAAGCCCGCCGGCGGCAACTCCCCCAGCCCGGCGCCTGCTCGGGCGTAGCGCTCGAGATCTGTCAACGGACACGGCAGGCCGACGGTGAGGCTCGCCGCACCCCACACCACGGCGGCGATGTGCCACCCGATGGTGGCCGGCCAGCGCCACGCCACGAAACCTCCGACGACCAGATAGCAGAGGAACACCGAGTGCAGCGCGACCGTGAGGACCACCACGATCGTGTAGGGAAGTGCGCCAAACGAATCCATGCCTTCTGCCATGGTAACTGCGTTCAGCTGCCGGGGCGCGCGCGGTCTGCCAGGATCCGGGCATGCCCACCTTGCGTCGTCTCACCGCAGCGGTCTGCACATTTGCATTGCTCACTGCCTGTGCACCGGCGCCGATCAGCAGCGACGGGTCCGCCTTTGGCACGGACTCGGCGCAGGCGGACAGGGTCATGCGCATCGTGCGGGACGCGATGACGCGGGACCACCTCAAGGCGGTCATCGTCCGGGTCACGGTCGACGGCCGGGAAGTGGTCACCGCAGCCGTCGGCGAGTCGATGACCGGGGTGCCCGCCTCCCCGACGATGCACTTCCGCAACGGCGCGGTCGCCATTTCCTACGTGGCTACCCTGCTGCTCATCCTGGCCGAGGACGAGACGGTGAGCCTCGACGACACGCTGTCGACGTGGTTGCCCGAGGTGCCGCACGCCGATCGGGTGACGCTGCGGCAACTCGCCCAGATGACTTCTGGATATGTCGATTACGTGATCGGCAACACCGCGATGAACGACGCGCTGTTCGCCGATCCGTTCCGCGCATGGACCACCGACGACCTCCTCGGCTACGCGACCTCCGAGCCCTTGCTCTACGAACCGGGCACCAACTGGAACTATTCGCACACCAACTACATCTTGCTGGGACTGGCGCTCGAGAAGGCCACCGGCGAACAGATCTCGGATCTGCTGTCCGACAGGATCCTTCGCCCATTAGGTCTGACGAACACGGCGGCATCGCAGACCGCGGCGATCCCGGCGCCGGCATTGCACGCATTCACCTCGGAACGCCGCCAGGCACTCGGAATCCCACCAACGACACCGTTCTACGAAGAGTCGACGTTCTGGAATCCGTCCTGGACCATCACCCACGGGGCGGTTCAGACCTCGAACATCTATGACCTCGAAGCGACCGCCGTGGGGATCGGCACCGGCAAGCTCCTGCGCCCGGAGTCCTATGCACAGATGGTGTCGACCGAATTGCGGGGCAAGACGCGCGCCCAGTCCGGCTGCGCCACCTGCATGGAGATGACCGAGGGCTACACCTACGGGCTCGGGGTCGTCATCTCCGGCAACTGGCTGCTGCAGAACCCGATGTTCGCCGGATATGCAGCTGTCGAGGCCTACCTGCCCACCCAGAAGATCGCCATCGCCGTCGCCACCACGTTCGCCCCCGCGGCGTTCGACGAGCAGGGCAACTATTCCAACGGAGCCGAGACGCTGTTCCGCACGATCGGTGCCGCGTTGGCCCCCGACGATGCACCGCCGATGCCGCCGCCCAGATAATGGTCCCCGTGGCACCCAAGGTTCTGTTTCTGCGCAATGAGCACATGGCAACCGAGGCACTGCTCGGTGAGGCGTTCGCCGAGGAGGGTTTTGACGTCGAGACGTTCGAGGTGGTCCCCGCCGAACGGATCAACGATCCGGCCGGACACGTCGAGTTCCCCGACCCGACCGGATACGACGTGATCGTCCCGCTCGGCGCGACCTGGCCGGTGTACAACGAAGCACTGCGCAGCACCTGGGTCGGTGACGAGATGCAGATGATGCGCGATGCGGCCGACGGCGGCACGGCATTGCTCGGAGTGTGTTTCGGCGGCCAGTTGCTGGCGCAGACCTTCGGCGGCACGGTGGCACGCTCGCCGCACCCGGAGATCGGCTGGTACGACGTGGCCAGCGACCGGCCTGACCTCGTGCCCGGCGGACCGTGGTTCCAGTGGCATTTCGACCGGTGGACGCTGCCGCCCGGGTCGACGGAGATCGCCAGGACCGCGCACGCGTCGCAGGCGTTTGTGCTCGGGCGGGCGATGGCATTGCAGTTCCACCCGGAGGTCGACACCGAGCTACTGGCGGTCTGGCTGGCCGCTGATCATCACGGTGATGTCGCCGCCGCCGGCCTGACCCACGACGAAGTGCTCACCCGCACAGCTGAACTCGCCGACGACGCCGGGGTGCGGATCCGTGCGCTGGTGCGTGGCTTCCTGACCTATGTGAACAGTCAGCCTCGACCCAGTTGATGGGACAGGGCGTCGCCGACGTCCGGATGCCGGAAGCGGTGGCCGAGCGCCGACAACTTGGACGGCACGACCCGCTGACTCGCCTCGGCGAGCTCACGGGCGCCCTGCTCCCCCAGCAGCACCCGTGGCCCGATCGACGGGACGGGCAGGATCGCCGGCCGATGCAGCACCCGGGCCAGTTCACGGGTGTATTCGGAGTTGCGCACGGGGTCGGGTCCGACCGCGTTGACCGGCCCGCTGAGGCGCTCGTCGTAGAGCGCCCGATAGTAGACGTCGAGCATGTCGTCCAGACCGATCCAGGACAGCCACTGCTTGCCGCTACCCACGCGGCCCCCGAGGCCCGCCGCGAACAGCGGGCGCAGCAGACGGAGCGTTCCACCCGCGGCGGCCTGCACGATCCCGGTCCGCACCTTCACCACCCTGAGCCCGGCGTCGGCGGCGGGCGTCGTCGCCGCCTCCCAGTCTGCGACCACGTCGGCGAGAAACCCGTCGCCGCGGGTGCTGTCCTCGGTCAGTTGGGTGTCCCCGCGGTCGAACCCGTAGAAACCGACCGCTGACGCGCTGACGAACGTGCGCGGCCCGTCCTCGGCGGTCGCGGCCGCCTCCGCGAGGAGCCGCGTCGGTTCGATCCGGCTGTCCCTGATCGCGGCACGGTGCCCGTCGGTGAAGCGGCCCGCTATCGACGCTCCGGCCAGGTGCACCACGGCGTCGACGCCGTCGAGCAGACCCTTCGCCGGATCCTGCGGATTCCACAGCCGTTCGTCGTCGCCGTGCGCAGACTGCCGGACCAGCTTGATCACCCGGTGACCGCCCGTGGTCAGAAACGCGCTCAGCGCGGACCCGACCAAGCCGGAAGCACCGGTCATGGCGATCACCATCGGCGTGCTGCTCGCCTCGCGAGCTTCACGGTGGGCGGCCAGATCGTCGACGAGTTGGCGCTGCCGGTAGACGAAGGTCGCCTTCAGACCGGCAGCCGGAACGACGGTCTCGACCTCGTCGCAGATCCGGGTGCCCGCGCCGTCGTCACTGAAGGTGTGCGTGTGTCGCCAGCCACCGATGACCCGGGGCGGCCAGGACGCGGGACCACTCGACGCCAACTCGTCGGCGAAGCGGCTACCCGCGATGTACGCCGACGGGTCGTGCCGGGCAATCCACCGCAACCCGGCAGGTAGGCCGAGGACCGCGACCCCGTCGGCCAGTGAGTCCGCCTCCTCCACCACGGTCATGGGCTGCCAGGGCGGCACCAGCCGACGCATCGCCCCGGGCCGGGTGTGCCATTCCCACACCTGGTCGCGCGGATGGTCGATGACACTTTCGTACGCGATGCCCATGCAAGCAGCCCCTGCTCTTCCGTCGTTGGTAGTCATTCGTCGCCGTGCTGACAGGAGATTGCCCGGATGCACCCCGGGTATCACCTCGACGGACGAGACTGTGATCACCGGACGAAGACTGAGTTATGAGTGCCACCCGACGAACGTTTCGAGACCGCCGCGAGGCAGGCAGGTTCCTGGCGGACAAGCTTGCCCACTACCGCGGGCGTGACGATCTCCAGGTGCTGGGCCTGGCCCGTGGCGGCGTGCCGGTCGGCTGGGAGGTCGCGTCGTTCCTGCAGGCTCCGCTGGACGTGTGCCTGGTGCGCAAGCTCGGCGTTCCGCAGTGGCCGGAACTTGCGATGGGAGCGGTGGCCACCGGGGGCGGCGTGGTCCTCAACGACGACCTGCTGGCAAGTCTGGACATCAGCGACGAACAGATCCACGCCACCATCACCCGCGAGACCACCGAGCTACACCGCCGCGAACAGGTGTATCGCGCCGGCCGGGGTGCGCTGCTGCTGGCCGGACGCACGGTGATCCTGGTCGACGACGGAATCGCGACCGGAGCCAGCATGACCGCAGCGGTCCGGTCGGTGCGCAGCACCGGCCCGGCTCACATCGTGGTCGCGGTGCCGGTGGGGCCCGCATCGGTGTGCCGACGGCTGCGCGCCGACGCCGATGCCGTGGTGTGTTCGACGACGCCGCGCGACTTCCGGGCGGTGGGTCAGGTGTACGAGGATTTCCACCAGGTCAGCGACGACGAGGTGCGCGACTTGCTGGCCACGCCGACCGTCGATCGCGCCACCACGGACAGGTG
>NZ_JBAUJR010000120.1:0-17162 GCF_049683935.1 Mycobacterium sp. | reverse complement strand
GGGGTTGCTGAGGGGCGAGCGGTCCCGACAGCAACCCGGTCATGACACCGCCGTCATCGTGCGGGAAGGCCCGGCACATCAGCGATCCCGCCCGAAACACCCTGTCGCGGTGCGGCGCGACATGTTCGCCGGCGACCGCACCCCGCCATTCGGAGCCAACTCGATAGACACCAGTTCACTATCAGTTCCGGCCCCGCCGTCGTATATGGGTCATCAGGGCCAATTTTGGGTAGACCGAGGTCTAGATCTCTCGTGGGCATCCAGATCCACCCGCATGGCGTGAGACAGCGCCGCCGCTTCGGCACGCGTGCTGACACCGAGTTTCGTCAGAAGACTGTGCACATGATTCTTGACCGTATGGACTGCGATGGACAGCTGCACCGCAATATCCTGGTTCGACAGGCCCAGTTCCAGCATCCCGAGGATCTGGGCCTCTCGGGTCGTGAGACCTGGTTCCTTCGGTGTCACTTGACTCTGCGAGGCCAGCACCGACAGCCGCCGGAGGAGGATTGCCGAGATCTTCGGTGGGCAGGAGACTTTGCCGGATGCGACATCCCTGACGAGCAGCAGCAGCTCTGCGAACGAATCGGTCCGCAGGTGGTACCCGGCCACTCCAGCTTCGGCGCAGGCGATGATGGCCGATTCGTCGTCTTCAGAGGTAGCCACAGCGATCACCGGTGCCTGGGGGTTCAGGCTCGTCGACGCCCGCAGGATCAGGTGAAGGTCCCGGGTTGCCATGTTCAGCAAGACGACGCTGGGCTGAACGCCTTCCAGGACGCTGATCAGAGACGGCAGGTCCCACGCCACACGGACATCGGGGATGCCATTGGCCCTGAGATTTGTCGCCAGCGCCTCCCGGAAGAGCGCGCAGTCATCGATGATCAGAAGACACACACCGGATGCGCCGACCATGTCGGCCCGAGCGTTCGACAGGTGCTCCTGCATAACGACATTGGACGGCTGCAGCACAGTCCGAGATCCGCCCGCGTGGCCGCGAACCGGTGAGCCCAGGTTCCGCCCATGGCGCGGCGAGTCGCCGGTCGGCCGCGCAGCCAGATCACCCAGGAGATCCGGCCTCTGACCGTGAGGGGCACGGCCGGCCCCACCAGCACCGATGATGTCGGCCTCGTTCCATCCCGATTCCGTCGCTTCAGCGTCCCCGCCCGGTTCCGGCACCTACCCACCCCGCTTTGACCGCACGCACCGAACCACACGAATGTCGTTGTTGCAAGCGAGCACGGCGAGACCTCTGCTGGTCAGCAAAATCTCCCACCCCCCGGACACCGGCCTGCCGGCGCGGTGTGCAACCCCCACACATCGGGGAGGGTCTCATCGCCCCTCCGCGAATGCGGTGTCCGCTGGAGCTAACTCATGTTGCATCGATCAACTATCAACCACGCTGCGGGTCAACGTATATGGACCGTTGGAGCGATTTTCAGTCCAGGTCCATGACTAGTTCCCGATTCCGCCACTTCCTACCGGAAGGACCGCGACACCGCCGCCGCCTCGGTCCGCGTGCTCACGCCGAGCTTGTTCAACACGCTGTGCACGTGATTCTTGACAGTGTGGAGCGTGATGCAGAGCCGGTCCGCGATGTCCCGGTTGGACAGCCCCATTTCGAGCATCTGCAGGATCTGCATCTCACGGGTGGTCAGGACCAGTTCCCTGGGCCCCGGATTCCGTTGAGCCGCCAGCGCCGAGAGTCGACTGAGCAGGATTGCGGAAACCCTCGGAGAGCAGGAAGACTCGCCCTCAACGACTTTCGAGATCAGACGCAGCAGTTGGTCGAGCGATTCATTGCGCAGGTGGTATCCAGCAACTCCGGCCTCGGCACAAGCGATGATATCGGTCTCGTCATCTTCGGAGATTCCGACCACGATCACCCGTGCGCCCGGGCAGGCCTCGCGCACAGCACGGAGCAAAGTAATGCTGTCGCGACTCACCATGCTAACCAAAACCACTTCGGGAGACGTCTCCGCCAACGCGTCGCGCATTGATGGCAGATCCCAGGCAACAGCGAGAGTGGACCCGCCCTCGCCCCCGAGAATCGTCGCAAGGTTCTCGCGTTGAAGCGTGCAGTCGTCGACGATCAGAATCGTTGCGCCACGAACTCCACCGACAATGTCGGATCCGTTGGCGCTCAGCTGTTTCGATTGCCCTAGCGCTATCGGCGGCGAGGCGGGTTGACCTTGCCGCTCCGCCGGATCACACATCGGCCGCAAGCCCGACAGCACCATTCCCGCTGCCGGATGCGTGGCGGCCGGCATTCGGACGCGGCCCGAGAGGGCCTGGCGCTGGTTTCGTCCCAGGTCACTTGCAAGGAGCAGAGAGTCGGCACGGAAAGTGCCCGTCAACGATCCCTCGGGCACTTTCCGGCCTCCGCCCGGCGCGGCGTCTGAGGGGATCGCACCGTGCCGAGGGTGTCCAGCGTTGTCGTCCGCTGTTCGTATCAGATGAGCCATTTCCCGCTCCACTCCATGTGTTGCCACTGCACACGGAGAGTTCAGAGATGCGGGAAAGCCGCTCCAGATGAAGAACGCTTGCGATCATGATTTGCGCGCCGATCCTCTACAGCGCCGTCAAACACCAATCGCAATCCCCACAGACCCCCTCTGAGCAAACCGCCCGATGGCACCGCCCCTGTGCCGCCGGCAACGAAAGCCCCGAAGCCCCCGAAGGCGGCACGCCACCAGTATGCTGATTTGCTAGATTCGCAGTCAAGCGTCAACTTTTGATTCCGCTGCGATTGGTTCCGGTTGCAAGCATCCGGTCACTATCGCTTCCTAGTTCCTTACAGCATACCGCCAGGTAGCGCCATTTTACGCCGCTGTACAGTGTCCATGCCATTTGACGATGGCGTTGACATTTACAATCTACGGATGCCGATCTCCGCGCCGGAATGTGAACCCGAAATGATGCCCGGAGCCTTCTGCGCAGAGGTTAAAATTTGCTGAATTCAGGCTCAGCCGAGGATGAGCCCCGACGTGGGCACTCCGGTACCCGCGGTGACCAACACGTGTTCCACGTCCGGCACCGGGTTGACCGAGGTTCCGCGCAGCTGCCGCACGCCCTCGGCGATCCCGTTCATGCCGTGGATGTAGGCCTCGCCGAGCTGACCGCCGTGGGTGTTGATGGGCAGCCGGCCACCGACCTCGATGGCCCCGTCGGCGATGTAGTCCTTCGCCTCGCCCTGCCCGCAGAAGCCGAGTTCCTCGAGCTGGATCAGCGTGAACGGAGTGAAATGGTCGTAGAGGATCGCGGTCTGGATGTCGGCGGGACTCAGACCTGACTGCTGCCACAGCTGCCTACCCACCAATCCCATTTCGGGCAGACCCAGTTCGGGCCGGTAGTAGCTGACCATCGAGTACTGATCCGGACTCGATCCCTGAGAAGCGGCCTCGATGATCGCCGGACGGTTCTTGAGATCCTTGGCGCGCTCCGGAGTCGTCACCACCAGGGCAACGCCGCCGTCGGTCTCCTGGCAGCAATCGAGTAGACGCAACGGTTCAGCAATCCACCGCGAATTCTGGTGATCGTCGATCGTGATCGGCTTGCCGTAGAAGTAGGCCTTCGGATTGTTGGCCGCGTGCTTGCGGTCGGCCACCGAGACCACACCAAAATCCCTGCTGGTGGCACCGGACAGATGCATGTACCGCTGCGCGATCATCGCGACTTGAGCTGCAGGCGTAGACAATCCGTGCGGGTAGGAGAATGAGTTGTCGACGCCGGTGGAATCGGCGTTCTCCACCAGCCGCATCTGCACCTGACCGAAGCGCATCCCTGACCGCTCGTTGAAGGCACGGTAGGCCACCACACATTCCGCGACTCCGGTCGCCACCGCGATCGCAGCCTGCTGGATCGTCGCGCAGGCTGCTCCGCCGCCGTGATGGATCTTGGAGAAGAACTTCAGCTCGCCGATCCCGGTGGCGCGAGCCACGGCGACCTCGGTGTTCGAATCCATGGTGAACGTCACCATGCCGTCGACGACTGCCGGGGCCAGTCCCGCATCGTCGAGCGCATCGAGCACCGCCTCGGACGCGAGCCGCAACTCACTTCTGCCGGAGTTCTTGGAGAAATCGGTGGCGCCGATACCGACGATCGCCGCCTTGCCGGACAGGCCGTCGCTCATGCGTTCTCCCCTCCGAAGACAAGTGTGGCGTCGGCGATGACGTGATCACCGAGGCTGTTACTCCCCGTGATCTTCAGAGACACGACGTCACCCTCGACCGCGGTCACCTCGCCGGTGAACGTCACGGTGTCGTAGGCATACCAGGGCACACCGAGACGCAACCCGATCGTCTTGATGACAGCGGTCGGGCCGGCCCAGTCGGTGATGAAACGCTGCACCAGACCGGTATCGGTGAGGATGTTGACGAAGATGTCCTTCGATCCCTTGGCCTGCGCCTTGTCCCGGTCGTGGTGCACATCCTGGTAATCGCGGGTGGCGATCGCCGTGGACACGATGAACGTCGGGTCACCATAGAGCTTGAGCTCGGGGAGCTTGGTTCCGACCTCTGCCACCGGTGCGCTCATTTCGCCGGCTCCCACGCATACAGGGTCCACGCCGGGCCGGAGTCTCCGTCGGGAAAGTCGATATACGTTGCGCTGACCGGCATCCCGATCTCGACGGTGGCGGGGTCCGCACCGCGAAGCTCGCCGAGCATCCGCACTCCTTCTTCGAGTTCGACCAGCGCGATGACAAACGGCAGTGTGCGGCCGGGGACCTTCGGGGCGTGGTGCACGACGAAGCTGAACACCGTTCCTTTGCCGCTGGCGACGACGTAGTCCGTCGATTCCGCCGGGTCCGCCCACAACGCCGGCACCGGCGGGTGTTGCAGTGTTCCGTCGTCACGCTTCTGGATGCGCAGTTCGTGGGCGTTCACGCCATCCCAGAAGAACTTGGTGTCCTTCGACGACGCGGGCCGCATCATCGATTCGGCGGTCAGATCCTCGGGGACCGCGGTGGTGGCCGCCTGGTCGCGGTCGGCGGGCCTGAACTTCATTATCCGCCAGAGCATTTCGGCTACCGGACTGTCTTCGTCATCGCCACAGTGCCATGTGATCTTCTGCGTGATGAAGAATCCCTCGCCAAGCGCGGTCCGCTTCGGGCCGATGACGTCGGTCAGTTCGGCGGCGACGCTCACCTCCTCGCCGGGGCGCAGATAACGGTGATAGGTCTGTTCACAGTTGGTGGCCACCACACCGACATAGCCTGCCTCGTCGAACAATTCGAGAATCTTGCCGAGTGGGTCATCATCAGGGCGAACACCACCGAGACCCATCATCGTCCACACCTGGATCATCGCCGGCGGGGCAACCACCCCGGGGTGACCGGCCGCCTTCGCGGCCGACTCGTCGACGTAGATGGGGTTCTTGTCACCCATCGCGTCCAGCCAGTGGTCGACCATCGGCTGGTTCACCGGGTGGCGACCTGTGCGCGGCTTGCTCTTCCCCTCGGCCTTGACCCGTTCGGCGGCGGCCTTGATGTCCTCGACGCCCATCATGCTGCTCTGTTCTTCGCGCAGGCGCTCATCACGATGCTCTGTTCTTCGCGCAGGCGCTCATCACCGCGGCACCCTGGGAACCTTGAGCCCCGCAGCGGCGATCATCTCCCGCATCACCTCGTTGACCCCTCCGCCGAACGTGATCACCAGGTTGCGCTTGGTCATCTTGTCCAACCAGTCCAGCAGCTCGCCGGTCTCCGGGTCGGCCGGGTTGCCGTACTTGCCGACGATCTCCTCGGCCAACCGGCCGACGTCCTGAATGCGTTCGGTGGAGAACACTTTGGTGGCCGCGGCGTCGGCGACCGCAATGGTCTCACCCGACGCAGCCACCTGCCAGTTCAGCAGCTCGTTGACCCGCCAGATCGCTTTGATCTGGCCCAGCAGCCGCTGCACGTCGGCGTTGTCGATCGGGGTGACACCGTCGGACCCCGGCTTGGACGCCCACTCACGGACCTGGTCGTAGATGCCCGCAACGCGACCGGCGGGACCCAGACCGACACGCTCGTGGTTGAGCTGGGTGGTGATGAGCTTCCACCCGCCGTTCTCCTCACCCACGACCATGTCGGCGGGAACCCGAACATCCTGGTAGTAGGACGCATTGGTGTGGTGGGCGCCGTCGGACAGGATGATCGGGGTCCAGGAGAAGCCGGGATCCTTGGTGTCGACGATCAGGATGGAGATGCCTTTGTGCTTGGCCGCGTCCGGGTCGGTGCGGCAGGCCAACCAGATGTAGTCGGCGTCGTGGGCGCCGGTGGTCCACATCTTCTGACCGTTGACGATGAACTCGTCGCCGTGGCGGACCGCTGTGGTGCGCAGCGCCGCGAGGTCGGTGCCGGCGTCGGGTTCGGAGTAGCCGATGGCGAAATGGATGTCGCCCGAGAGGATTCCGGGAAGGAACTTCTTCTTCTGCTCCTCGGTGCCGTAGACCTGCAGCGTGGGGCCCACGGTCTGCAGGGTGACCAACGGCAACGGGACGTCCGCCCGGTTCGCCTCGTTGACGAAGATCTGCTGTTCGATCGGCCCGAACCCCAGCCCGCCGTACTCCTTGGGCCAGCCGACCCCGAGCTTGCCGTCCGAGCCCATCCGCTTGATCACCGCGCGGTAGGCCTCGTTGTGCCGGTTCGACTCCATCGCCTCGGCCTCTTCGGGCGTGATGAGAGTCGTGAAGTACTGCCGCAGTTCGGCTTGCAGCTGCCGCTGCTCGGGTGTCAGTTCGATGTACATTTAATTCTCCCGTCGCTTCGCTCGCCCCATCACGCTTCCACCAGGTCGAGGCGGTGTGTCGGACCGCCGAGCAGCCGGGACAGATCTTTGATCGACGAGTAGTAACCATCCATCGGATAGGTGATGTCCATCCCCATGCCGCCGTGCAGATGGTGGCAGGTGCGCATGGCGGGCGGGCCCTGCGACGTCAGCCAGTAGCCGAGAATCGCCAAGTCGTCCTCGGCGTCAAGGCCTTCGGACAACCGCCATACGACCGAGTTGGCGACCAGAGAGATCGTCCGGGAGGCGATGTAGACCTCAGAGAGCTGGGCGGCGACCGTCTGGAACGTCGACAGCGGCCGGCCGAACTGTTCCCTGGTGGCGACGTAGTCCGCAGTCAGACGAAGGGCGCCGGCCACCAACCCGGAGGCGAAGGCACCGATGGCGGCCAACGCCACCTGGTTGGCCCGACGCGCGGTGGCGCCGTCGAGGACGTCGGCGTCGGCCACCGCCACATCGACGAACGACACCACGAACTCGTCGGAACCGTTCGACGCCGGTGTCTTGGTGACCGTCAGTCCGTCGGCATCGCCCGAGACCACCACCACGCCGCTGTCGGTGCTGACGATGACCCGGTCTGCTTGCCCCGCATAGCCGACCGCGATCTTCGTACCGTTGAGCTTTCCCGCTGCCAGGCGGACTCCGGGACGATCCGGCAGCGACGTGCCCGGTTCGTTCAGCGCGAAGGTCAGCACCGCCCCCTTCGCCACACCAGCGAGATGACGTTGCTGCTGTTCGTCGGACGCCAGATCGAGCAGCAACGCGGTGCCGCCGAGAGTGGCCAGCGCGGGACTGACCGTGCCATGCCTGCCGATCTCCGTCAGCGCGGTGGCGATCTCGGCCAGACCGAGGCCGTCACCTCCGAGGCTTTCGGGCACGGCCAGCGCGGTCACACCGCCGGCGACGAGGGCATCCCAGCTGTTGTCACGATCGAGCACGGACGTGACCACATCGGCGACTGCCTGCTGACCTTCATCGGGACTGAAATCCACCCGAATCCTCCTTGATCCTGGGAATTTTGAGCGTATGTCAGGCGCTGGCGCCGGTGTAATCGACCTGCCAGTGCTTGATCCCGTTGAGCCAACCCGAACGTAGCCGCTCGGGCTCGCCTACGGGTTTCAGATCGGGCATGTGGTCGGCGACCGCGTTGAAGATGAGGTTGATCGTCATCCGCGCCAGGTTGGCGCCGATGCAGAAGTGGGCACCGGTGCCGCCGAAGCCGACGTGCGGGTTGGGGTCGCGCAGGATGTTGAACTCGTGCGGATTGTCGAAGACGTCCTCGTCGAAGTTTGCCGACCGGTAGGACATCACCAGGCGCTGGCCCTTCTTGATCTGCACGCCCGCCAGTTCGGTGTCCTCGTTGGCGGTGCGCTGGAATGCCGAAACCGGTGTGGCCCAACGGATGATCTCGTCGGCCGTGGTGGACGGACGCTCCTTCTTGTAGAGCTCCCACTGATCCGGATTGTTCGCCAACGCGATCATTCCGTGGGTGATCGAGTTGCGCGTGGTCTCGTTGCCCGCCACGGCGAGCATGATCACGAAGAATCCGAATTCGTCGTCGGAGAGCTTCTCCCCGTCGACGTCGGCCTGGATGAGCGTGGTGACGATGTCGTCGGTGGGGTTCTTGCCCCGCTCGTCGGCCATCGCCATGGCATACATGATCAGTTCCATCGACGACTGCGCCGGATCGACGTCGGCGAACTCGGGATCCTCGCCGCCGGTCATCTCGTTGGACCAGCGGAACAACTTGTCCCGATCATCCTGCGGGACACCGAGCAGGCCGGCGATGGCCTGCAGCGGCAGTTCGCACGACACCTGCTCGACGAAGTCGCCGCTGCCCTCGGCGGCGGCCGTCTTCGCGATGTTCTGCGCGCGCTGGGCGAGCTCGTCCTCGAGCCGCCCGATGGCGCGGGGCGTGAACCCGCGGGAAATGATCTTGCGCAGCCGGGTGTGATGCGGCGCGTCCATGTTGAGCATGACGCTGCGCTGCAACTCGACCGACTCGCGCGTCATCTCCTTGGGCCAGGTCGGGATCGCGCCGTTCTGCCAGCTGGAGAAGACGTCGCTGCGACGCGAGACCTCCTTGACGTCGGCGTGCTTGGTGACGAGCCAGTAGCCGTGGTCTTCGAAGCCTCCGGCGCCACCAGGAATGTCCACCCAGTGGATCGGCTCGGACTTGCGCAGCTCCGCCAACTCCTCGACGGGCAGGCCGACGAGGTTGATGTCAGGATCGAGGAAGTCGAAGTCAGCCGGGATCATCGTGGTCGCCTTTCTGAAGAAGCATGGGCGCTCCTAATTGCAACGTGTTCTAGTCCCAGTAAAACATGCCTTCACTGCAGATCAAAGGTGTGGGAGCATCGCCGCTTGTCAGGCTTATGAAACGTGTTCTAGCCTGACGCAATGGGTAACCCTGTCATCGTTGAAGCCACTCGCAGCCCCATCGGTAAGCGAAAAGGATGGCTGTCCGGCCTGCACGCCACCGAGCTGCTCGGCGCCACCCAACGGGCGGTGGTCGAGAAATCGGGCATCGATCCCGGCCTGGTCGAACAGGTCATCGGCGGCTGTGTCACGCAGTTCGGCGAGCAGTCCAACAACATCACCCGGGTGGGCTGGCTGGTCGCCGGTCTGCCCGACCATGTCGGCGCGATGACGGTGGACTGCCAGTGCGGAAGCGGGCAGCAGGCGAACGGGTTGATCGCCGGCCTGATCGCTGCGGGCGCCATCGACGTCGGCATCGCCTGCGGCATCGAGGCGATGAGTCGTGTCGGCCTCGGAGCCAACGCCGGCCCGGATCGCAGCATCATTCGACCGGAGTCGTGGGACATCGACCTGCCCGACCAGTTCACCGCCGCCGAGCGGATCGCCAAGCGCCGGGGCATCACCCGCGAGGACATCGACCAGTTCGGCTTCGATTCCCAGCGCAAGGCCAAGCAGGCGTGGGCCGAGGGTCGCTTCGACCGCGAGATCAGCCCCATCGAGGCCCCTGTCCTCGACGAGAACAAGCAGCCGACCGCCGAACGCGCGTTCGTCACGCGCGATCAGGGTCTGCGCGACACCACGCTGGAAGGTCTGGCATCGCTGAAGCCGGTGATGGAGGGCGCCATCCACACCGCGGGCACGTCGTCGCAGATCTCCGACGGCGCCGCTGCGGTGCTGTGGATGGACGAGGACAAAGCAAAAGCGCTGGGGCTCACGCCCCGGGCCCGGATCGTCAGCCAGGCCCTCGTCGGCGCCGAGCCCTACTACCACCTCGACGGCCCGGTGCAGTCGACGGCAAAGGTGCTGGAGAAGGCTGGGATGAAGATCGGTGACATCGACATCACCGAGATCAACGAGGCCTTCGCGTCGGTCGTGCTGTCGTGGGCCCGGGTGCACGAGCCCGACATGGACACCGTGAACGTCAACGGTGGCGCCATCGCGCTCGGTCATCCCGTGGGCAGCACCGGCAGCAGGCTCATCACCACGGCGCTGCACGAGTTGGAGCGCACCGACAAGACGACCGCGCTGATCACCATGTGCGCCGGTGGCGCGCTGTCGACCGGCACCATCATCGAGCGGATCTAGTGGCCTCGCCGCAGACGATCACCGACGCCGACCGCATCGCGGCGGCCCAGGCCTACATCTCCGCGCTGGCCAGCCACGACGCCGACGGCGTGCCGTTTGCGCCCGGCTGCACCCGCGTCGAGGTCGGCCTCAAGACCGGCTTCTCGGGAGAGCACCTGCGCCGCAGCCTGAATCGCGGACCGCAGTACAAGGTCATCAAGGCAGTGACGACGCCGGAGTTCACCGTTGACGGCGACACCGTGCGGGCCCGCTTCGAGCTGTCGACCAAGCCGCGACTGGCGGGCCGCAGCGTGGGCGCGCGTATCGACGAGACGTTCCTGATTCCCGCCGACGACCCGTCCGGGCGCGCGCAGATCCACCACATCCGGGCGTCCATCCGCCCGTTCCTGGCCCGATAGGATCCCGTCATGACCAAGCCCCCGAAACCGCTGAGCCCCAAACAGGTCGAAGGACTCAACTCCAAGGCGGTCGGCGTCGGCATCAAGTGGATGTCGAAGTTCAACACCTGGGCGTTCAAAGCCACCGGAGGCCGTCTCGGCTCCAAGTGGCGCGGCGGGTCCAACCGTTTCAGCGCACCGCCGCCGGTCGGCATCTTGACCACCATCGGCCGCAAGTCCGGCGAACCGCGGGAGAGCCCGCTGCTGTTCCTGCGCGAAGGCGACCGGGTGGTGCTGGTCGCCTCGCAGGGCGGCCGAGCGACCAATCCCATGTGGTACTTGAACATTCAGGCCAATCCGCAGGTCACGTTCCAGATCAAGAACGAAGTGCTGAAGCTGATGGCCCGCGACGCGACCGATACCGAGCGGGACGAGTACTGGCCCCGACTCGACGCGATCTACCCGGACTTCGCCAACTACCGGACCTACACCGACCGCAAGATCCCGATCATCCTCTGCGATCCCGTCTGAAGTTCGGGCGCTCGACACAGGTGGGCGGCCGGGTCGTCGGATTAGGATTCGACCATGGCCAACTCCCGCCCCAAGTACATGGACACCGCCGTCGGCGACTTCCTCGTGAAGTGGGTATCGCGGCTCAACACGTTCTTCTACCGGCGAGGCAACGGAACAGGACTGGGAAGCACCATCGGTGGCATCCCGGTCGCGTTGCTGATCACCACCGGCCGCAAAACCGGCCAGCCGCGGACCAGCCCGCTGTACTACCTCAGAGACGGTGACACGGTGGTTTTCGCGGCGTCCAAGGGCGGCAGCGACAAGCACCCCATGTGGTACCTCAACCTCAGGGCCGACCCGAAGGTGAAAGTCCAGATCAAGGACGAGACGCTCGATCTCGTCGCGCGTGAGGCCACCGAGGACGAACGGAACCTTTACTGGCCCAGACTAGTTGCGATGTATCCGAGCTACGACGAATACCAGTCCTGGACGGAGCGCAAGATCCCACTCGTGATCTGCGAGCCGGCGTGACCGCCGCGGCGCGGGCGGATCTGCACTTCTACTTCGACCCCGTCTGCCCCTTCGCCTGGATGACCAGCAAGTGGGTACGCATGGTCGCCGGACAACGCGACTATCAGGTGGACTGGCGGTTCATCTCGTTGCGAATCCTCAACGCCCACATCGACTACGCCTCGCATTTCCCACCCGAGTACGAGGCCGGCCACACCGCAGGGCTCCGGCTGCTGCGGGTGGCCGCCCGGGTCCGCGCCGAACACGGTCGCGCTGCCGTCGGCCCGCTGTACGACGCGATCGGCACCCGCATCTTCGACACCAGCCGCGATGTGGACCCACTCTCGGCGTCGGACCAGGGCGCCCGGCAGGTGCTGGAACCGCTGCTCACCTCCGTAGGGCTCGCGCCCGACATGGCCGATGCGCTGGACGACGAATCGTTCGACGAACTCATCCGGGCCGAGACCGAGGAGGCGCTCGCGTTGACCGGACGCGACGTCGGTACCCCGATCCTGCACTTTCGGCCGCCGGACGGCACCGCGTTCTTCGGCCCCGTGATCAGCAGGCTGCCCAGCGAGGACGACGCCGTCACCCTGTGGGACCACGTCGTCGGTCTCGCATCGTTTCCCGGTTTCGCCGAGCTCAAGCGGTCACTGCGGGAACGTCCTCAGCTGGCCGGCTTCGGCGTCGATCCCGCGGACGTAGGCAGGGAAGAGGACTGGTACGGGGGCAGCCGTCGCACCAAGAAGTAGGCTTGCTGCCGCTGCTGGGCTCAGGCGCCGTACACCGGCACCGGCGGCCGCGCCTTGGCGAGCAGATCGGTGACGACCGGCCCGAGTTCGGCGGGGTCCCACCTGGCGCCCTTGTCGACCTCCGGGCCGTGCGCCCAGCCCTCGGCGACCCGGATCTTGCCGCCCTCGACCTCGAAGACCTTGCCGGTCACGTCACGGGATTCCACGCTGCCCAGCCAGACCACCAGCGGTGAGATGTTCTCCGGCGCCATCGCGTCGAACGCGGCGTCCTGGGTCGACATCATGTCGGCGAACACCGTCTCTGTCATCCGGGTGCGTGCCGACGGCGCGATCGCGTTGACGGCCACCCCGTAGCGGCCCATCTCGGCGGACGCCACCAACGTCAGGGCCGCGATGCCGGCCTTCGAGGCGCTGTAATTGGCCTGTCCGACGCTACCCTGAAGTCCCGCACCGGAACTGGTGTTGATGATGCGGGCGTCCACCGTCTGGCCCGCCTTGGACTGTGCGCGCCAGTAGGCTGCCGCATGCTTCATCGTGGCGAAGTGGCCCTTGAGGTGGACCGCGGTGACGGCGTCGAACTCCTCCTCGCTGGTGTTGGCGAACATCCGGTCGCGCACGATGCCGGCGTTGTTCACCAAGATGTCGAGGGAGCCGAAACTGTCGACCGCGGTCTGGATCAGACCTTCGGCCTGCGACCAGTCGGCCACGTTGGCGCCACTGGTGACGGCTTCGCCACCGGCGGCGACGATTTCGTCGACGACGCTCTGCGCGGCGCTACCACCACCGGCAGGCGATCCGTCCAGACCGACACCGATGTCGTTGACCACCACACGGGCGCCTTCCGCGGCGAACGCCAGGGCGTGAGCCCGGCCGATCCCGCCGCCGGCACCCGTCACGATGGCCACGCGGCCGTCGAGAAGTCCCATGATCCGTGGTCTCCTTGCTTGTCGATGCGTTACTTGATGTCTGCGGTGGTGGTCGAGAGGTAGTGCGGCGGTTCCCCGCCACCGTGCACCTCGAGTGAGGCGCCGCTGATGTATGCCGCCGCCGGCGAGGCGAGGAACGCAGTCGCCCAACCGATGTCAGCCGGCTTGGCGAGTCTGCCGAGCGGCACGTTCTTGGAGATCGCGGCGATGGAGTCGGCGTCACCGTAGAACAGCTCCGACTGTTCGGTCTCGACCATCCCCACCACCACCGAGTTGACCCGTACCTTCGGCGCCCACTCGACCGCGAGCGTGGCGGTCATGTTCTCTACGCCCGCCTTCGCCGCGCCGTAGGCCACGGTGCCCGGGGTGGGTCGCCGCCCGCTGACGCTGGTGATGTTGACGATCACCCCGCCGGAGTCCTGGGTCTGCATCACCGCATTCGCGTGCGTCGAGACCGACAGCGCGCCAAGCAGGTTGAGTTCGATGATCTTGGTGCTGAACTTGGCCGAGGCGTCGGCGGCCAGGACGTAGGGCGAACCACCCGCGTTGTTGATGACCACATCGAGGCGCCCGTGGTCCGCGACGATCGCTCCGACCAGTGTCTTGACCGACTCGTCGTCGCGAATGTCGCACGAGTGGAAGTCATAGGGCAGCCCTTCTACAGGGCGGCGCGCACACGTCACCACCGTCGCGCCCTGGTCGGCGAACACCTTGCTGATGCCTGCCCCGACACCGCGAACACCTCCGGTGACGAGCACGACCCGCCCGGTCAACGCTAAGCGGATGGCTTGAAGGTCACTGTCGACGGTGTCAGTCACTGTGCTAGCGTACCAAGCAAGTGCTTGCTTAGGTAGCCACCCCCAGGGTGTCAGCTCAGGAGTTCACATGACGATTGCGACCAAGACCGTGGAGCCGGGCATCGTCTCCGTCACCGTCGACTACCCACCCGTCAATGCGATCCCGTCGCGCGGATGGTTCGAACTCGGCGACGCCATCACCGCCGCGGGCCGTGATCACAGCACGCATGTGGTCATCCTTCGCGCCGAGGGACGCGGGTTCAACGCCGGCGTCGACATCAAGGAGATGCAGAACACCGAGGGCTTCGGTGCGCTCATCGACGCCAATCGCGGCTGCTTCCACGCCTTCCGGGCGGTCTACGAATGCGAAGTGCCGGTCGTGGCCGCGGTCAATGGTTTCTGCGTGGGCGGCGGCATCGGCCTCGTCGGCAACTCCGATGTCATCGTCGCCTCCGACGACGCGAAGTTCGGCCTCCCCGAGGTGGAGCGCGGCGCGTTGGGCGCTGCCACCCACCTGTCCCGCCTGGTGCCGCAGCACATGATGCGCCGGTTGTTCTTCACGGCGGCGACTGTGGATGCCGCGACGCTGCACCACTTCGGCTCCGTGCACGAGGTGGTCCCGCGCGCCGATCTGGATGAGGCTGCGCTGCGCGTCGCCCGCGACATCGCCTCCAAGGACACCCGGGTGATCCGCGCCGCGAAGGAGGCGTTGAACTTCATCGACGTCCAACCGGTCAACGCCCGGTACCGGATGGAACAGGGCTTCACGTTCGAGCTGAACCTGGCGGGTGTCTCCGATGAGCACCGTGACGCATTCGCGGGAACTGACAAGGGATCAAAATAGTATGGCAGACAAGAGAACAACTCTCGACGAGGCCGTATCGTCGATCGAGAGCGGTATGACGATCGGGCTCGGCGGCTGGGGTTCCCGGCGCAAGCCGATGGCGTTCGTGCGCGCCTTGCTGCGCACCGACGTCACCGATCTCACGGTGGTCACCTACGGGGGGCCCGACCTGGGTCTGCTGTGCTCGGCGGGCAAGGTCAAGCGCGTCTACTACGGCTTCGTGTCGTTGGACTCCCCGCCGTTCTACGACCCGTGGTTCGCCAAGGCCCGCACCTCGGGTGCCCTCGAGGCCCGCGAGATGGACGAGGGCATGCTGCGCTGCGGTTTACAGGCGGCGGCGCAGCGGTTGCCGTTCCTGCCGATTCGCGCCGGACTGGGTAGCGACGTCCGGGCGTTCTGGGGCGACGAGCTCAAGACCGTGCGTTCGCCCTACCCCACTGCAGCCATCCCCGGGTCGCTGCGCTCCTGCCCGCCGGAAGAGCGTTACGAGGAGCTGGTCGCGATGCCGGCGCTGAGGTTGGACGCGGCGTTTGTGCACATGAATCTCGGTGACGCCAGGGGCAACGCAGCCTACACCGGCATCGACCCCTACTTCGACGACCTGTTCCTGATGGCCGCCGAGAGGCGTTACCTGTCGGTGGAGAGGGTGGTTCCCACCGAAGAGCTGGTGAAATCGGTTCCGCCACAGGCACTGCTGATCAACCGCATGATGGTCGACACCGTGGTCGAGGCACCCAACGGTGCCCACTTCACCATGAACGAACCCGACTACCGGCGTGACGAGAAGTTCCAGCGTCACTACGCCGAGGCGGCCGGTTCCGACGACACGTGGGCCGCGTTCGTCGAGACCTACCTGTCCGGAAGCGAAGCCGACTACCAGGCGGCGGTGCGCACTTTCGCCGCAGAGCAAGCCGCCGCGAAGGAAGCTGCCAAATGATCTCTGTGACCCGCGCCGAGGTGTGCGCCATCGCCTGTGCCGAACTCTTCCGCGATGCGGGCGAGATCATGGTCAGCCCGATGACCACGATCGTCTCGATCGGGGCCCGCCTGGCACGGCTGACCTTCTCCCCCGACATCGTGTTGTCCGACGGCGAAGCCCGATTGATCGCCGACACCCCGGCCATCGGCGCCGCAGCCACGATGGAGGGCTGGATGCCGTTCGGCCGGGTCTTCGAAACGCTGGCCTGGGGCCGGCGCCATGTCGTCATGGGCGCCAACCAGATCGACCGCTACGGCAACCAGAACCTGTCGGCGTTCGGGCCGCTACAGCACCCGACCCGCCAGATGTTCGGGGTGCGGGGCGCCCCCGGCAACACCATCAACCACGCCACCAGCTACTGGGTCGGCAATCACTCCAAGCGGGTGTTCGGCGAGTCTGTCGACATCGTCTCGGGGATCGGTTGGGACAAGGTCCTTTTCAACAGCGACGGCAATCCCGAGAACCCCGCCTACCGCTTCGTCAACGTGTTCCGGGTGGTGACCAATCTCGGTGTCTTCGACTTCAACGGACCCGACCACCAGATGCGCGCGCTGTCGCTGCATCCCGGCGTCGAAGCCGACCAGGTCGCCGAGAACACCTCGTTCGAGGTCCACGGGCTGGACTCGGCGCAGACCAGTCGGCTGCCCTCGGGTGACGAGCAAAAGCTCCTCCGGGAGGTCATCGACCCGAAATCATTGCGCGACAAGGAAGTGAAGTGACTTCCCTCAAGACCCCGCTGACCGAACTCGTCGGCATCGAGCACCCCGTGGTCCAGACCGGCATGGGCTGGGTGGCCGGAGCGCGGCTGGTGGCCGCGACGTCCAATGCCGGGGGTCTGGGCATCCTGGCGTCGGCGACGATGACACTCGACGAACTCAGGACGGCGGTCGGCAAGGTCAAAGCCGCCACCGACAAGCCCTTCGGCATCAACATGCGTGCCGACGCCGGTGACGCCGATCAGCGCGTCGACCTCCTGATCAGCGAAGGAGTCAAAGTCGCCTCCTTCGCCCTGGCGCCCAAGCCGGAACTCATCGCCAAGCTCAAAGAGGCTGGTGTGGTGGTCATTCCGTCGGTCGGACTGGCCAAACATGCGAAGAAGGTCGCGGGCTGGGGCGCCGACGCCGTCATCGTGC
>NZ_JBAUJR010000119.1:0-15341 GCF_049683935.1 Mycobacterium sp. | reverse complement strand
GTCCGGACGGGCAGGGGCGGGGCGGTTCGGTGGCGGACGGAACATCCCGCCGGCTCGCTCGGGTTCGGGAGGCGTCGGCGGAGCGGCGGGCTGGCCCTGTTCGGGGGACGGCTCGAAGTGGGATTCCTCGGGGCCTGTCCAGCCCAGATCTTTCCGCAACGCGTCATCGCGGTCGGTCACGTGATGTCTCCTCCGGAGGCGATCTGTCGCCATACTTGTGCCCGGCGCTGGTGGCCGAGCATCTGCCAGGCTAACGGTTCGAGAACCCCAGCAAACTACCTGCAAGGTGCTGCGGTGGGCGCCGGCATGGTTCAGCCACAGCGGGTGTCACAGGTGCCCACAGATCAGCCATGGAAGAGCGCGAACTCCCTGACGGGACGAAGCAGCGATTCGCGGACAAATTGACCAACACGCGTCGCATCGCGAGCCAACTTCTACGTCGAGCAAATTTGAAGTGGTCTCCGTCCGTAGGCTCGATATACCGAATCAGGAACATTCAACTAAGGCTGGAATGAGCACTGCAGACGACCAGGGGCCAAGAACCGACGGTGACGAGCACTTGACCCTGCACGTGAACGCGGAGGATCGACTATTGATCCGCGAAGCCGCGATAGCCGCTGACAGAACGGTGGCGGATTTCGTCCTGAGCACCGCGCTAGATAGCGCCAGGCGCATCGTTGTCGACCGGAGCGTGTTCGTTGCCACTGAAGATCAATGGGCCGAATTCGAGTCTTTACTCAGTGATGACCGCAAACCGATGCCGACGCTAGATCGCCTCCTGCGCCGCGCGAGCCCATTTGCAGAAGAAATCAACTAAGAGCGGGTGAAACGTTGGCTCGGCCAGGACTAGCCGCTCCGTGCGGTCTCCAGCATGGCTCGGACCTTCTTGCGGTGCTCTCGGGACAGCCGATACGTCTGGTGGATGTAGCGCCAGTGTCCAGGCGTCAGTTTCCGCCGTAATGCGCGGGCAGACGACCGGCCCGTCGCGAGGCCCAACACTAAGGGCGGGTGGCCAAGGGTGGCAGTACAGCTAGTTGAACTGAATACCGGTACCGCTGTGGTACGAGTATGTGGTACCGGTTGCGAGCATCATGGCAATCAGTGCAAGCGAAGCGCGGCAGCGCCTTTTCCCGCTCATCGAGCAAGTGAACACCGACCATGAGCCAGTGCGCATTGCCTCCAAGGCCGGCGATGCAGTACTGATGTCGGCCGACGATTACGACGCATGGCAGGAAACGGTCTACCTCCTGCGTTCGCCCGAGAACGCGCGTCGCCTGATGGAGGCCGTAGCCCGAGACAGGACCAGACCACCCGTGCAGGTTTCGCACACGACGTCGATCAACGAATTGCAGGAGATGGCCGGCGACGAGTGAGAAGTATCAACTTCGATGCCGATGCGTGGGACGACTTCCTATTCTGGTTGGGCTCCGATCGCAAGACGGCGCGGCGCATCACCAGACTTATCGCAGAGATTCAACGCGACCCGTTTTCGAGGATCGGCAAACCAGAACCGCTCAAGGGAGAGCTGTCCGGGTACTGGTCGCGTCGGATCGACGACGAACATCGGCTCGTCTACCGCGCAGACGACACCGAAGTCAAGATCTTAAAGGCCCGTTACCACTACTGACCAATGCCTTTCTGCGTGGCGGCGGTTCAGCTGCCCCGTGCTGTATGCAGCACGGCCTGGACTTTCTTGCGACGCTCATCGATGGCTTTGCCGATGTCCTTGAGCAGCAGGGGCTTGTGCCGCACCAGCTCTTGAATGTCGTCACGTCCGATCTGGAGCACGGTGACCTCGTCGAGCGCAACGGCGCCCGCGGTCACCGCTTCCCGGGTCAATGCGCTCTGGCCGAGGAAGTCACCGCGCTGCAGGACTCGAACCGGGAGCACGTCGTCGTCATCGGAGACGGTGAGTTGCACCCGACCGGACATCACGAACGTCATCTTGGTGGGAAGCTCCCCCGGCACCTGCAGAGTTTCGCCGGCGCCGTAGCGGGTGAGGTGCACTCTCGGGAGCAGGAGCTGCTGGTCGATGCCGGTGAGACGCAGTGTGGTTGCGATCGCCTGCAACTCGGACCGGGTCCGATCCTCGCTGGAGAAGTCGTCTTCCACCTGGTCCAGATGCAGTCCGGCGCGCCGGGCCGCGTACCAGGTCCACCGAAGGAACGTGGCACGGGCGGCAGCATCATCGGCGGGGGACCGCAGCGGAATGGTGGTGCAGTACTGGGTCGCACCGACCGGCACTGTTGCAGGGCGATCCCCCGTACGCAACTGAGGCAGCCGGGCGGCTACCTGGGCCAGCACCTCGCACACGGCGTCCGGCGGATCGGTGGCAGCGAACACCGTCGACACCGAGATCGTGTGAGCTCCCGCCGGCCGGCTCAGATTCGTGAACGATGCCCCGGCCAGCACGGAGTTGGGCATCACCTGTAAGCCACTGGAAGTCTCGATATGGGTTGCGCGCCAGTTGACTTCGACGACCCGGCCGCGCGCGGAGGGGGTGTCGAGCCAGTCGCCGATCTGGAACGGCTGCTCGAACAGCAGCAGCAGGCCGGAAACGATCTGCCCGACCGAGTTCTGCAGCGCCAAACCCAGCACGATCGAGCTGACACCCAGCGCGGTGAACAGCCCACCGACATTGGCGCCCCAGACCACCGACAGGATCAACGCCAGACCCACCGCGATCAACGCGAAGCGGGCAACGTCGAGGAAGATCGTCGGTAACCGCTTGCGCCAACTGGATTCCGGAGCGCTGTCGAACACTGTGGCGTTGAGGCCGGACAGCAGCAGCACCAGCACCACGAAGCCCAGCGTCGTCGCGACCAGGCGCACCGGGGTCGCGTGGACCGACACCTGATTGGCGCCAGTCAGCAGCGCCAGGAGCGCTCCCAGCGGAAGGACGTAGTTGCGAAGCAGTTCCACCGGCCTGGCCAGTGCGCTGCCCCGGCGCTCCAACGCGGTGCGAAGTTCCGTGAGCGCGATGAGCCCGATCGGCAACCCTATTGCTACCGATAGTGCCCAGTAGAACCACGGCTGGTCGAGGGACTCCATCGTCAGCGGCTCTCCGCGAGGCGATAGGTCTGCTCGTCGTTCCCGTCGTGACTGATCACGCCGGCCGGAGTGAAGTCGTGCAGATCCCTGACGACGTCGTAGACCCGCGAGGTGACGTACACGCCGGGTTGGGAGGATCCATTGCGAACCTGATAGGCGAGATTGACCGCTGCGCCCCACATGTCGTACGCGATGCTGGACTTGCCGACCAGGCCGCTGCCAACGGTGCCGGTGTCGATGCCGGCACGCAAGCGCAGGTCATAGCCGGACTCGGCGTTGAATCTCGTGATGATGTGGTGCATCTCGATCGCGAAGTCCACGGTGCGGCGGGCGTTGTCCAGGCGGGGCTGGTTGAGCCCGCAGCTGGCGAGGTAGCCGTTGTGCAGTGTGCGTACCTGTTCGACGCCGAGATCTTCGGCCGCCAAGTCGAATTGGTGCACCAGCTTGTTGGTGATGGCCAGTGATTCCTGCGCGGACAGCCGTACGGCCAGTTGGTCGAGTCCGACGACTTCGGCGAAGATCACGCTGACGTCCTGATGGTGCAGCGAGATGTTCTCCTCGCCCTCCCGATACCGCTCGACGACCGACTCGGGCATCAGCGACAACAGCAGCTTGCGGTTCTCCTCGCGTTGCTCGATCAGCAGCTGTTCGTGGCGCGACAGGTTGCGGCTCATCTCGTTGAAAGCCTTTGTCAGATCGCCGAATTCATCGAGCGAGCGCAGAGGCAGGACGACGCCGTAATTGCCTGCCGCGATCTGTCGTGAGCCGGCCTCCAGCCTCTTGATCGGGCGCACGAACCGCCGCGACAGCAGCATCGCGATCACACACACGATGAAGATGATCGCGGTGGTCGACAGGATCAGGGTGCGCGTGAAGCGGTTGACAGGAGCGAAAGCCTCCGCGGCGTCGATGTTGGCGACGATGTTCCACTGCAGTGCATCATCGGCAATCGGCGCGTAGGCCTGCAGTGCGCGGCGCCCGAGGTAGTTGTCGGAGATCAACGTGCCGGTTTGGCCCTGGGCTGCCAGGCGGGTCGCTTCGGTGCCCGCCGGTTGGATGAGCACCGTGGTGCCCTGACGGATCGCCTGTTCGGCGACGTCGGGCGGGGTGCCGGCGGCGACGACCTCGGAGCGGTACCGGTCGGGATCCTCCAGGAACAGCCGGGAGTCCGACCGCATCACGTCGTCGTCGCCCACCAGGAACGTCTCCCCGGTGGTTCCCATGCCGGCCTGCTCCCACTGCTTGTCGACCGTCATCAGGCGGTTGATCTTCGACATCGGAAGTTGAAGGGCGAGAACGCCGGTCACCTGGTCCACCGGGCCGACCGGGCTGACCATCCAGGCGGTCGGCTCCAGGGCAGGCTGGTAGGGACTGAAGTCGGTGACCTCGACGTGATCGAGCGCGTTGCTGCGCATCGCCCGGTTGAACGCGTCGGTGAGATCTCCGCCGCGGAACGGCCCGCGAAGGACATTGGTGCCTAGATCGATGCCCTTGTTGGCCGAATACACCACATCGCCCTGGGTGTCGATAAGGAGCGCGTCCTCGAACTCGAAACGACTGGTGACGGTGCGGAAGAAGTTGTTGAAGCGAGCGTTGGCCGCCGACCACTCGCTGCTGTCCCCGGCGTCGTCGACCGCGATCCGCTCCGAGGCGTCCTTGAAGGGGATCGTGTAGTGGATCTGCAGGTACCGCTGTGCGTATGAGGTCGGCAGAAGTGCTGCGACATCGAGTTCGACGCCCGTTCTGGCTTCCTCTTCCGGGGCGTAGACGGTGGTGTAGTAGTTGGCGAGGGCCTGTTCCTGGGCGGGTTCGATCGGTGGTGCGTCGGGACCGTTGAGCTGGTTGAAGCCGGCGGTATAGGCCGTCATCGCGGTCCCGGCGTTGCTGGTTCTCGCGAACAGGATGATCGAGTTCGTCAGGTCGGAGATCTCGGCGACGAGCTGTCGGCTCTGGGATTCACGAACCTCGGTGAGTCGGTCGAAGGCGGCGTTGCGCAGCGAGATGCGGCCCGATTCGAAGCCGATGTAGCCCACCACCGCCGCGGACAGGATGCTGGTGACGAGCAGCATGAGCAGGAACTTCGACTGGATGCTGATTTTTGACAGCATTCTGCCGAGGTGGCGGGGCAACTCCACCGGATAGGCAGGCTCCTGGCCCGTGCTGCTGGTCTCATCTGTCCGGGTGGCCATCGGCCAATGACACTATCGTGCGGCGGGTGGGTCTCGTGGGAGTTGAGAGGACGGCGGCTCGACGGATCAGACCGACGCGTCGGCACCGACTGCGTCGCCGATGAGCACTGCCAGATCGCGAGGCTGGCACACGGGATTCGACGGGGGTTCAATCGCGCTTGGAGGAGAGGGGCAAGTAGTGGACATGTGGGAAAGGCTGGCGGCCGCCGCGGCAGAGCTGGACAGGGCAGCGGTACTGCGGCGGATCTTGGACCGTGCCGCGCGCGCCAGCGCGCTCAGCGATTGGACGGCGCTGAACGACTGGAGTCTGAAGCGCCAGGTGCCTGATGCCGGGAGCAGTCTGGCGCTCGATGACGATGGGTACATCCCGCAACTCGGCGGAATGTTCGTGAGTGAGACAGCGATCTATCCCGCCATGAGCGCGGCGGGCAATATCGCAGCGGCCGCTGAGGTCGTCAATAATTGGCGGCACCCTGACGAGCGCGGCCGCCTCAATATGCGCACCACCGCAGTGCTGACGGGGTGCCGCGTAGCGTTGGAGACGGCCGCTTTGACCGTTTGGGCGATCGGCCCTAGCGATCGCGACACTCGCCGCAAGCGGTGCGCCGGGCTGGTCTACAAAGAGGATCAGAACCAGCGCGGTTTTATAAGCTGCGAGCGCGCGATTCACACGACGACAGGCAACCAGCAGCTGCTAGACAGTCTGGAGATGTCGTGCAAGCAGTTCGAGGATCAAGACAGCATCGTCAAGCAAGTGCCGAAGGCGAACGTCCCCAATTCGACGCAGCTCGTGAAGGATGCAGCTCGCTGGATTCATGAGAATCCACCGGCACACGCTACTGATCTTCTCGGCGGCGATGTCAGCTTTGAAGTTTTGGCAGATCGCACGTACGGGCTGACCTCTGGTTTCGTACACGGTTTTAAGTGGGCGACGTGGTATGTCCGAAAGGAACGAGAGCTATTGGGCGCTGTGGCAGACAGCTTCGCAGCGGCCCTGATCATGACCGAGTCGGCGATTGCGTTGTTTGAGGCACAGGCGCAACAGCCCAGCGGAACGCAACGCGAACTTCTCTACCCTGATCTTCTGGCATCAACTATCGCCGACTGGTCGCAACGCTATCGGGTAAGAGAGAAAGCAGGCAGTGTGGGCGAGATGACCAACTTTCTTCAACGGAGAGCGCTGAACGATGTCGATTGACGCATCCCGAGTTCCGGAGCCCGCAAAACGAATATCCCATGAAGCCGAACTGCTTACACACCTGCGAATTGCGTTGGAGGACCTGGGCGTTGAGTGCGTGACCGGCCAAGGTGCCAGGAACCGATTCGGAATCGACGGGTGGGCACTTTCGATGCAGCAACAATTCCAGTTCGGCGATCTGCGGATCGAGCTTCCAACCGTGACCGTTCTCGTGGAGACCGAGAGCGCCGGCGGTGTTGGCAATCTCGTGAAGTACTGGCCCCTGCTGCGTTCCGGAGCATTGGACAAGCGACTTGTCATCATTCACCTCTACATGCTCACTAGCGAGGGCGACTATATGGCGCATCGGAAGCTGTGGTCTTTTCTATTGGACCGGATGGATATGGACTTGAACGAGGTTGGCATTTGTCGACCCGATGTCTGGGACGCTCATCTATTCACGTACCGCAAGGGTGACCCGCCGAATGACGTCACGGCATTTCTTAGGTCGACGGTGTCAGAAGGGTTGGCGTAAGCGGCCAATTGGTGAGCAAGAAGCGTTCGCCCAATAAGGTCGACAGCACATGGGATCTTGCGCCGGGCGAGGGTCGACGCATGGTTGTGAACCAGGGGGGTGGGGTCGAAACTTGCAGGGGGAGGTGCGGCGACAGAGTTGTCGCCGGAATTTTTCGACAAAAGTGTTGAATTGACACACTTTCGACACGGATTGAGTAGTGGTTAGACGTTTGAGCGAGGTTCCGCTTAGTTGCCTGCTTCAATCTCGGCGACCTTCGCGGTGGCCTCAGATCCACAAACTGGCCGGAGGTCTACGCTGTCCGACTCCAACAAGATATCTATGCGCCTCTTAAGGTCTCCTGACACGACGCGCTCGTAGAGGTCGGCCCCGGGACACGATGTGGCTGCGAAATGACGGTGGCCTTCCAGCGTGCCAGTTTGGATGGTGAACTCCCCGAGGGCGGCTGGTTCGCCTCGTCGACGATCCAAGACGGCGCTTGATGATTGTTACGGGCGGGCAGTCGCCCGCGTGCACGCAAAAACACTTTGGACACATCGCGCTGCGGATAGCGGCCTGCTCGCGCTCTGCATGGCCATCGTCGCCACCCTCAACGGGCCAGCTCCCGGGTGCCTGGCCTTCGTACCAGGCCAGATCGGGGAAGCTGTCGTACTCCTTCAGGTGGCTACCGGTGCGGCAGCGCGCAACCTCGACTCCCTTAGTTTTCACCACGCGCTCGATTTCAGCGGTGTCGCTGGGGTCGATGTCAGGCGCACCCACTGCCTCCTGGAGCAGCGAGTAGTGCGCCCAGATAGCACGTCGAGCAGCTCCACGCACGACGCCGCGATCCTCGCTAACCACTTCGTCGGGGTAGATCGCGAGCACCCTCCCCAGCTCCCACCCTTTGTTGTAAAGAAGGTCGGCAGCCTCAGCGCGAGTCTGCGCGTTCGGCCATAAAGCCAACCGGCGTTCGACTACCCGATTCACCAAGCGACGCCCTCTCTTGCCGGCGCCGGCCGACTGTCGCCGTCGCCATCTCGCGGAGGGGGAAGAGCAGTCACTCCCGTTTTGCCTCAAGGTGCGGCTGCAACAACCTCACGGCACCAGCTAGATCATTGGCCATGGCATTTGATCTGCCATCTCCCGTTCATGCCTGACCAGTAGGTCTCGCCCACGTTGTCGATGAGGCGGACGGCTTCGGTCTCAGACATGTTGAACTGCTGCGTCAGCCATGCGACCGCTGCGTCGATCTCGAACGGCATCTCGCCGTTGGTCCGATCGAGTTGCCGCTGGTTCTCCGCGCAGAATGCCTCACCTGGTGTCTGCGCGCTGGCGATCGGCAAAGAGGCGAGAGCAACTGAACTGGCCAGCGCAGCTGTGCTCACCAAAACTCTCATCCACGTCATGGCACTTCTCCTCTCGAACGTCGGCGAAAGGTCGCCCCGGCGCACTGAGTCTGCGCCTCCGCATCACGGCCGTCGTCAAGTGCAACCGTCGCGATCCCCGCGATGGCAGCCGCGCGACCTAACGCAGACAAGAACGTCCCGCTTCGCTGTTTCACTGCTGACTGTTCGCGCTTACGATTCGCAGCCGATGCCGTCGAGGTCGCGGTCCAGGTGCTCGCCGTAGTACTCAGAGCTCGTCGGGATGTTCGAATACCCCGCATCGCGGGCGGCGGTGCAGTTCTTGAAGGGCGCTGCACTGGCGACCGGTGCTAACCCAACCGCAATGACGCCTCCAAGAATCGGTCCGGCGATGAGCATACGAATCATGTGTCCCCCTCGATATGTTGGTGCAGTTGCTCCCCCGGAGCAGCAAAAGATTGGGACTTCATTGTCGCCCGACAGCTGCGCACTCCTGGGGCGTTTTGAAGATTTCTTCTGCGCCAGACCTAATTTCTGGCTACGTGCACGCTACCTGCGTTGCTTCTCCCGATTTGGTGGGCCTGCCCGGCGCAGTTTGTCTGACGGGTGGTTGTAGTCTTCGTCCAGCAACGGCGCTGGTGTAACGGATCCTTGAACACATCGCCTTCGGATCTCGCGCAGCTGTCTTTCGAGCCATAGTGGAATTTGACGAGCCGGGCGCTACTCGCTTCTCTCCGGCATGGTGCGGGATAGCCCTCGCGATGTAGGGCGCAACCGCGACTACAGAGCAGGATTTCAGGGGTTTACGGCGCGGCGGCTTAGGACCCGCGCCCCTGAAAGACAGCGGATTCAACGGAGACTACTAGTCGCGTCCCCTGTTGACTTGCGCGCCACCAGTCCTGCGGTTGATTAGCCTGCACGGATGACTGAGATCCCTTTGCGGACCTTGATTGGCGAGCTAGATCCGGCGGAGTGCAAGCTGCACTGCGCCGTGTGGAACGGCAAGGACCACCCCATCGACGTGCTGACGCGCTCGTGGGACGAGTGGGTGAAGTGGAGCCGGTGGCGGCCCGCCCGCAACGAGTTCAACCGACAATTCATCTTCACCTTGGCCCGCGACCGACACGACCCGTCACTCTGGCTCTTCGGCGGCGTCTTCGAGGTTCAGGCCCGAGGTAAGCCCAACGCTCACTCGTACAAGATCGCGCTACGCGAGGACCTGATGGGTCCGTTCATCAAGCGGTTGTGGGTGAAGTTCCGCCCGACGGGTCGGGCTATCCGACTGAACATGGATACCTATCTGGGTCACATCGAGGTCGTGTCGATCTCGAAGCTGCCCTTCGCGGGCGAACCGTTTCCGGGCCACAACCGGGTCAACCACACTCTGGGCGTCCTGGAAACCGCTGTCACCCAGGAGTGGAACGATTGGCGCGGTGCCCTGCAATACATGAAGGGCGTCTACGTCATCCACGACGTCGAGACCGGCAAGGCCTATGTCGGCGCGGCCTACGGAGATACCGGAATCTGGGCCAGGTTGCGCCAGTACGTCGACGGCCTGCACGGCAACAATGTCGCCCTTAGGGAGCTGGTCGGCCAGAAGGGTTCGGAGTACGCCCGATCAAACTTGCGGTTCGCGTTGCTGGAGTTCTGGTCGATGCGGACCGCCGACGAGGAGGTCCTAGCCCGGGAGAGCTACTGGAAGGACGTGCTGATGTCGCGGCAGTTCGGCCTCAACAAGAATTAGGACGACCCGCAGCGCGCGAATTGCGCGGGCGGGGGAGCAATGTGCTCGCTGTCGCCCATTCGGTGGCAGTCATCACCTACGGGCAGCTTTCGACATCGATCCGGACGACGCCAAAGTCAACTGGGGTGCTCGGCGTCAGCGTTGACCCGGGCGGCGGCGTCGAGCTGCATACTTGCCAGTTCGCATCCAACATCTGGTTGCGGCCTTCGCCGGTGAGATCGGTCGAGGTGCTGATTGCGATCTCGTAGTCAGTCAAAGCCTGGATCGCGTCCTGCGCGTCCTGGAGGTTCTGTCCGATGAGATTGGGCATCGTCCACGATGCCGGTGCCGCAGCGGATGATGTCAGCGGCGGTGTAGGCACGTCGGGAGCAGTCGGCTGCTGCGTGACTGGCGCAGTCGTGACAACGATCGAACTGGTGACGGTGACCGTCGACGGTGGCACGGATGCGTCACTGCCACAAGCCGTTGCGATCAGTGCGACGGCGGCAACCAGCATCGCCGTGCGGAGAACTCCTGTGTGCCCGCATAGCCTTTGGTAAGCCATATAAATCCCCCTCAGGAACGTGGACCGTGATGGTAACGTCCGCTCGACGAATTTGCTGGTGTTTGCATCGTGCGGGTGATTCGTGGCTGCCGGTCACCGCGAAGCCGTCGGCGTGGCCGTTGCCACGAAGCTTGGAGCAGTTGAAAACGCTGGCAGCACCCTCACGCAACCGCTAATTTCCGCGTCCTCTGTTGTTCGAAGTCAGCTGTCGCGGGCCAATTGAATCTGATTTTTGATTTCTCGGTAGGCCATGACTCGTGCCATCACACCGTCTGCTGCCGAGTCCGTCGGCGTGGTGTCTGGCGTCGCTTCAATCCCGTACAGCATGGCGCTCAATTGTCCGTGCAGCTCTGCCCGTTGCTCCGCAGTCCGGGCGTCCTTGCGTTCGTCGTCAAGCGACTTGTCGATCAGACGTGCCTCCGTCGCACACTTCCCGATTAGTTCCACACGCTCGATGCCAGCGCATTCTAGGTTGGCGGTGGTGGTCATCGCTTCCGCGAGGAGTTTGCGGTCGTCGGCGCTGGGTTTGTCCAACGCAGACAACTTGCTCGCAACCTTGCGCAGGGCGTGTGCCTTCCGAAAGTTTTCAGTGATGCTTTGGATGTCGGCGGTGAAGTCGACATCCCCGAGCCACCCGTCGCGCGCAGCCTCCGACGCGAGGACTCGCTTCACTGCCGCCTGCGCGGATTCAACGAGTGCGGCATTCTCCTTGCCGAGCGTCGCGATGCGCTGTTGCTTTTCCTTGCGTGCCCTTTCTTCGCGCGCGCGTTTGTCGGCAGCCGCTTGAGCCGCTCGCTCGATTCGTGCCCGTTCCTCGGCTGCCTTGCGACGTTTTGCCTCTTCGGAAACTGCCCAGGAGACAAACCAGATGAGGCCCCCGATTGCGGCGGTGACGCCGAGGACAATCCACACCGTTTTCGGGATCATCGCGATAAGCACCAGCAGGACAAAAATGGCACCGCCAATCGATCCACCGGTTGTGCTTTGTTTACTCATCGTGAAACCTGCTGTCCGATCCTTTTCGCTGCACCGCCCGAACCCCAGCCGCATCTTCCTCGCAAGCTCGTTCACCGAATGTTAGCTGGACCCACTGACGCCCCTGGGTGTCGTCCGCCAGCCGTAACGACCCCCTGGCTGAGCATGTTCGCGGGGTACTGCTGGAGAGGCATGTGGCACGCGCGGCACCCTCGTCAGCCGAATCGCACGTCGTCGATGCTGATGAATGCGCTGCGGCCAGTGCCGTTGTGCGTGAATTTCGTCCCGGCGTAGCTCGCGTCGATCGTCCAGGACAGCGCATGGTAGGTGCGGTAGTCAATGGTCACCACTGGGATGTCCCCGAGGTCGCCGACCACCCATTCGTAGGTGCCGTCGGAGCGGAAGGTAACGCCGTTAGTGCGGAGACCTCCGACAAACGGTGTGTTCGTAAATGTTGCCTGGCAGTCGATCTCCGACGATCTGATCTGGCAGCGGGTCTTGCCTGACTTCGTCGCGATGTACACCTGGCCGTCACGCGTCGGCTGCAGCACCGTCGCCGGTGGTGTTGACGGAGCCCCAACCGGCGGTAGTGAGGACGCCGCCTTCTCCTCCAATGCGAACAGCAGCGCGCCGGGTGGGCTTTCCCACAGCACGTTATCGCCGTCGAAGGTCACCTCGACCGGGACATCACGCTCGGTTCCCTTCTGGGTGCGCACTGTCGCGAGGCCCTTGTACTCGTTTCCCGACTTGTTCACGAGCACTACCTCGCGGACCTGGAGATTCAACTCGGCTAGCTCGTCGTCAGTGTCGAACTTCTGTTGCATCGAGGTCTTCACCAACGCCGCCGCCTCCTCGGTCTGCGACATCGACGGACCTGGCACAGCAGTGGGAGCGCCGGTGGTCTGGCTGCAGCCGATCAAGAGCGCTGTAGCGATCAGGACGCACGCCACGCACAACGCCCCCCTCATGTGCGAATGGTAGATCTCCGTTGCCGTATCCGCCGAAAGAATGCTTGACCCGAATTTGGCGGGGCCAGTGGCAAGCGGCACAGCGAACACGGAGCTCCATGTAGCCCTACCCAGTGAGGGTCGGGGATGTCTGTCGTTCTACGTCAGGCAAGTGGGTGGTGGTTCCTCCCTCGCGCTGCCCGAGCGGCCATCCCCTTGGCCCCGGCCTCGTGCTGGTCGGTAACCAGCCCTGCACTTGCTCCGGTCACCTCACCTGGACTTGTCGCCAGTGCTGGAGCACCGTCTACGGCCGGAGCTGAAGTCCGATGCCAGCCTTTGGCTGGTCCTGCGATAGTGACCTGGTGATCAGCTCGTGCGACTGCGAAGCGTGTGATGGATGGCGAATGCAGCCCAGATAATCGTCCACATGCCGCCCCACAGCAGCCAGCCGACACCAAAGAACGACAGAATACCGCTAGCCATTTCGGAACTCTCCACGTCGGATTGGGTAGTCCCTGGCTCCACATTGGCCGCTGACGCGAACCAGAAGAACGACGGAATGACCGTACCCAGCAGCGAGAAGAACGCTAGTAGAGCGAACCCATAGTGAATCGTGAACCGTCGTTCTGTTCCCTGCGGCGGACGCGGCGTCGGATACTGCGACGAGGGCGGAGGAGGAGCCGTGGGTCCCCAGTTAGAGCCGTCGAAATACCGCTGCCCACCGTTTCCAGACGGGTCGGGGTACCACCCTGGCGCACTCACAGCGCCATCGTCCTCACCATGAGCTGGGACGATAACATGCTTCGCCAGCAAACAATGGAAGTCGCGAACGGCGGTATCCCTCGAAGCCTCACTTGATTTCTTGCGCGCGGAATGCAGTCTCGGCGGAGAGGCGAAGAGGGGCTAGGCGTCGAGGTCCTGCTCAACCAGGTCGGCGATGGTGTTGAGCGCGGCCTCGTCTTCGGAGTCGACGGTGACCTGGGCGCCGTTGCCGGCTCCGAGGGTCATGATCATCAGCGCCGAGCCGGCGTCCACGGGCTCACCGCCGTCGACCGAGAGCGTGACAGGTACACCGGCGTTGACGGCGGCCTCGGCGATGATGGCCGCGGGTCGGGCGTGCAGTCCGATGGACGAGCCGACGGTGACGGTCTTGCTGGGCATGGATTCTCCTTATTTTGTGGGTGAGGTGAACAGATCAGGCGGCGACGAGTTCGGATTCGGACTTGGCGCCGGGCTTGATGAACTGCTTGGCGGCAACAACCGCGAACGCGGCGACGACGGTGCCCGCCACGAGAGCGATCATGAACCACAGCAGGTTGCCGATCGCGAAGAACACGAAGATGCCGCCGTGCGGGGCCCGCAGCGTCACACCGAATCCCTGGCACAGCGCCCCGGTGACGGCACCGCCCAACATCATCGACGGGATCACCCGCAGCGGGTCGGCCGCTGCGAACGGGATCGCGCCCTCGGAGATGAACGACGCGCCCAGCAGCCACGCCGCGCGGCCGTTCTCCCGCTCGGGCTCGCTGAACAGTCCCGGGCGGATGGTGGTGGCCAGTGCCATCGCCAGCGGCGGCACCATGCCCGCGGCCATCACGGTCGCCATGATCTCGAACGACGCGGTGGTGGCTGCCGCCAAGCCGGCGGTGGCGAAGGCGTAGGCAGCTTTGTTGACCGGGCCGCCCAGGTCGAAGCACATCATCAGGCCGAGGATCACGCCGAGCAGGATCGCCGACGTGCCCGTCATCCCGTTGAGCCAGTTGGTCAGGCCGGTGTTGATCAACGCCAGCGGACGGCCGATCAGGAAGAACATGATGAGGCCGACGACCAGGGACGCGCCCAACGGAATGATGACCACCGGCATGAGTCCGCGAAGCCATTGCGGGACTTTGATATTGCTGATCCACAGGGCGGTGAAGCCGGCGATCACACCACCGGCGATGCCGCCGATGAAGCCGCCGCCGACGAAGACGGCCAGTGCACCCGCGGTGAAGCCCGGTGCGATACCGGGACGGTCGGCGATCGCGAACGAGATGTAGCCGGCCAGCGCGGGCACCAGGAAGCCGAAGGCCAACCCTCCCAGGGTGAACAGGATGGCGCCCAGGTACTGGGTCAGACCGCCCTCGGGCAGGTTGGTCAGCGAGTTGTTCAGCGCGATGTCATTGCCGGTGTCGGTGATCTCGTAGCCGCCGAACAGGAAGCCCAGCGCGATCAGCAGACCACCGGCCGCGACGAACGGGATCATGTAGCTCACACCGGTCAGCAGGATCTGCCGCGTCCGGGTGCCCCAGCCGACGTTGCCCGACGGCGCGTCCGACGCTGGCGCACCGGAGCCCTCGACCTTGGCCGCATTCGGATTATCGGATGCCGCAACGGCTTCGGCGATCATCTTGGCCGGCTCGTTGATGGCGCGCTTCACGCCCGAGGCGACGACCGGCTTACCGGCGAACCGGCCCTTGTCCTTGACCCCGACGTCGGTGGCGAAGATGACGGCGTCGGCGTTGGCGATGGTCTCCACCGGCAGCGGGGTGCTGCCCGAGGAACCCTGCGTCTCGACGACGAAGGTGACGCCTGCCTCCTTGGCCGCGGCGGCCAGCGCGTCGGCGGCCATGTAGGTGTGGGCGATGCCGGTCGGGCAGGCGGTGATCGCCACGATCGACTTGGCCCGCTTCTCCGCGACGGGCGCGGCCGCGGGCGCTGCGGCGGCAGGTGCAGCTGCCGGGGCGGGGTTGACAACGCCTTCGACGAGTTCGACCACCTCGTCTGCGCTGGAGGCCTCGCGCAGCGATGCGACGAAGTCCTTGCGCACCAATGCTCTTGCCAGACTGGACAGCAG
>NZ_JBAUJR010000118.1:0-19802 GCF_049683935.1 Mycobacterium sp. | reverse complement strand
GAGCCGATGTGGCCGCGGCGCTGTCGGGCGCGATCGGCGCGATGAGCGGCCCACTGCACGGCGGCGCGCCGGCACGGGTGATCCCGATGATCGAGGAGGCCGAGGCGACCGGCGATGCGCGGGCGGTGGTCAAGGGCATCCTGGACCGCAACGAGAAGCTGATGGGCTTCGGTCACCGGGTGTACCAGGCCGAGGATCCGCGCGCCCGGGTGCTGAGGGCGACCGCGCAACGGTTGGCGGCGCCCAGGTATGAGGTGGCGGCCGCGTTGGAGCAGGCCGCGCTGACGGAGTTGCGCGAACGCCGCCCCGATCGGGCGATCGAGACCAACGTCGAGTTCTGGGCGGCGGTGATTCTCGACTTCGCGCAGGTACCGCCGAAGATGATGCCCGCGATGTTCACCTGTGGCCGCACCGCGGGCTGGTGCGCGCACATCCTCGAGCAGAAGCGGCTCGGCAAGCTCGTGCGGCCGTCGGCGGTCTACGTCGGACCTGCGCCGCGCAGCCCCGAGTCGGTCGAGGGCTGGGACCTTCTCGGACTGTCATGACCGGCACCGGGCCGCGCGCGGTGTTCGGGTCGGCCGCAGAGGCTTTCGCGGCGCTGGTACGACGCATACCGGACGGGCGCTGGGACGGTCCCGGACTGGGCGAATGGGATCTGCGGTCTCTGGTCGGCCACACGTCGCGGTCGTTGACTACGGTCAGCACCTACCTGCAGAGCACCGCGGAGCGCGAAGACGTCACCGACGCCGCCGACTACTACGTGAAGATCCAGGACTACGCCGCGGGCATGGGCGCTGCCGCCGTCGTCGAGCGGGGACGCCAGGCCGGACGGGACCTCGGCGCGGACCCCGTCGCCGCGATCGAGGCACTGGTGCCGCGGGTGCTGTCCGAACTGGACCGGGTGGACGACCCGCTGATCGAGGTGATCGGCGGCTTGGGGATCCGGCTGAGCAGCTTCCTGCCGACCCGCACCTTCGAGTTCGCCGTGCACGGACTGGACATCGCCGGCGCCGTCGACCTCGAGTTCTCAGCACCGCAGGAGGTGCTCGCCGAAGCGGCCGCGCTCGCCACCCAGATCGGCGTTCGATTGGGCCGCGGTCCGGCGGTGCTGATGGCCCTGACGGGCCGCCGCGACCTGCCGTCGGGATTCTCTGTGGTCTGAGCGCCGATGAGTTTTCTCGTCGATGTCGGTCTCTATGACAGCCACCTCAGGCAACCACGACACAGGAGACAACATGGCCGTCAACCCCGAAGCCAACACCCCCATGCTGGTGCCCCACCTCGTCGTCGACGACGCCGCCGCCGCGCTCGACTTCTACGCCAAGGCCTTCGACGCCGTGGAGATGGCTCGCATCCCGGGCCCCGAGGGGAAGCTGATCCACGCCGCGTTCCAGATCAACGGTTTCATGGTCTTCGTCAACGACGACTTCCCCGAGTTCTGCGAAGGCAAGTCGAGCACCCCGGCCGCGCTGGGGGGCACGTCGGTGACCCTGCACCTGCACGGCCCCGACGTCGAGGGCCGATTCCAGCGGGCGCTCGATGCCGGCGCCGCCGTGGTCAGTCCACTCGAGGACCAGTTCTGGGGCGACCGCTACGGCGTGGTCCGCGATCCCTTCGGCCACCAGTGGTCGCTGGCAGAGACGGTGCGCGAGGTCGACTTCGCCGAGATGACCGCGAACATGGGCAGCGAAGGCTAGCTCGTCACCGCACCCGGGACGTACTGCCCGAGCAGCCACAGAGGCAGTCCGTTCGCCGAGGTGATTCCACTGAGCGCGGCGATGCTGTCCGGTTTCGGAGTGCGTTCCAATTCGGGAGTGTTCGGATCCGAGCCGTACAGACCGAATTTCAGGTCGTACCCTTCGGACCATTCGAGGTTGTCGACGAAGGACCAGTAGGTGTAGCCGCGGATGTCGACGTCGTGAGCCACTAGGTCCTGGACGACGGCGATGTGATTGACGATGTAGTACGGCCGCTTGGAATCGTCGGCGTCGGCGATCCCGTTCTCGGTGATCCACAACGGCTTTCCGTAAGAGGCCGCGAGTTCGAGCACCTCGCGAAATCCGCCGGGGTCGGTGGGCTGGTTGAAATCACTGCACGTCGGCGAAGGCTGGCAGCGGATCGGGAAGCCGCGCAGGAACGGGAACCCGGGTACCGGTGCCACGCCGAAACCGATCATGGGCTGCGAGCCGTAGTACTGCACGCCGAGGAAGTCGACCTTGCCCACGAAGTCCGCGAACACCTCGTTTGCGGTTTTGATGCCGTCGAAGTTGACGTCCACCCAGCCGTCGATCACCGCGTTCGGGAACCACTGGTTGTAGTACTGGTTCCAGGCGTCGGCCGCCTGCACGTCGAGCAGGCTTACCGGGTTGGCCGGCCGGGCCGGCAGCATGTTGAGGGCGAATCCCACAAATGCAGCGGGGCCAACTGCGTTGGCCACCTCGGTGTCCCACGCCTGGATCGCGTCGTAGGCCGCGACGTGGCCGATGGCCTGATTGACCAGGAACGTCGAGGCGAGATCGGGGCGGATCACCCCGGGCGGCCAGTTCGGCACCACCCACGGGATCGCCAGGAACTCGGTCAGCACCGGCGAGAAGGGCTCGTTGACGGTGACCCAGTTGTCCACCTGGTCGCCGAACTTCCACGCCACGTAGGCGGCGTACTTCTCGAACTCCCCGGGTGTGCTCGACGACAGCCACCCCGCCGCGGGCGCAGGCAACCCCAACTGGATCAGCGGACGCGCGACGATCGGGTCGTGCACCCACACCGGCAGGGTGAAGTGGTTGACGGTGACCATCGGGTCGAGCCCCCGCAGCCGTAACGCGTCGAACACCGCCCGGTAGTGAGCGACCTCGTCGAGGTTCGCCAGCGCGTCCAGCGCCTGCAGGTCGGCGAGGCTGACTCCGCCGCCTTCATCTGAGATATCAATCGCCGCAGTGGAGTTCGGGAAGATCCGACTCCACTCGATACCCATCCGGAAGGTGTTCACGCCGAGCTCGTCGCGCGCCAGGTCAGCGTCGCTCTCGTAGGAGACGTACGCTCCCGGGCCGTCTTCGGGCACCCCGTTCACCAGGCCGAGCAGTTGATTGAGCGGATCGTGCACCCACCGGTACCAGTCGGAGTTGGGGTCCACCGGCGAACCGGGACCGCCCTCGGCCTGGAATCCCGAGTGCGCCACACCCCAGCGGAAGTCCGCCGGCAGTGACAGGTCGACCCCGTCGACCGGATCGACGGTGACGGTGACGGTGTGCGCGACCCGGTGCCCCCCACTGGGATAGAGCAGCGGGCCCAGAATGGGCACGAACTTCAGCAGACCGAGCAGGCCTCCCACCTGGAGGCCGGCGCGCTCGTCGCTGACGACGACGGTGAACGAGTCGGTGCCGCCCACCGCTGCCATCGCGTTCATCGGTCGGTACACGAAGTCACCGTGTTGATCGACCTGCACCGTGCCACCGTTGAGCGGCCTGCCGACCACGGTGTAGGTCAGCGGGTCGCCGTCGCGGTCCTCGAACCCGACAGCGCCGGTCACGACGACATCGCCGTCGAGGGTGAGGCTCTGCGTGTAGGGCAGCGGATTCTCGACCGGAGTCGGCCTCTGGTTGAAGAACTCGCGTCGGATCCAGGCCAGCAACGCCCACTCGGTGGGGTCGGCCGAGGGGGCCGACGGCTTCGCCGCGAACGGCTGCAACAGGGCTTTGATGAAACTTCCGGCCAGATCGGCCACGTACGTCACCACGGTGCGTACGTCGTACGCGGTCGGCCAGAGGCGCCAGCTCGGCACCTTCGGCGGCGAGACGGTGGTCGTGACCATCGCCGGTGCTACCGAATGCTGTTGCAGCACAGCAGAATCATTGGCAATGGTGACAGGTTCGGCGGATTGAGGAGGGTCCTGCCTGCGGACATCGGTCTCGACCGGTTCGGCGGTGTCGGCAACGGTGTCCGACTCCCGCGCCACCGGTCGCTTCACCACCGTCGTCGGAACGGCGCCAGCCGGCCGGTTGCCATCCTCGTCGATGTGCGGCGCCGAGGTGTTGTCGGCGGCGGGCAGATCCCCGCTGACCTCCACGGCCTCACCGGTCTCGATGTCGTCGCCGTCGGCCCCGGGGTCGGGGTCAGGGTCGGGACCGGGCTCGGCTTCGTCTTCCACGTCGACATCCGACTCGGTCTCCTCGGCCTCCTCGGTCTCGGCTTCCTCCGCCTCTGCCCCGGCTTCATCGGTCTCGTCGGGTTCCTGAGCACGGGCACGCTTTCCGTTCGACTCCGCGGGGTCGTCCCACGGCTCTGACGCAGCCGCACTGGGCGCCGACCCGCCGCCGTCAGCATCGTCGGTCGCCCATGCCACTCCGGAGCCGGTGAACACCGCAGCACCGACGCCGAGCGCCACCGCCAGGCTTCCGACACGACCGATGACCTGTGCAGAGTTCATCCACATTGCATACCTCCGCCCGGGTACGGCCGGTGTGACTTTGCCCAAAGACGGATCCGTGCAGAACAGACCGGTGTGTTCGGGACGCAACGACAGGCGGCGGCAGTGATAATTGCCCTTCGGCTGACGGTGGGGGACGCGCTTGTGATTTGGCTTCTGCAGATTCCCGCACCGATCCTGGGCTTCCTCTGGGTCGCCGTGATCGTCGGATTGTCCGTGGGCGGCCTCCTGGTGTTCCGGAAGGTGGTCTCCCACACCCGACTCGAGAACTCCAACGCTGTGTCCGGCACGATGTTTCAGCTCGCCGGGGTCCTCTACGCGGTGCTGGTGGCCTTCGTCGTGGTGGTCGTCTGGGAGCAGTTCGGGGATGCCGAAGACGCGAGTAGCCGGGAGGCTGCCGCAATCGCCGACCTCATGCGGGATTCCGCAGCGCTGCCCGCCGAATCGCAGACGCCGATCCAGCAGAGCCTCCTCGCCTACACCCGCCACGTGATCGACGAGGAGTTCCCGCGGATGCACCGCGGCGAAAAGGTCGTGGAGCGCTCGGCCGAAATGAACAACGTGTGGGAGAACTACCTCCGGGTTCAGCCCGAGACCCGCACTGAGATCGCCTTCTTCGACCACGCCATCAACCGGTTGAGCGACCTGGAAACCGATCGCAAGACTCGGGTGTCGACGGGTGACTCGTCGGTGCCCGGCGAACTCTGGGTCCTGCTTGTGGGCGGTGGCGGCGTGGTGATGGCGTTCACGTTCCTGTTCGGCACCCGCGACCTGCTGCTCCACTCCCTGGCCGTCGGCCTGACCTCGGCGCTGCTGGCCTTCGTCTTCTATCTCATCTTCGCGCTCGAGCACCCGTTCGTCGGTGAGCTGTCGGTGCAACCCACCGCCTACGTGAACGTGCTCGAGACCTGGGCGGACTGAGCCTCAGCGACGCAGGCCGGCGAGCAGTCGTTGGTACGCCGGCGGTTCGGGGGCGGTGGCCGCGGCGTCGAGCATGTCGGCCACGGAGGTGAACTTGTCCCGGGGTCGTTGCCCGCCGCCGCGGCCGATCTCGGCCTGGTCGATCGCCTTCCACCCGGCGTGGTCGACCACCTTCGGCTGACGACTCCGGACGAACCGATCGAGGGACGAGACCTTGTGCACCGGGTCGGCGAGCAAGCCGTTGTTGTAGTCGGCGACGAGATTGTGCACCGTCTGGGCGGCACACGATTTGTTGGTTCCGATGAAGCCCGTCGGACCGCGCTTGATCCAGCCCGCGACGTAGCTACCGCGCACGGCACCGCCCTGATCGACGACGCGACCTCCGTCGTTGGGGACCACCGCGGCGACCTCGTCGAACGGAAGGCCCCGAATCGGCTTGCCCCGGTAGCCGATCGAGGTCAGCACCAGCCCCGCCGAGATCTCCACGGTCTCGTCGGAACCTGTCAGCGTGAACTCGATCCCGGTGGTTCCCGCGTCCCCGAGGATCCGTGTCGGGGTCAGGCCGTACGCGAGCCGGATCCTGGGCCGGGAGATCCCTGTCTCGCCGCTCGCGGTCGATTCGCCCAGTTTGGCCAGTATCTCGAGCTTGTTGCGTGTCAGCGGGTCGGTTTCGGTCGCAAGATCACGGATCACCAGGTCGTGATCCGCGGTGTCGAGCACCACGTCGCAGGTCGATGTCAGACCGATCAGTTCCGGCAGCGTGAAGGCCGAGGCGGCGGGACCTCGGCGGGCCGCGATCACCACTTCCTGCACCCGGGATTCCCGCAGGGCCGCCAGCGCATGGCCGGCGATGTCGGTGCGCGCCAGGGTGTCCGGATCGCTGGTGAGAATGCGCGCCACGTCCAGCGCCACGTTCCCGTTGCCAACGATGACCACACGGTCACCGCTCAGGTCGACGGGCAACTCGGTGAACTCGGGGTGCCCGTTTATCCACGCGACCACCTCGGTGGCAGTGGACGTTCCGGGCCGGCCCATTCCGTCTATCTCGAGTCGACGGTCGTCGGGCGCGCCGACCGCGTACAGCACCGCGTGGTGATGTTCGAGCAGTTCGTCATGGGTCAGGTCCGAGCCCACCTCGCAGTTGAGGAAGAACGTAAATCCGGGCACCCTTGCCACTTTGTCGAACAGCCACGTCACCCTCTTGGTGCTCGGGTGGTCGGGTGCGACCCCGGCGCGCACCAGACCGTACGGCGTCGGCAACTTCTCGAAGACGTTGACCCTCACACCCTGCTGCGTCAACAGTTCGTCGGCGGCATACATCGCCGCAGGCCCCGATCCGACGATGGCGACCCGCAGCGGACCACTCGACCGGGTGTGCACGACCGGCGCCTCGATCACCGGAGCCAGTTTCGACGTCGGCGGCAGCTTGCCCTCCCGCGCCGGGTAGAAGGCCGCGTTCAACTCGACGAACGGCAACTGCTCCTCGGTCAGCCGGGTGTCGGCCGCGATCGCGCCGACCGGGCAGGCCGCTACGCAGGCGCCGCAGTCCACACATGCCGCCGGGTCGATGTAGAGCATCTCGGCGGTGGCGAATCCCGGTTCGTCCGGTGACGGGTGGATGCAGTTCACCGGGCATGCGTAGACGCACGACCCGTCACTGCAGCACGACTGTGTGATGACGTGAGGCATGAAGATCCCGTCCGGGACCGCCTAGGCGGCGGTCACCACGTGTTGACGCGCGGGCTCGCTGCGGTAGCGGCTCGGCTGGCCGTCGATCCTGCAGATCCGCCACATCAGCTTCGCGAACGGGTTCATCAACCCGGTGTCGTGACACAGCATCCGGACGTCGCCGAACATGTCGCGCAGGAACTGCCGGGACTCCGGCGCCTGGAAGAACAGTTCCTTCTTGACCGAGCGCGGAATGTCGAACTCTTTCCAGAACGACCTCGGCGGCTTCACGATGGCCTGGCACAGCACCCGCATGATGATCGGCACGTGCAGCGACAGCAGGAAGCGCTTCCGTCGAGGCATGTGCGGGACCCTCTTGCGCAGGTATTCGTGCGCGAACGAGATGTGCCGCGCCTCCTCGGCCACGTGGATGGCCATCACGCGCTCCATGATCGGATGCAGCGCCTTGCCCTCCCGGAGCACGTTCTTCTGCGTGTGGTCGATGGGTTCCTCACCGGCGAGGACGCCGAAGAAGAACGTGATGGGAAGCGGCCCCGCAGCCAGCGGGATGACCTGGGAGAGCCACTTGAGCATCCGCGGCATGCCCGGAACGTCGGCACCGATGCGGTTCACCATCTCCTGGAACATCATGGTGTGGTTGCACTCTTCGACCGACTCGTGCAGGCAGTACCGGTACTCCGGGGAACCGTTGGGCACCCAGAACGCGTAGTTCATCAGACCGCGGATCAGGATCGACTCGAAGTGCAGGCCGACCTTGGCCACGTTCGCCTGGCGCCACATCCCGATCTCGATCTGCCGTTCGACCGGTTGTGACCGGTACCAGGGGTGGCGGCCGATCGGGTCGGTCCCCGGCAGAATCCACCGGGTGTCATCGGGAATCACTGCGAACTCGGGTGAATCCCAGTCGATGTCGGTGTACGGATTGAAGTTCCGGCGCACCGATCCCTCCGAGAGGGTGGTCAGCATATCGACGTACTCGGTGTCGTCGGACACGTCCATGTTCTTGCGCCAGCGCCGGATGATGGGCGTTCGAGCTTCTTTGACAGCCATCCTGTGCCTCCCGTTCGTCCCCGTCGAGCTTTACATTCGTCTATCCGCTGTCTAAAGACAGTACCCATGGTCCCAGGAATTGAACAGGCTGATTTCGCAGGTGTGTCCTCCCCGGGTTATCTCCGTCACATGTGACTGAACTCACACCAGGTGCGACGGGCGGCGGCTGAAGGACCCACGCTCGGCAAGCCGACGGCCGGAACTTAGGCTTGTCACCATGGCCGACGCCTCGACTTCCCTGACCATCCCGTCCGAACTCCAACCCTCGGACGGACGGTTCGGCTGCGGGCCGTCCAAGGTCAGGCCCGAACAGTTGCAGGCGCTCGCCGCGGCGGGTGAGTTGTTCGGGACATCGCACCGCCAGGCGCCGGTGAAGAACCTGGTCGGGCGCGTCCGCGACGGCCTTCGCCAACTGTTCGCACTGCCCGACGGCTACGAGGTGATACTCGGCAACGGCGGATCCACCGCCTTCTGGGACGCCGCCGCGTTCGGGTTGATCGACCAGCGATCTCTGCACCTCACCTACGGCGAGTTCAGTTCGAAGTTCGCCTCCGCGGTGGCCAAGAATCCGTTCGTCGGCGATCCGATCGTCATCAAGGCCGACGCGGGCAGCGCACCCAAGCCGGTGTCGGACCCATCCGCCGACCTGATCGCCTGGGCACACAACGAGACCTCCACCGGCGTCGCGGTTGCCGTCGAACGGCCCGCAGGCGCCGGTGACGCACTCGTCGCGATCGACGCCACCTCGGCGGCCGGCGGCCTGCCCGTCAACATCGCCGACGCCGACGTCTACTACTTCGCGCCGCAGAAGAACTTCGCCGGCGACGGCGGGCTGTGGATCGCGCTGCTCTCCCCCAGCGCCCTCGCCCGCGTCGAGGCGATCGCAGGCACCGGACGCTGGGTGCCCGAATTCCTGTCGCTACCGATCGCCATCGAGAACAGCGTCAAGAACCAGACCTACAACACCCCCGCGATCGGGACCCTGGTGCTGCTGGCCGAACAGATCGACTGGCTGCTCGGCAACGGCGGCCTGGACTGGGCGACGGCGCGGACCGCCGACTCGTCGGGGCGCCTGTACTCGTGGGCCGAGAAATCGGCGTTCGCCACACCGTTCGTCGCAGACCCGGCGTTGCGCTCACAGGTCGTCGGGACCGTCGACTTCTCCGATGATGTGGACGCGGCGGCGGTGGCGTCGATCCTGCGGAAGAACGGGATCGTCGACACCGAGCCGTACCGCAAACTCGGCCGCAATCAGCTGCGCGTCGGCATGTTCCCCGCCGTGGATCCCGACGACGTCAGCGCCCTGACGGCATGCATCGACTTTGTGGTCGAGCGGCTTTAGACGCGACAGAGGGCAGCGAACGGCTCTGATCGACTGCCGCGTGTCACCCCGGTTACGGGTTGATAACGCAGTAGGGTGACCTCCGTATCGGGCTCGGCAACAGCCCGGAGGAGGTCGAAATGCGGGAACTCAAGGTCGTCGGACTCGACGTGGACAGCCGCCAGATCATCTGCGAAACCGACGACTCCGGAGAGAAGTTCGTCCTGCGCTCCGACGAGCGCCTCAGGGCCGCGGTGCGCGGCGACCAGGTGAGTTCGAACCAAACCGCGATCGATGTCGAGGTCAAGAACATGCTGCGCCCCAAAGAGATTCAGTCGAAGATCCGCGCGGGTGCGTCCGTCGAACAGGTCGCGGCGGCGTCGGGAATGGACATTGCGCGCGTGGAGCGATTCGCCCACCCGGTGCTTCTGGAGCGCGACCGCGCCGCCGAACTGGCGACCGCAGCCCATCCTGTACTCGCCGACGGCCCGTCGGTGCTGACGCTGCTGGAGACCGTCTCCACCGCCCTGGTCTCGCGCGGCCTGGACCCAGACCTCACCGTCTGGGACGCCTGGCGCAACGAGGACGGCCGCTGGACCGTGCAGGTGGCGTGGACAGCGGGTAGGTCCGAACTCCAGGCACACTTCCGATTCGCCCCCGGCGCGCACGGTGGCACCGTCACTGCCTTCGACGACGCGGCCTGCGAGCTGATCGACCCGAGCTTCGCCCGGCCGTTGCGACCGCTGGCGCCCGTCGCGCAACTGGCACTCGAGGAGCCCGACGCACCGCTCACGACGCCCACCGAGGCTCCCGAGCCACCGCCGACGACAAAGCCCCCGCGCCCGAAGAAAGGCCGACCCGCAGTGCCGGCGTGGGAAGACGTGCTGCTAGGCGTACGTTCCAGCGGCGGCCAGCGCTAGCAGAGCGATCCACGCGCCGCCGACACCGACGGCCGATCCGAGCACGAACCATCGCCAGACCGGCACCGTCCGCCAGCCCCACACCGTCGGGGCCAGCCCGCCCACCGCAACAAGATTGAGGCCGACGGCGAGCAGCGGATGAACCCGTATCAGGCCGATGCTCAGCACGACGATGGCCGCCGCGATCACGGCCGCGACGAACGCCGCCACCGTCAAACCGGTCGCCCAGGGTGTGGAGTCGTCGGTCATTTCTCCTCGCGCAAGCGCTCGTCGGCGGTCATCTCTCCCCTGTCCCGCTCATAGAATGCCAGCGCCGCAGCGGTGGCGACGTTGAGCGAGTCGGTCCCGCGCGACATCGGGATGCGCACCCGCATGTCGCTCGACCGCATCGTGTGTTCCTGAAGACCGGGCCCCTCGGCACCGACGAGGATCGCCACCGGCTGCCCGGCCAGCCCGGTCATCGCCTCGGCCAGCGAGGGCGCCACCGGGTCCGGCGTCATCGCAAGAATACGAAAATCATTGTCGCGCAATAACTCCAGATCTCGGGGCCAGTCCTGCGCCCGCGCGAAAGGCACCAGCAGGGCGTGGCCCATCGAGACCCGAACCGCACGTCGATACAGCGGGTCGGCGCATCCGCCGCCGAAGACCACCGCCCCGACCCCCAGCCCCGCGGCGTTGCGGAAAACCGACCCGAGGTTCTCGTGGTCGTTGACGCCCTCGAGCACCGCGACCGTCCTCACGCCGTCGAGCACCTGCGCCACCGTCAACTCGGCGGCGCGCGACGCCGACGCGAGAACACCACGATTGAGATGGAAACCGACGACATCAGCCATCACCTCGGCAGACGCCCGGTAGAACGGCGCGTCGACGCCGTCGAGGTCGGCACCGAGTTCAGCCAGCCGCCGATCGGTTCCCAGAAACGCTCGCGGTCTGAACCGGGAGGCGAGCATCCGCTGCACCACCAGTACGCCTTCGGCGATCACCAGGCCTTTTCCGGTGGGCAGGTCCGGCCGACGGTCGACGCTGTTGAGATCCCGGAAGTCGTCGAGCCGGGAGTCACCGGGGTCGGCGACGTCGATGACGTTGGCCATCACGCGTTTTCGTCACCGGCGCCAGTGCATCCGACAGCTCTCACGGCGTCGAGACTACCCAGCGCCTCTCGGCACTCGACCGGCGATCGACTACGTTCGCAGATGATGACCGCGTCCGAACCACCTCAGCCGCCCGCGCTTCCCGCGGCGCTGCGGGCGCCGTGGCCCGTCATCGCCGTCATCACCTGCGCCTGGTTGATCACAGCGGTGCTCGCTTTCACGGTGAGTTCGCTGCACGAATGGCGGCCGATCACGGTCGCCGGGTTGGGTGTCGGTGTTCTTGGCACATCGATATTTCTGTGGCAACGTCACGCCGTGCGCCGCGGATCGCGCGGTGCACAGAGCGGCCTCGACTAGGAGCAGCAGCAATGGCAGCACCCGTCCTGCAAGCGCAGATCGACATCAACGCCCCGGTATCGACGGTGTGGGCGCTGGTCTCCGATTTGAAGAAGATGCCGCAATGGAGCCCGCAGTGCCGCCTGATGAAGCCGATCGGTGGGATGCGTCAGGGTGCCCGCACCATCAACTTCAATCGGCGTGGGTTCCTCGCCTGGCCCACCACCAGCCGCATCACCGAGCTGATCCCCGAGAAGAAGCTCGCGTTCCGGGTCAACGAGAACCACACCGTGTGGAGCTACGAACTCGAACCCACTGAGGCCGGCACCCGACTGATCGAGACCCGGCATGCCGAGAACGGCACGACGGCGGTGTCGAACTTCCTCGTGAACTCGATGATGGGCGGGGTGCCCAGCTTCGAAGACGAACTGATCGAGGGCATGAACCTGTCCCTGAACCGCATCAAGGCGGCCGCGGAGCGCTAGCTGTCGGCCCGCTCCACCATGTCGAGCACGCCGTCGTCGTAGGCGTCGTACAACGGTGACCCGGTGCCGGCCGGTGCTGGGGTGTCCGAGTGCGCACCGCACCCGTACTCGGCGTCGACCACGTGCCCGTCGGAGGCGTACTCGTTGGCACATACGCCGAACATCACCCCGAGCGCTCCGCCGAGGGGCAGATAGAAACCGCAGTCACGACACGACCGCCGGGTCGCTCTGGCCATCGCAGAACCCGGTCCGTGTTCGCCGTCGTGCCAGCGCTGGGCGGCATCGGCGCGCCCCCACAGACTCAGCACCTGACGACGACCCAGTCCGACCTCGAGGGCAACGTCATCGATCTGCGGGTCCCCGGTGGCCGTGTAACCCGGAACCAGGCGTGGATCGTCGGTCTGCGGAGCCAGCAGGTCACCCGGGCCCAGATCGCCGGGGCGAACCCGCTCATCCCACGGCACCCACTTGGGAGCCAGCAGCGCGGTCGGCCCGGGTACCAACACCACCTCGCTGATCGTGGCCTGCGCGGCACCGGGGCACGCTGCGACCACGACGGCCCACTGCCAACCGCGATAGCCGGGAAGCTCGGCGAGGAATCGGTGGGTGGCTGCGGTCGGGTCCTCGAACCCCGCGCCCAGGTACTCACCGACGCTGTCCTCGCCGCTGTGCTCGACGATGGCTGCACGCGCCTCGGCGACAGCGCCCATCAACACCGCGGCGAGATCTGGTGAGGCCTCGGCGGCGGTCGGCTCAGGAGCCGTCACCGGTTCCTGCGGCGGTGCCGGTTCCTGCGCTGGGTTCACTTCGGACTGTTGATCCGGTTCGGTCACGCTGTCCATTGCCTCCAATCTTGCCCGAAGGGGCCAACATGTAGCCACACCGGTCGCCCGCACGCCCACTGCCGTCCGGATGGGGGAGAATCGACACGTGACCGGAGAGCGGCGTGACCACCGGGACCCTGGCGGTCAGCATGGTGCACGCTACTACCCTCCGCGCCCACCTGCGGGCGAACACCCCGGGATGGCGAATTACCCCAGCGACCCGCAGTGGAGTCCCGGCAAACGGACGCCGCGCAACCCCGCACCGCCGAACCACGGCGGCAATCGCTGGCTGCCGCCTCTCGATGAGAGCGCCCGCCACTCCGGCGCATCGTCGCGCTACGACAGCTTCGATCCGTCCGGTCGCATCGGTGCCAGCGCCGGCGAGAAGGTGACGGTGACGCGTGCCGCCGCGCAGCGCAGCCGCGAGATGGGGTCGAAGATGTACGGCCTCGTGCACCGGGCGGCCACCGCCGACGGCGCGGACAAGTCCGGCCTGACGGCGTTGACCTGGCCGGTGGTGGCGAACTTCGCGGTGGACGCGGCGATGGCGGTGGCCCTGGCCAACACCCTGTTCTTCGCGGCCGCCTCGGGTGAGAGCAAGGGCAAGGTCGCGCTGTATCTGCTCATCACCATCGCACCGTTCGCGGTCATCGCGCCCCTGATCGGGCCGGCGCTGGACCGGTTGCAGCACGGGCGGCGGGTGGCGCTGGCGGCCTCGTTTGTGCTCCGCACCGTGCTCGCCGTGGTGTTGATCGCCAACTACGACAGCGCCACGGGCAGCTTCCCGTCATGGGTGCTCTACCCGTGCGCACTCGGGATGATGGTGCTGTCGAAGTCCTTCTCGGTGCTTCGCGGCGCCGTGACCCCACGGGTCCTGCCACCGTCGATCGACCTGGTGCGGGTGAATTCACGATTGACCACGTTCGGCTTGTTGGGCGGCACCATGATCGGCGGCGGTATCGCAGCGGCCGCCGAATGGGGGTTCCACCTCGTCCAGATGCCCGGCGCGCTGTACATCGTGGTCGCGATGACGGTCGCCGGCGCCGTTCTGGCGATGCGAATTCCCAAATGGGTCGAGGTGACCGAGGGTGAGGTTCCCACCACCCTCAGCTACCACGGCGGCGCCGACGATCTGCACCGTCGCACCGACACCCACGGTGCCGGCGCCAAGACGCGGCAACCGCTGGGTCGCAACATCATCACTGCCCTGTGGGGCAATTGCACGGTCAAGGTCATGGTGGGATTTCTGTTCCTCTATCCGGCGTTTGTGGCCAAAGCGCACGACGCCAGCGGGTGGGAGCAGTTGCGCATCCTCGGCTTGATCGGTGCGGCGGCAGCCATCGGCAACTTCACCGGCAACTTCACCGCCGCGCGGCTCACCCTCGGGCATCCGGCGCGTCTTGTGGTGCGCTGCGCCACCGCGGTCACGGCCGTGGCGCTGGTGACGGCGCTGACCGGCAACCTGCTCGTCGCCGCGGGGGCGACGCTGATCACGTCGGGGGCCAGCGCGATCGCCAAGGCGTCGCTGGATGCCTCGCTGCAGGACGATCTCCCCGAGGAATCTCGGGCGTCGGCGTTCGGCCGGTCGGAATCGCTGCTGCAGCTGTCCTGGGTTGCCGGCGGAGCCACCGGGGTGTTGATCTACACCGACCTGTGGGTGGGCTTCACCACGATCACCGCGATACTGATGCTCGGCCTCGCCCAGACGATCGTGAGCTACCGAGGTGAGTCCCTGATACCGGGGTTCGGAGGCAACCGTCCGGTGCTCGCCGAGCAGGAGGGTGTACCGATGGACACGGCGGCGGTGACGCGCGAGTGAAACGTGTTGTCGCCGTGCTGGCGGCGGTGGCGCTGGTGGCGTCCACCGGTACCGGGGTGCTGGTGTGGCGGTTGTCCCGAGACCACACCCCCCAGCCTCCCGAGATCTCCGCCTACTCGCAGGGACACCTCACCCGTGTGGGCCCGTTCCGGTTCTGCGAGGTGCTCAACCCCACCGACTGCGTGGTCTCCGGTGAGCAGGGCGAGCTGCCGGTGACCGGCCGCCATCCGATTCAGCTTTCGGTGCCGTCCGCCATCTCGCAGGCGCCATGGGTGCTGCTGCGCGCCTACGAGGACGACGATCTGATCGAGGAGTTCCGGCCCGATACCCGGCTGGCGGTGACGATCCCGACCGTCGACGCGCAGCGGGGCCGGCTCGTCGGCATCGCGGTGCAGTTGCCGACCCTGGTCCGTGACGAAACGGGCGACGAGTTCCCGGTGCCGCACGCCGAGTGGTCGGTTCGCACCGTGTGGGATTGACCAGCCGCTAGCCGGTCGAATGCGCTGCCGGCACCCGCTCGGCCTCCCTGGTCGGCGGGGGCGGCGTTCCATCACCGAATGGTCTGCCGCCCAATGCTTCCCGACCGTGCGGTGTGAGCCAGTTGGTCAGGTCCGGCCCCTTGGGGACCACCCCGGTCGGGTTGATGTCGGAATGGACGATGTAGTAGTGCTGCTTGATCTGGACGAAGTCGGTGGTGTCGCCGAACCCGGGGGTCTGGAACAGGTCGCGTGCGTAGGCCCACAGCACCGGCATCTCGGAGAGCTTGCTGCGGTTGGTCTTGAAGTGCCCGTGGTAGACGGGGTCGAACCGGGCCAGCGTCGTGAACAACCGGACGTCGGCCTCGGTGATGGTGTCCCCGACCAGGTACCGCTGATCACCCAGCCGCTCGCTGAGCCAGTCCAACGCGGTGAACAACCGGTCGTAGGCCTTCTCGTAGGCGCGCTGGGATCCCGCGAATCCGCACCGGTAGACGCCGTTGTTGACCTCGGTGTAGACGCGCTGGGACACCTCGTCGATCTCGTCTCGCAGCGGCTCCGGGTACAGCTGCGGCGCGCCGTCACGGTGGTGCGCCGTCCATTCGGTGGAGAAATCCAGCGTGATCTGTGCGAAATCGTTGGTGGCCACAGCCCCCGTCCGGACGTCCACGATGGCGGGAACCGTCACGCCTTTGGGATAGTCGGGGATGCGTTTGTTGTAGGCGTCGCGCAGGTAGTGGATGCCCAGCACTGGGTCCACGCCGTCCGGGTCGAGGTCGAAGGTCCAGCTGCGCTCGTCGTGCGTCGGGCCGCAGAAGCCAATGGAGAGAACATCTTCGAGTCCGAGCAGCCGCCGATCGATGATCGCGCGATTCGCCCACGGGCACGCCCTGGCGACGACGAGGCGGTACCGGCCGGGTTCTACGGGATAGCCGTCTCTGCCGTCGGCGGTGACCCGGGTGTTGATGTAGTCGGTGTCGCGGTTGAACTCACCGTTGGCGGACGAGGAATCGGCGACGTAGCTCATGCACCCAGTAATACCCGCATCGGTGTGGCCACGGCTCCCGGTTGCGGCGCAAGCTGCTAGGCGTCGAGTTCCTGAGCGACGGCCTTCACCACTTCGGAGACTCGACGGGCCACCTTGCGGTCCGGGTAGCGGCCCTTACGGAGCTCCGGCTGGACTGCGCTCTCCAGCAGCGTGATCATGTCCTCGACCATGCCGTGCAGCTCGTCCGGAGTGTGCTTGTGTTCGACCGTGGCGGCCTCTCGGCGGGTCTTGCTCAGACTCGGCGGCGGGTCGATCAGCTTCAAGCTCAGCGCCTGGGGGCCACGACGGCCCGCAGCGACGCCGAACTCGACGCGCTGGCCGGCCTTGAGACCTTCCACACCGGCGGGCAACGCCGAAGACCGCACGTAGACGTCCTCACCCTCCTCTTGGGAGAGGAACCCGAAGCCCTTCTCGGTGTCGTACCACTTCACCCGGCCGGTCGGCACTGGTCTCACCTGCTTGTCTATCTGAAGCCAATAAAGGTCTGTACCTGTTGGGTACACAAGTAAAGCGCCCCGCCTGCGTCGGGACGCGTCCGAGGCGATCTTACTCGGACGCCACCGCCGCCGGCATCTCGTTATGTAGGTAGGCTGCAGAAACCGTTGGAGGAAGAAGATGCGACTGATTCTGAATGTGATCTGGTTGGTCTTCGGCGGGCTGTGGCTCGCGCTCGGCTATCTGCTCGCGGCGCTCATCTGCTTCATCCTGATCATCACGATTCCGTTCGGCTTCGCTTCGCTTCGGATCGCGTCGTATGCGCTCTGGCCGTTCGGTCGGACCATCATCGACAAGCCTGGGGACCGCCCCGGCGCGCTGGTCGGCAATGTCCTCTGGGTCATCCTCTTCGGGGTGTGGCTGGCCATCGGTCACATCATCACCGCGGTCGCGATGGCCATCACGATCATCGGGATCCCGCTCGCTCTGGCGAACCTCAAACTGATCCCGGTGTCGCTGATGCCTCTCGGCAAGGAGATCGTGCCAGTCGATGCGGTGCATTCGCCGGCCTTCGGAGCCGCGACGTGACCGTCATCGGACTCGGGGTGCCATCGGTGCGCCGGGCACAGTCCGCCGCGCCCGTGGACGGCCCGTTGATCGACACCTTCGGCCGGGTCGCGACCGACCTGCGGGTGTCGCTGACCGACCTGTGCAATCTGCGCTGCACCTACTGCATGCCCGCTGAGGGACTCGACTGGCTGCCCGGTGACCAGAAGCTGCGGCCCGCCGAACTCGCCCGACTGCTGCACATCGCGGTGACCCGGCTCGGGATCACCAACGTCCGTTTCACCGGGGGCGAGCCGCTGGTCGTCCCCCACCTCGAGACGGTCATCGAGCAGACGGCCGCATTGCGTCCACGACCGGAGATCACGCTGACCACCAACGGGGTCGGCTTGGCGCGGCGCGCCGCCGGGCTCAGGAAAGCCGGCCTCGACCGCATCAACGTCTCACTGGACACCGTCGACGCCGCGCACTTCGCCGCCATCACCCGTCGCGACAAGTTGCCCGACGTGCTGGCCGGGCTTAAGGCCGCCAAGGCCGCGGGCCTGAGCCCGGTGAAGGTCAACGCGGTGCTCGATCCGGTCACCGGGCTCGAGGACGCCGTGGAACTGCTGCGCTTCTGTCTGCACCACGGCTACCAGCTACGCATCATCGAGCAGATGCCGCTCGATGCCGGACATGCCTGGGAGCGCGACCGCACGATCAGCGCCGACGACATCCTCCGCACGTTGCAGGGTGCATTCACGCTCACCCCCGACCCGACTCCACGGGGATCGGCGCCGGCACAGCTGTGGCAGGTCCACGATGAGGCCGGGCCGGCCGGCAAGGTGGGCATCATCGCGTCGGTCTCGCACGCCTTCTGCGCCGCATGCGACCGCAGCCGGCTCACCGCCGACGGACAGGTCCGCAACTGCCTGTTCGCAAGTGAGGAGACCGACCTGCGCGGGCTGCTTCGTTCCGGCGCGGACGACGACGCCCTCGAGGCCGCGTGGCGTGCCGCGATGTGGGCCAAGGCCGCGGGCCACGGCATCAACGACCCTGATTTTGTCCAGCCCGACCGCCCGATGAGCGCGATCGGCGGTTAGGCGATGGCGACAGACCTCAGAGTGCGCGTCACCGTGCGGTACTTCGCCGCAGCGCGCGCCGCGGCGGGTGCTGAGACCGAGATGGTCGACCTGCGAGCTGGCACTACCGTGGCCGAGTTGGTCGCGATGCTGAAGTCCCGGGACGCCGAACTGGCGAACGTGCTGGCCAGGTGCTCCTATCTGCGTGATGGAATTGCCGTGCGAGACATGGAAATCGTGCTCGGTGACACCCAGACTCTGGATGTGCTCCCACCCTTCGCCGGCGGATAGCGACCCTTCCGGCATCGATGTATTCCGTGATTTACGTCACATAACAAAACGGTCACGAGATGGCTACGGCGCGGTTGCGGCGGGCGGCACCTGCAGGAACAACGAACTTTCCTGGGTTTTTAGAGTTTTTTTAATATTTGCTTCAGCGGGAAACGCCGAGGCAGCCACGAGGTGACGGGGCTGGGCCTTCCGGTTACCGTCTTGACTCAAGCCGTCGATCCCAAACCCGACCGGCCCGCCGCCAGACCGATTGCGCCGAGCTCCATCCGTTGGTCTGCGGGGACAACGAGAAACAACCTGGATGGAGGCGGGGGACCCACCGGTCCACCGAACACAAGGGACCTGGGGCCGTTCACGGCTCCTAGGGGTGAAGCCGTCTTCGTTTCGACGAAGCGGCCGGGCGACCTCTCCAGCCCGAACCCGACAGCTGACCTCGCGGGCGCTACAGAGAGGACCACACGTTTTATGAGTGGACGGCATCGCAAGCCCACTTCGTCATCAGTAAGCGTCGCAAAGATCGCCTTCACCGGCGCAGTCATCGGCGGCGGAAGCATCGCGCTCGCCGGCCAGGCAGGCGCTGCGACCGACGGTGAGTGGGACCGCGTCGCCAGCTGTGAGTCCGGCGGCAACTGGGCCATCAACACCGGCAACGGCTACCACGGCGGCCTGCAGTTCTCGCCGAGCACCTGGTCCGGCCACGGTGGCGCCGATTTTGCACCCGCGGCATACCTGGCGACCAAGGAAGAGCAGATCGCCGTCGCCGAGCGCGTGCTGGCCTCTCAGGGCAAGGGCGCATGGCCGTCGTGCGGCGGGCCGCTCTCCGCCGCAACGCCACGCAACGTCGTCAACGAACCCGAGCCGCCCGCACCAGTCGACCCGGTAGCGCTCAACGGGGTGCTGCCTCCTCCGCCCCCGCCGTTCGCCCCGCCTGCCCCCGCACCGTTCGATGCGATGTCGGCCCCGCTGCCCGAGGCCCCGCCACCGCCGCTGCCCCCGGCACCGATGCCTGAGGCCCTGCCTCCGGCTCCAGCGCCGATGGATGCTCCTC
>NZ_JBAUJR010000117.1:0-29302 GCF_049683935.1 Mycobacterium sp. | reverse complement strand
GGTGTGCAGTCTGCTGTGCTCGGGCAGTGGTCGGCCCCGCCGGATCTTCCCGGTCAACCGGCCCCACCCCAGTGGGCTCCAGACCAGCGCACCGACACCCTCCCGGAGGGCCAGCGGCATCAACTCCCACTCGTAGTCACGGCCGACGAGTGAGTAGTAGACCTGATGGGCGACGTAGCGCGGACGGTTCCCGGCATCGGCCAGCGCCAACGACTTCATCAGCTGCCACCCAGCGAAATTCGACACCCCGGTGTAGCGCACCTTGCCTTGCTCAACAAGCAGTTCCAGGGTCTGCAGCACCTCCTCGATCGGCGTGTACGCGTCGAACCCGTGCAACTGGAAAAGGTCGATACGGTCGGTCTGCAGTCTTCGTAGCGCATCTTCGACCGCCCGCAGTAGCCGGCTTCGGGACGTTCCCCAGTCGGTGGGGCCGGTGGGCAGACCGGCCTTGGTGGAGATCAACACCGAGTCTCGGCGACCCCGCAGCGCCGTGCCGAGGACTTCCTCCGACGCGCCCTCGGAATAGACATCGGCGGTGTCGAACAAGTTGATGCCAGCGTCGATGCAGCGACTCACCAGGGCAGTCGCCCGCTTCGCATCGGTGTCACCCCACGCACCGAAGAAGTCGCCCACACCCCCGAAGGTGGCTGTGCCGAAACTCAACTCCGACACCAACAGGCCAGAGGTCCCTACCCGTCGATACTCCATCCGCACTCCTTAACGAGACGTTGATCCCGATAAGGACCGTACCTTGGCTCCCGCGTTAATGAAACCTGAGTCCCGTTAAGATCGAACGGTGTCGAATTCAGTCGCAGCCCGGCCCGGTGGGCGGAACGCAGCCGTCCGCGAGGCGGCACTGCTCGCGACGAGCGCTCTGCTGATCGAGACCGGTTTCGACACACTGGAACTCGCGGCAGTGGCCGAACGCGCCGGGGTGGGCAAGTCGACGATCTACCGCCGCTGGGGTTCGCTGCCCGCACTGGTCGCCGATCTCTTGCACGAGATGGCCGAGCAGTCGGTGTCGAGAGCCGACACTGGTTCGCTGCGGGGCGACCTGCACGCCAATGCCGAACTGGTTCGGCACACCCTCTCCGACGTGCGGCAGGGTCGGCTGTTCAAGGCCATCATCGCCGCAGCCACCTGCGACCAGCGCACCGCAGACGCCCTGGCCGGGTTCTACGACCGGCGGGTGAGCGAGTGGTCCCCCTGCGTCCTCGATTCCATCGAGCGCGGCGAAGCGCCGGCGGGCACCGACGCCGCCGCCGTCATCCGTCAGGTGTCGGCGCCGCTCTACTACCAATTTCTCACCAGCACAAAGCGTCTGACATCCATCGACAGCGCGCGGGCGGCCGACGCGGCCATCGCGGCGGTCGCGGCAGGGGTGTTCGTGCGCCCGAAGGCGACTTGACGCGGTTCGCCGTCAACGTAAACAGCGTCGGCTGACCGGCACGCCGCGCGTCCGTGCGAACGGTCCCGTGACACCCTGTGGTCGTGGGCGAGACTTTCCGACAGACGCGTCCACGAGTCGCCGCCGGTGTCTGGATCGTCTCAGGCGCCTGGTATCTGGTCACGGAAGCCGTCGTTGCGCAGCGGCTGCCTGGCTACAGCTATGCGATGAATTACATCAGCGACCTGGGCCAGCCCCTGCGGTCTCCGATGGCTGCATGGATGAACGGCGCGTTCATCGCGCAGGGGGTGGCTTTCGCGGTTGCCGCCGCGACGATGGTCGCGGCGCTGCCGCGCGCCCGGGGTTCGGCGGCATTCCTCGGTTGTGCCCTGATCTACGGCGTCGGCTCGGTCGTGGTCGGCGTCTTCCCCAGTGGTGGCACCGGCACCGTTGCGCTGATGCACGTCGGTGGCGCCACCGCGGCGATTGTCGGCGGTAACCTGGCGATCCTGACCGCAGGCTCAGTCCTGTTGCACCGCAGACGGTTCCGTGCGGTCGGCATTGCCGGCGCAGCGCTGGGAGTCATCGGGTTGATCTCCGGCGCCATGCTCGTCGCCCGCAGTGCGCTGGGCGCCGACACGCTCCTCGGCGACGGCGCCTGGGAGCGGGGATCGATCTACACGATCATCGGGTGGCAACTGGGCGCAGGTCTTGCCGCCCTGGTGTTCAGACCGACTGTGCGCGCAACGGGTTCGGGATCGGGTCCGCCAACCCGGCCCTGACGGCACGCGTCAGATCGTCGGCGAGGACCTCGACCTCGTCGCGCTCGACACCGTCGAGAATCGCGGCGGCGACGTCGCGCGGGTCGTTTTTCGGCGCGTCGACATCGGCCACCATGTCGGTGTCGGTATAGCCCAGATGAGCCCCGACGACCAGCGTGTTCTGTGGCGCGAGTTCGGCTCGCAGCGAGTTGGTCGCCGACCACAGCGCTGCCTTGCTGTCGCCGTAAGCACCGGACCCGCTGAACCAGGACAGCACCGAGGCGATGTCGATGAGCGCCCCGCCACCGTTGGCCGCGAGGATCGGGGCGAACGCCCGGGCGACGTGCAACGCACCGAAGTAGTTGGTTTCGAAGACAGATCGGATCTGGGCGAAGTCTTCCTGCAGGAGTGACTGTCCCGCGATGGCGCCTGCGTTGTTGACGACGATCTGGGCGTCGGTGGCGGCGTCGGCGAGTGCGCGCACCGAATCCGGATCGGTGACGTCCAGCGCGACGCTGACCACCCGCGGGTCGTCGCTGGGCTTGGGTGTCCGCGCGGTGGCGTAGACCTTGGCTGCGCCGCGGCTGAGGAGTCCGTCGACGATGGCCTTACCGAGGCCGCGCTGGCCTCCGGTGACCACCGCTACGGTGCCCTGAACATTGACCATCACGAACTCCTTGACATAGGTGAAATTAGTTTGTCTATGTCAGAGAGTAGCCCCGATGGCGACATAGTCAAGTAGCATTGACCTATGTCACCATCGTGGCCGGCCACCACCCGCTACCGACTCCGGACAGCGCCGTCGGGGTTGGCGCTCGTCCAGGACTTGATCAACACCCGGGCCATCAGCGATCACGGACCCGATCTGCTCAGCGACGGCGTCACCGCATCGGCCTGGGCGAACGGCGCACTGGCAGCCTGGTCAGAGGTCTCGGGCCTGCCCGCGCCGACGCTGGTGCTGACCGAACGGGACGCGGGACGACTGCGCACCTTGCGTTCCACGCTGCGCGACCTGATCACAAGTGACACACCACCGGAGACCCCGGTTCGGCCCGACGGGACGGTCGGCTTTGCACTGACCGATTCGGGTGAGGTTCAGCTGGTGCCGCGGGGCAGCGGGACGCAGTGGCTCGCGGCGGCATGCTGGACCGAAGTTCTTCTCGGCCAACGGTCTTCGACCTGGGAGCGGCTCAAGCGCTGCCGCGAACCCGCGTGCGACTCGGTGTTCTACGACCGCTCCAAGAACAACAGCGGCGTGTGGCACGACGCGAAGACCTGCGGCAACCGCACCAACCTGCGCACATCACGCGCGCGACGCAGATCATCGCAGGGGTGAGGCTGAACCCAGTGCTGGCCGGCAGGCCCTCTCACACATCAGAGGTACATCCCGTCCGGAACAGTTGCGCGGTAACGGCCGCTACCCACCTCGGTGAGCAGCGCCGCGGTGCTGAGCTGCCCGTCGTCGTCGGCGGACAGGACCGCCCGACGGACGATTTCACGCAGGTCGCTGCCGCTGGTTTGTTCCGGCAGCGCGGTGGCGACGGCGTGGGTGTCCACGGTGTCTGCGCCGGGAAGGTCGGCGAGAAGAGCGGTCAGGATGCGGGCCGCATCTGCGCGGGTGGGGTACCCGACATCGAGGATGGCGTCGAAGCGGCCGGTGCGGATCGCGGCCTTGTCCAGGGTGGCGGCGTCGTTGGTGGAGGCGAGGGTCAGGATGCGGGCGGTGGCGGCGATGTCCATGGCCTGCAGCAACTCCGAGAGCCCGCCACCGCCGCTGAGGCGGTCGCGGCACCACAGATCAACATCCTCCAGAATGAGGAGTACCGGTCCGCCGAGGCGTTGGGCTTCCTGGACGACCGCGGTCAAGAGTTCCTCGCCGGCTTTGGCTTCGACGTAGATGACGGTGAACGCGCCCACGACTTCGGCGGCGATGACCGCGGAGACCGCCGACTTCCCGGTCCCGGGTGGCCCGCACAGCAGTATCCCCCGACGGGCGCCGAGACCATGGGCGTTGAGCACCTCGTGGCGGTCACACACGGCAGTCAGCCCGAGGTCGATCTCCCGCCAGACCTGCTCGTCGACGATCACCGTGTCACGGGTCAGCCCGGTGGGCAGGTCGATCACCGTTAGTTCCAAGCCGCTGGTGTAGGTGGCGCGCAGGGCCCGCCCGCGGAAAGGGTTGAGATCGTTGGCGCGTGCGGCCAGTCGGTTCATGACCAAGCGGGCGCCGCCCTGATGACCTGGAACAACCAACGCGTTTACCTCCGGGCAACGGATCACCCCCTGGCGGGCTTCGATCCGGATAACGCACCCGGCATCCTCGAGCAACGTGCCCGCCGGAAAGTGCACACGAAGGCACTGCGGATGGACGTAGCTCTCTGCGCCAACCTCGGTTTGGGTCCACTTCGGTGGCAGCGAGTACTCACCCGGCCCCACCTCGATCACGGTGGCGTGGGTGGTCATCCACTCGGCAAGTGCGACAGCGGTAGTCAGCCCCGACACCGGATCCAGCTCGCGGTCCTCTTCGATCAGCTGCCCGACATCAGATACGCCGAGGCAGCGGGCGGTGAACCGGTCCGCGCTCTCCGACAGCGACGGCCGTTGCGTCACACCCACCAGCAGCTCCCCCAGAGCACGCAACCCCACGCGGGCATCCTCGGGCAGGGTCTCGAGGTAGGCCTCCACGTCGTTGATCGGGCGGCGACGCAGGCCGGTGCCGCTGGCGTCGTCAGCGGAAGGGGCGATCGGTTCGTTGTCGGTGAGAGTCATCGCTTCAATGGAGGTCGGTGGATTGAGCAAAGCCGCACAGCATCGCACCCCACGCTCGAATCCGCAACCCCCTTTCAATCCAGTCCCGCGGCCGCCGCGCGGACAGATCGACCTCGAGGCGGGGCGAAGGCGAGCTACGAGCGTTGCCGCCCGTGCTTGCGACCCCGGCTGCCCGGGCATCTCGGTCACCTCTGCGGGTCGAGCAGGGCTCGGGGGTCCTTGATCAAGAGCATCAGCGCTGCTGGTCGACCGTCATCCAGAGCAGCACATCCAGCATCCGTAGATTCGACACACCGTTGGGCACGTTGGCCGCGAGGTCGCGTAGGTCGGTCAACCACCTCCACACCGAGTGATTGTCAGCGATGAGCACCCATTGAAACTGACGCCAGTAGTCCGAGGTGTCCAGGCCGGTTGCTCTCTCAACGAAGCTGTCCCAAATCGGTATCAGCCGTGGGCGTTTGGCCGCGAGAAGCTTGCTGGTTCGAGTCCTGCCCATGCCGTCGGAGCCGCGGCGAAGCACGCTCCACAACTTGCTGGCCGCGGATCCCCTGATCAACTCATCGGGATCGATGTCGACGATGTCGCGGTCCACCGGAATCTGTTCGAGTAAGTCCGTGATTTCGGCGGCATCGCGAACCAGAAGGCGGATCGCAGCTTGTGCTGGGATGTCGACACTGAGCATCGCCGCGGCGATGAAGTCAGCCGGGCCAATCGAGTACGGGTCCGTGTTCAGCGCGGCCATTGCCTCGAACTGTGAACCCGAGTACGCGGGCACGCCCGTGCTGGTGGTGGCGTAGTAGCGATGCAATAGCGCTGCAGCGTCCTCAGTCCGTCGCTCCACGATCAGGGACGGCCAGCGCTGCCGCCATTCCGGGTAGCTGGAAGCTGGCATGCTGCGTCCCCTCGCTTGACTTCGGATTGCTCGCCATCACGTAACCACGGCACACCGACGTGCGCCTGAATTCTCGGGTTGGTCCCGTTCACGCCTTCCTCCCCTGGGTGATGTTGATCTTGTTGCCGTCGGGGTCATGGGTGGTGACGAAATTCGGGAACCGGCACGTCCACTGTGCTCCCAAGGCAGTCAGTTGCGATACCGACGCGGCGAGGTCATCGACGAAGAACCCCATCTGGAAATGGCTCACCGGATGGCGCGCATCCGCCGCCCACAGCTGGAACCCAAGATCGCCGTCGTAGTGGCGCGGGTACCCAGGTTCCTCGACACAGAACAGCTGCAAGCCGGCGGCTTGATAGAAGCGTGCGGTGTCGTCCACGTCGGTGACGAAGAGGGTGAGTTCGAGAATTTCAACCGTCATAGCCACCGGCAGTCATGAATCGTGTTGCATCGGTGGGGGGTTTCGAGGGACGTAGTTGGTCATTCGGACCGATCCCCACGGTCGAGCAGCGACCCCAAGCGGTGATCAAGCCAGTCCTGGGCATCCCCGCCGTGTGCGAGATCGGCCAGGGTCGACACCTCACCGACGAGGGCCAGTGCGACCGCCTGCCATCGCTCCGTCGTATCGATCTCGAACACCGCGGACAGGAAGTTGTCCGCCGCGCCGGAATGAAACGCCGACGATAGCCGACGCGCTGCCACCCAGTCGTCTCTCACCTTGCACCGCCTCTTCCTCGCGCCAGCCGACGAGGGTGAACCGTATCCGTCCACACCGACATCGGTGACCGTCGTGCCCGGCGTCCCTCCGCCGGATCGACGTCGCACTTTGGATGGCCGCGGCCCGGCACGGTCTGTAGGTGCATGCGCCCGGAATCCCCTTCGTTTTTCGAGGTGCTAGTCACGGACTAACCCGCGTCAATCACTCAGCATCGCGATAGATTGCGGCTCACCGGCGATGCGTCTGATCGTCGCCCGCTGCGCTTCAGTAAGCATGTCCTCGGTATAGCCGTTGATCGCGAGAGCCCACCAGACTGTTCCGACGTTGGGGCAACGGGCAACAGCGGGGGCCGACGACGCCGAACTGGCCCATCCGCGGCGGGTAGTCCCACCCGAGGTCGAATGCGTCGCCCGGGGTCAGGATCTCCTCGACCCCACACACTTCGCAGATGTGCCGCCACTGCGTCTCGGTGTCACTCACATGCGTCAGTCTCACTCGCAGGGGTGACGCGTGAGAGGCAGCGGCGGCAGCCCACCTGCTGTTCACCATCCGGGCTCACGGCACGATGTGAATATCCGCTTCGTATTTCCCAATCTCACAGCGGCATACCCCGACTCCGCTTGGCGTATCGAGATGGTCGATCCCCGTGCGGTTACCTAAGAGCGCTGGCACATAGCAACGGCCGTCTCGGGTGACCGGCGCCGCTACCCTGGGGTCAGCGGCAGCGATCACTGGCCGAGTTAGATGGAGGTGAGGACGACGACGTCCGGAGAGCCTCCGTCAACACCAGTGTGGCGAACATGGTCCGAGATAGCCGGTTTATTCGACGGGCCAGATGATCCCGGTTGGCTCGAGGACCGTGACCGAGTTGAGGAGGACGTCGGCAATCCTGATGGCGACCATCGAAGCGGCGCTTGATTGTGTTGAGTGACGCGAAGTTGGTGTCACTGACGGTTGTCAGTCCGTTGCGTTGATGTCGGCCATTCCAGCGCAAGTGGGCTCAAGACCGGGTGCAGCATCGTCAAAGGCCCACCGCATGGCGTCGGCCAAACTGTGGACGTACTGCTGTTCGAGTGCTCTGTCGTGCTGGCGCTTGATCCAGGCGGGATGCTTGGCGAAAAGCAAGTAGGGCGAACGCGGCGGCCGACCGCTCGGCGCACGGAACGGCCATGGAGAGACCCGCGCCGAGGGGTAGAAGAATGACAGAACACGTTTGGCGTCGACACCGAGGGCGATGACCAATCGTGGACGGACCATCTCGAGCTCGCGATGCAGATATGACGAGCAGTTCACTATCTCGTGCTCGTGGGACCCGCGATTCTTGGGCGGGTGACAATGCACCACGTTGCTGATGAATGTCTCGTCCTTGGCGCGGCCGGCGAGCCGCAGACTTTCGTTGAGCAAGCTTCCGCTTCCCTCGAAGAAGGGCTCCTGCGGCTTCATGCATTGCTCGCAGAGGCTTTGCCCAACGATCACGACCGGTGAATACAGATTGCCCCAACCCGGCGCAGCCTGGGTTACGCCCTTCTTGTTCATACCTGCACAGCGCGAACAACTGCGAATCTCGTCGTCGAGCAGATTCTTTCGCTGCTGGAGCGAACCCTCAGAGTCCTTGCCGATTGTCACTAGCTGCTTCCCCTCGGGTTTACTGCGAGCCCCCGACACCCGGCACGGCTGACGCCGAGAGTACGGCCCACCACCGACACCGGGGTCGAACCTGTGTATCGCTTGCTCGGCGCTTTGCGAGGTATGCAACGCACACGGTGCCAGGCGCCCGAAACGCCCGTGGAATACATTCCCGGCTGACAAGATTACCGAGCGTTCTGCCCAGGGAAGGAAGTGCATGGTGGCAGCTGGTGAGTTGGCACGGGCGTACGCCTTTGAAGTCGCCCCGCAGCAGGTCTCCGGTTACATCGGAGGTGTCGTCCCGCTGACCACCCAGCTGCAGGCCGCCCTCGACTATCGCTTTGATAGGTCCAACGTCGCCGTTGCGCCGGTGGTCAATTTTCAGGTTGACGACAGCTCGCCGTCGCGAGCGCACCCGGTACGCGATGCGGCGCTGGCGATTGCATTTGCCGAGGTGCCTCAGCCGGAAGTTGTCGAACTGCTTGCTCAATGACTCGCCGCGGCAATGGATCCGCGGTCAAAACCTTCCCTGTTGATGGCCAGCGTGCACAGATGCGCGACGCCACAGGACAAGCGGTTGATTCTGTGGACGTTTCCTCAGCAGGAAGTGTTCAACCTGACCGTGGCCGACGGTAAGACGAACCTAGAGGTCATGGACGCATTCACCACGGAGTCGCACTTGCGCAAGGTGGCAATGATCGGAGGCAAGAACATTGCGACCGGGATGCTAACCGCCCGGGTGCGTGATTTTCAGGCTACGAACGCTGAGCGGGCGGCCGCTGACCTGTGGATCGAGAAGTTTCTCGGTGCGCGGTTGCAGATGAGCAACGCAGAAAGCACCAAGTTGTTGGCACGGGTGCTGCGATCAGCACACGCCAGAACCGGGCAGCAGCCCGAGGCGCAGGAGCAGCTCACCGCAGCCATCATGGGATTGCGGGTCGCTCCGCCGCGGAGGTGGTCGATCAACGCCATCGCTTCGGAGTACCACCTCGACGACACCGCCACCGCAGCCTTGGTCCACAATCTTCGTCCTGAGGAGCGAACGGCCATGTTCGGTCTGGATAACGAAACCTTCGACCAGCTAATTCACTACACCCGGTTTGTCCTCGACAACGGCGTGATCGTGTCGGCACCCTTTGTTCAAATGGACTCCGACTGGGGCGTCGAGCTGTTCGAGGTGGACGGTAAGCGCCGACTGCGCGCCGAGGGCGAGATGCAGGAAGAGCAGGTGAGACGCCGTGGATGAAAGCGCACTGGTGGCCGCCTACCAAGAGCGCCGCCCGCTTCTGGATGCGCTCGTGGCCACCCTGCAGCAGGCAACCGCGGCCGCCCTCGAGGGGGTCGCCCACATCGACCGGATCGCATTCCGCGCCAAAGAGCAAAGGTCGTTCGTCGTGAAGTCCGCAAATCCCAAATACACTCACCCGTTGTCCGAATTGGAAGATCAGGTCGCGGGCCGCGTCATTACCTTCTTCCGCGACGACATTGCCATGGTCTGCACCGCACTAGCCGAGTGGTTCGGCCCGGTGGAACGCCAGACAAAAGAACCTGAAGAGCCTGCGGAATTCGATTACGAGTCAGAGCATTTCGTTCTGATCATCCCCGAGCACTACAAGCCGGCGGGCTGGACCGACATCGACCAGATGCCCACCACGTTCGAGCTGCAAGTCCGCACCCTGTTCATGCACGCCTGGGCCGAACCCCAACACGACCTCGGCTACAAGGGGACCGAACTGGACCACAACACAAAACGGGAACTGGCGTGGGTAGCGGCGTCGGCGTGGGGTGCCGACCGCACCTTCAACGACATCGCCCGACGACTGGCCGCGGGTGACGACCCTGCCGCCAAGCACGCCTAGAGCTGCGCAGCTGTCGTGGTGAGGTGGCCGCACAACCCGGTGCCAGCCGGGCAGTATGCGGCGTTGGCCGCGGCAGCCACCCGCGACGGGATCCTTGACCTCACGACCTTCACGGAGACACTGCAGCAATCGGTGGCCGAGGACCACTGGCGCACAGCGTGTCCCGGACCACTCATCGAGTTCAACGACGGTCCTGCGACATTTCTTTTCGCCCAGGCCGGTGATACCCACGCCGATCGGACACTGCTGGCGATTGGTCATCCCGAACCGCCGCGCGAGGTTCGTGATGTTGCCTACCAACGGGGCTACCCGCTGCCCGAGACGTTCGCCGGGAGGCCCGTAGATCGTGGACATTTGATCCCGTATACCGGCGGCGGCCAGTACGGGCCGAACCTCTTCGTCCAAGATCGCGCACTGAATCGAGGCTGGTCGCGCGACGGACGCGGCTACCGCACCCTGGAACGTGCCGCCGTAGCCGGCTCTCCCAATACCTTGATGTTCGCCCGGCCTCGCTATATCGATGACGGCGACGTGCCCGGCTTCATCGACCTCGGCCTCGCCACAAGCAACGGCTTCGCCGTCCACACGTTCAGGAACCGATACGACCCCGGCCCGGACGGCGCGAATCGACGCAATTTATCCATCGTGTTGCCCGGGGCAACCAACGCACAGATCGGGGCGCTCGGCGAAGAAACCGCCTCGGTGCTGCTCGCCGAAGTCTTCGACGCGACCCTGGTCACGATGGGTGATGCCGGACTCCCGCGCGACGGACCATTGCAGGACCTGGATCTGCTCGCCATCATCGAGGGCGAGCTCATCGCATACGAAGTCAAGACCCGATACGCGTCTACTAAAGCCGGCCGGCTCACCAACGCCGGAAACCTGCTGCGGCCATCGTTGCAGCGCTCCCGAACCGTCGGAGGCGGCCAGGCCAGCCAGCCCTACGTAGCAGAACGGCTCAAAGCTCATCTCGATGTCGGAGAAGGCTATTCGGGCGTCGTCGTCCAGGTCATCGCCATCGACTTCGTGGCGATGTTGGCGCAATGGTCTCACGTCAACGACGGCGGCAAAGGCCTGCGCCCAGCTGGTCCGCCAATCGACTGCGCAGCCGCCGCGCAACAAGCAGTCAATCAAATCGTCAACCACCGCGGCCAGTTGTGACGTTGCCACGGCATTTCGTCTGCGTTGATCCTGCAGCCGATTGACGCTGCTAACCGAGTGACCAGGCAGATCCTCTCTGCCGGTAAGGGTGTACTAGATCGGTCGCTGCTGTTGAGCTGCAATCTTGGCTTCCAGTTCGCAGACGCTGTCGTGCTCGCGCATGTCGGCATCGGTCGGCGTCTCGACGAGGAGGCTACGTGCGTCGAGATCGCCGACGAGGACCCCGCTTCCGAGTTGGACTAGGCGGCGCCAGCAGTCGAAGCCGGTGATGATTGCCCGTTCCCATTCTCGAGCGGTGATGACCCGAGCCTCTAATTGCGAGGTGAGCCTGTGGCATAAAGCCAAAGCTTCACCAGGGACTGCCTGACCGTGCTCAAACCAGTCATTGCGTCTGCCTTCTTCGAAGAGGAACGCGGCGATTCCTTCCTCAATGGCGATCGCCCGCCCGCCGTCTTCGACTTCATCGATTAGCGGAACGTCCCTGCGCTTCAGACCGCCGAGAAGCCGGAAGACTGGGCTCCACCCCAGAACGGCGGCATAGGCCAAGTGAAAGGCGTCGTGATAGCGATACCAGTCGGCTTCCACAGCGTTGTCACTGAGGGGCGCGCCGAACTTCGTGCCGCGCCACACCATACGGACCCGTGCAGGACCAAGGACGGCATCCGGTGCGATCACCACACGAAATTGCCGAGGCAATTGGTGCTCGGGGAGATGGCCCGTGTCGAAGACGCGGGCGTGGCCGAGCGTCGGTGTGGTGGGCTCGATTCCGGTCACCGTCAGCCGCGGTTGATCATGGGAAGGGTAAGGCGTGTCGTGGGCGGGCCATCGGTCGGCGATCTTTTTCAGATTCGTCGTCGCGGCCTGGTCAAGGTCGACTCCGAGTCGGGCAGCGCTGATCGCGAGGTACCACAGAATGTCCCCGACGGCTTCGACGTCCGCATCGGGCGCCGACGATGGTGTCACACCATCGCGAAGTCGCTTCTTTTGACTGGTGTGCAGGTCGCCGACTTCTCCACTCAGCCCAAGCAGGCTGACGGTCAGCCCTGCCGGGTGGTCGGCACCCTGCTGGTCAAATCGCCAGGCCTCGCGCTGGTAGCCGTCAAGTTCCACTGTCACCCTCTCGAAAAACGAGTCTTGAAAATCGAGCATTCTCGCCGTAGTGTGATGGAAGTTCGAGCAGATCGCAAGGAAGGCGGGTGACGTGGCGGATCGGGAAGAGGTGCGATCAGCTATGGTCACCGCTCTGTGGGAAAGCTTGGGTGCAGACGAGGTTTCTGAGGCCATGGCGGCCCAGCCCGATGACTACCTGTTGGAACTCGACAGCAAGACTGCGGAGTACTTGCTTGTCGCGGCGGAGGCCGTTGTGGGGCACGGGCTGCCCAGTCCCGCCGATCTTGGTCGGGAGCAGTATGCGAGTCTTGGTCTTCTCATCGACGTGGCGTTGAAGGAAATGTGATGAGTCGACACGTGGGTGGGCCCAACATCTCCAGCGCGTGGGTCGCTGCATTCGACGCACTTGCGGCATCCAAAGGCCACGAGATCGTCAACCTGACGGTGACCATCGACGATCCGGGGTCCGAACTGATTGGCGTTCGGCAGCAGATCGACCGCCAGGTCGCCGAATTGCGGGCGGCTGGTCGTCGCGGGTTTGACAAGAGCGTCCACACCGTCGCTAACACGATATTTCCCGTCTCTCTTTACCGGGCAGGACGTCCGGACTCCTTCTACGAGGCGGTCCGCACAGGGCAGTCTCGTCGAGATGGTTCCATCACGTCATGGGGCCCGAACGCAGGCACGTACGCCGGGCGCCTCGTTGCGTACCCGACATACAACAGAGGCGAACTGAACCAGCTCAAGCGCATCATCGACTACTTAAACGCCGGCACCACCTATCGCGACCGGTATGAGATCTCTTTGACGTGCGAGGCTTCCGACGAGGACCTGGATCAGCACCTGTCCTCACCGGTGGCTTCTGCGTCGACGTTCGTCCCGGGCTACGACAACGCCACTCGCGGTGGGCAGTGCCTGTCACACATCAGCCTCAATGTCACCGACGACCGGCTATCCATGTCAGCGCTGTACCGGCATCAGACCTTCGTATCCCGTGCTTACGGCAATTTTCTGGGTCTAGTCCGGCTGCAACACTTCCTGGTGCAGGAGGCGCAGAAGCCCCTGCGCGTCGGTGAGCTTATGGTGGTCGCCTCGCACGCCGAGATCGAGGGGTCTGCCACCGCACGGAGCGACGAATTGCTCCAGTCCTGCCGCGCACACCTCGCCGACGAGTCAGTACCGATCGAATGGCAGGCCCGCCGATTCGGTTCGTCGTGGTCCGACCTCGAATTGCCCGATCCCGTCGCCCACGGCTGAGCATGAGCGCAAGCGACGAAAGGGATCCCGTCCCCCACACATCGAAGCCCAAGATGGACGCAGGGCAGTCCGATCACGCCGCTAGCGTGGAGTCATTGTTGGGAAGCATGCTCCGCGATATCGCGTCCGGTGAACATTCCGCCGGTATGAGTAGGACGCCCAAGCTCGGCGTCGACATGGTCGACATCGACGTATTAACGCGGCAGCTGACGAGCTCAGTCGGTGCCGAGTTCAAACTAAGAATATTCACCGCAACGGAGATTTCTGACTGCAGAAATCAGGTAGCCAAATTCGCCACGCGATGGGCAGTCAAAGAGGCTGTGAGCAAGGCCATCGGCACCGGCTTCCGAGATGGCTTGGCTCCCAGCGCCATAGAGGTCGCAACTGCGCGCGACGGATCGATCACTGTGGCCCCAGCCGCCGGGTGCCGATGGCCACACGGCGCTGAGCACTGGTGCTGGAGCGTCTCGGCCGCACACGAGCGAAATTTGGCGGTCGCAGTGGTCCTTGCCCTGCCGTAACTACCGATGTGTCTTGCCGACGAGAGGAGAATAGAAATGCACCCCCCATACGGTGACGGCCCAACACCGGACGCAGGCAGCACAGTCGAGGAGAATCGGCTCGAAGAGGCGCTCGCTGAACGACTTCGGTCCGAGCGCGAGTACCTCGGCCTGAGCCAAGATCAAGTTGCCCGCGCACTCGAGTTGCCCCGAGCCGCCGTGAGCGCCTTCGAGACCGGTAAACGAAAGGTCAGCAGCGTCGAGTTGGCGCGGCTGGCCAGGCTATATGGCACGACCCCAGACCGCCTGCTCGGCAGCCAGACGCCCATCGATGAACGCACGACCAAACTCTTCCGCGCGACCAAGAAACTGTCTGTACACGACCAGGACCAAGTGCTGCGGTTCGTGGAATTCCTGAACAACGCCGCCACGACCCCCGCCAGTGCCCCAACCGAAGTCAGCGACCCCGATCAGCAGTTTCGGCGGTGAAGACCCGATGAGCAACGCCGCCGAGCAGGCTCGTTCGTCCGCTTCCATGGAGGCCACACGGCTGCACCGACGTCTCGGCACACCCTTTGACAGCCCGGTCGACGTCCTCAGCATCGCCCGAGAACTCGGATTGATACTCATGCTGCAACCCTTGGACAATCTGCTGGGATTCTACGTGCGCGGCGATGACCGCTCAGGAATCGTCATCAACAATCAGATTCCCGAGAGCCTGCAACGGTTCACCCTCGCCCATGAGATTGGCCATCACGTTCTCGGGCATGAGGGGACCGCGGACGACGCACACGCACTCGGTCGTTTCGACCCCTCCAATATCCTCGAACAGGCAGCCCAATCCTTCGCATCATCGCTGCTGATGCCGTTACCTTTGATCAACAGCGTGCTGCGAGATCTACCTGCCGCCAGGCAGTCTCGCCCGCTAGCGTCCGCCGACGCTTACCTGTTCAGCCGCCAACTGGGGGTGAGCTACGAGGCCGGCATATGGGCGCTCTATGGTAGGCGCCAACTGACCCTCGACGCGGCGCGTGCATTTCTCAAGCAAGGCGCACTGGCGGCCAAAGATGCCGTCCGCGGGCAGCAGCGGATCAGCGATGCGCGCGCTGATGTGTGGATGCTGACCGAGGACAACAACGACTTAAGCGTCATGTGCCGCGTTGGCGACGAGATCCATGTTCACCTCCCTGAGAACACCAGCACCGGACTGGCATGGCTGGTGCGCGCACCCGCCGGGGGCGGACTGTTCGATCGGAACGCGGGCAGCCAATTGACATGGTCCGATGAAGATGTCGTTGAGTTAGAGGAGCCGGCAGAGACCGGCACGCAGTCCTGGGCCGGGGCACGCGACGACGCCATAGAGATTGTTCACGACCAGCACCTTGGCGCACGGGACTCGTTGACTCCGCACGTGCCACCGCACGCTTCGCCGGATCACAGCGTTTCCCAGGGCGGTGGTCCTGTTCTCGGGGAAAGCGGTGTGCGGTCACTGACCTTCGTCCCGCGGGAGGAGGGTGACAGCCGAGTCGTGCTTGAGCTCGCGCGACCCTGGGACGCCGACGCCCCTGCACTCGAAAGATATGAACTCGACTTGCGTGTGCGGCCCAAACGCCTTGAGGGTCAAGGACTATTCGCCCCGACCGCCGAGGCATGGGTCGACGAGCACGTGCTGAGTGCATGACGGCAGTACTGGAGTGGCTCGTTGACCAGCGGCAGGCTGCTGGTCCGATCCTTGACCAAGGACAACGCCCCACGTGTTTGTCCTGCGCCATCAGCGCTGTTCACCACCGCATTGTGGGTTACGCGAAAAGCATTGAATACCTCCATTACGCTTCGCGCAAGCTGCCCTCAGGCGCCGGTACGCTCGCCTCGGCTCGCACTGTTCTAGCGGTCGATGGTCAGCCCAATGAGTCCGCGTGGCCTTACGACGTTACCGTCGATGAGTCGGTGGTCAGTCCCATCCCTCCAGCTCCACTGGACGAACCTTTCCACCGTGCCGATCTCGTCATCGACGTTAATCCCCAGGCTGCCTCCCTGATTCGGCTGCTACACGATGGCCACCTGCCGGTCCTTGGGCTGGAGACGACCCCCGGGTTCATGCGTCTGCGGTCGGAAGTCTTGACTGAGCCGGGCCCCCATGCTGGGGGGCATGCCGTCCTCCTGGTGGGTGCGGCGGTCTATAAGGGCCCCGACCGCGGCATTATCCGGCCCGGCGAGCAGCTAATGTGCGTCCAGAACTCATGGGGCCACGGCTGGGGCAAGGGCGGCCATGGACTCATCGGCCCGCGAGCGTTCGATGACATGACCTTCATCTCCGCCCACTTAACGCCACCGTAGGGGCCAATCGTCAGGCCGGCACGGCGTTGCTTCGTGGAACAGTGAGACGCCACTTGGGAGGGAACCACGCCGACACCGCGCGCGTGACCGGCCGGAATTTCTGCTTGATGCGGGTGCGCCCGCTGTACCCGGCGATATCGGGATGCATGACCCGGGCGTACTTGTCCACCTCGCAGAACAGATTTTGGCAATCGATCAACTGCAACGGACGACCGAACAGACCGCCGAAGCCCAGTCCGAGCCGTTGAAAGTGCTCGTGCTGCGAGAGGGCCATGTATTCGATGATCTCGCGTTCTCGACCCTTGCTCATAGCGCCGAAGCATTTACGGATGCCGTCGCGCGCACCTGGCCCTGCGACCACGAAGTCCATCTCGTCGAAATCTAGGGCGTTGGTGTAGTTGATGTCGATAAGAAATTGGAATGCTAGGAAGTCTCCCATAGCTGGATAGCTCTTGAGGACGTTGAAAGCCTCGCGCATGTCTGCCGCATCGCTTAACCGATCCGTCACCCCGTCATCCAACATGTAGCGCAGTAGGCGCAGGTGGTTTCGGTGCTTGCGATCGGCGCCGAAATGTGGCGGCGGTACGACGTAGGCGGCCGAGTACAGCCGTTGGCCTTGGGCGAAGGCCTCATCAAGGATGTCAGCGTAGCTGTCGACGTCGAACCGGTCGAGCGCGGGGAAACCGACTGTCTGCGACAACAGTTGCCAGGTATCGATCTTGTTGAAGAGCTTGAACAGCAGCACCCGGAACACCAGTTCATCGGGCCGTTGAGACCCGGCATAGGCAACGTCGCGGATCAAGAACTGGCTCACGCGGTCGGCAGCCCGAAAGCAGTTGGTGAATCGGTGATTACGCAGCACCTGATCCATGGTCCATGGGCCCGAAGATCCGGCCAGCCGAGCCTCGTAAACCTGTTGACGCTCCGCGGCAAACTTCCAATACGTATCGAACACGGGTGTCGTTTCGAAGACCTGGCCACCAATGCGCACGACGGGGCCGGGCGAATCCGGAACAGGTAGCGCCATGACGTCATCATCGCCGACACCATCGAAGGACATTTGGCGGGGTCTCGAAACGATCGACATAAGCGCCTGCCCGTGTGAAGTTATTCGCTATACGTGTAACTCTATACGTGTGACGCTAGGTGACGATAACGAACGTGCCGAATTGTCGGCGGCATTGTTCAATAACCGTCACCTCGTCGCGGTGGTGGGCGCGATCGCCGAGGTACGTGGCGACAAGGGTTTCACCACCCGCAGGATCGCGGTCGCGACGACGCTGCCCGATAGTTTGGTCCGGCCAGTGATTGCGCGATTGTTGGCTGCCGGCATGCTCGAAGAGGTCCACCGCATGCCTGGCTCACGGGGAGCGAAGTACTTTCATGCCGCAAAGAAGACCCCGTGGACCGAACTCAAGGCACTATGCCGGGCGATGACTCCAGCTCAGCGGTGATTCAGCCGGACCGAACGACTCGCTCCCCTAACCGCGATATCGATGGGCATGCCATCAAACGACGCACACAACTACCGCGACCATGAGTTGGCTGCAACGTGCGCCCGCCATGTGTCGGCGGCATGAGACATTCGGGCTGAAGTAACGCTGAATCTGGTCGATGACCTGTGAGAATGTAACGAGCGGAGGGTGCGGCCCACAATTCGTCGTACTGGACTGACCGGAACTGCATATAGCCCGGCTCCGACAAGGGCCGAACAGCGCCGAGTACTCGACCCCGGGAGGGTTGTCTTGTCTCGCCCCGTTGGCTACTTCCTTGCGACGATCGAAAGCGGTTGTAACGACGGAGGTCCCCACCAAACCGCCTCCGCCCACGCCTTCTTTGAGTACTGGGTGTCGAAGAGGGTGCAGATAGGCTGACGAAGCCCCTTCGACGCGACGCACCTGTCAGACGAGACTTTGACCAAGCGCGATCATTCGTGGGCCCACAACTGCGATGTCGTGTCTCCCTGCGAGAACCGATCTGTCTGCGAGCGTTTGCATATAGGCCCGATAGGGATCGCTCAAAATCGTCTCCATGGCGCGCGCATGGCCGTTGGTGTCGCCGTACTCGAAGAGATACCGCTCGCAGCTCGTTCCCGCCAGCAACTCCGTGGTCCCGCCCACCGCCGAGCCCGTGAATGGCCGTCCCGAAAGCATAGATTCGATAGCCACTGTGGGTGTTGACTCGGATTCGGAATGCAGCGTCGACAGCGCCGCGGACTGATAGTAGCCAAAAGCATCCTCCTGCGATCCGACGAACTGGACTCGGTTATAGATACCGTGGAGCTTGCATGCCGATACGGCGACCTCGACGTGCGCTGTGAGAGGGCCGACGAAGCACAAGGACGATTGGGGATATCGCGAGCTGATCTTCGCAAAAGCGTTAATAGTGTGCAGCGGCCCCTTCCTTGGATACAAAGTACCGATCTGGAGTATGTCTGCAGTCGTCGGTGGCAAGGGCTCCGGGACTCGGTCCACGTCAATGCCGATAGGGATGACGGCGACATTTCTATGTTTGTGTATTAGCAAGTCGTAGTGCTTTAGCGCCGTTTGTGTGGGCACCACAACGGCCACTCGCTGCGCGGGGTTCGGGAAGAAAGTTGCTGGCGGAGGGGCCGCCCTGGTCCACATCCTCTCTGCACCTTCCATGGGAATCATCTCGTGGATGCGGACGACATACGGCAACCCGAGTTCAGTCAATACGGCTGTCCAACCTGGGACTGAGTTCAGCGTCAGCGAGAACAACGACTCAAGCAGCACGAAGCTCGGGCTGTTTTCCGTCAGGTAGGTTTTCATCGCCACGGCTGTCGCCTCTACGAGGTCCACACCTGGGATGCTCCCATTCTGGATACTCGGCCGACTGCCCAGGCAGACAATTGAGGCGTGCTCTACAGCACCTGATCGAACGGCCCAGTCCCGCATGACGGATGCCTGCACGTAAACGCCGTTGAGCCTGCCGTCTGGAATCACGATGATGATCCGCGCCACGCCCGTGACCTGTCCCCCCTGTGCTGCGTTTATTCACGCGGGTAGCGCAATCTGCGTAACTCCGCGTCAAACCAGCAATAATCTTCCGATGGTGTACGTGTCAGCGTCGAATCGAGCCGCGGACGTCAAGTATTTCAACAACCTATGCGCATACTGCAAGTCGCGACTTCATCCGGGCCACCACTATGACCACGTTCGACCAAAGGCTAAAGGTGGTTCGAATGAACATCGCAACCTCGTGCCGGTGTGCAGTCGTTGTAACACGGCGAAGAGTGACACGTGGACGCCAATTAGGGATCCTTATCGCGGCGCAGAGGTGGCGTGGTTCGATCCACGTGAAGAAGTCTGGCATCACCACTTCAAGTTTGTGAGGTCAGAGGTCGTGGGCGTCTCCCCAACGGGCCGGGCAACCTGTGCAGTTCTATTCCGGCCGCTTTCAGCTCCGAGCACGTCATTAGTCAGCTTCGCCCCCAGCGATGTCGCCTCGGACATCGCGTTAGTCGAAACGATCGTTTGGTTGATTGCCGAGCAGCAGGAAGGCCGCTACGGCCAATCGCTACGTGCTCCAACCCATCTCAGTAGTTGGATAGGAAGCGACCGTGCTCAACCAGGGGATCGTTGGCTCGCCGACTTCGCAGCGCACTGGCTTCCAACGATGGCTCGGTGGAAACGCGGTACGGCGCGTGACCTTCACGTCAGCTGGCAGCAGTCTTTGCGATACTACCGCCGTGGGCGCCTAGTGAACGAGCCGCCTCACGCCGAACGATTCAGGCTTGAGTGGGTTGCTACCAACGCAATCCTGCTGGCAACACTCTACGAAGTCGGCGGTGATACCGCACGATCGGTACGCTTTCGTGAATTCGCAGCCAACGTCTACAGCAGAGTTGGCGCCGATCCGTTGATAGGCGACCCATTGTTAGCATGGCGTTCCGTTTCAAACCAAATGGTACTGCAGCAGGACCCCGTCCGGATCGACACGCCTACGATGGAATCCATTGCCCAGCAGGAAGAATCGCTCGCCTTTCAAGTAGGCGGCGACTGGGTTGACGCGATCGTGAGATCTGGAAACGAGACACCCTACTCGGTTATCGAGGCAGCTTGGGAAATCGTAGATCGGATGATGCAAGTGTCCACTTACGGAGCTGGGGGTGACCTCGCCCAGAGCGTAGGTCTGCGACGGAGGTGGTGGCTGCTCCAATTTCGGCTAGTGCAGCCGATAGACATGGATCTTCTCTACTGGGATGTCCGGTACTGGGCTCGAAATCGGCTACGCAGTGAAATCAGACTTCTCCTGAGCGACCTAAGCCGACTTAAAGTTCAAAGAGACGTCCTGGCAACCATTTTCAGCGCGGCACAACGGTGAGGCACGCAGATCTCTACAAAGTTAGTGTGGTAATACCCGCCTACGGTCGACACGACATGGTTGGGGCCTTACTCTCCGACCTAGCCGCCGAAAAGTCGCACACAGCTCAAGTCACAGTCCTCGACAACCGCGGTGACCTAACGTTCGAGAGTGGACCGAACTTCACCGTTCTTAAGAGTCCAACGAACCTTCGTTGGATCGGATCGGTCAATTGGGCAATCGGGAACGCAATCGCTAAAGGATTTGACGTCGTAGTCGTTCTTAATTCGGACATTCGCCTTTCTCTCCGGTTCGTGCATGAAATCTCCCTTGCTGCCGTCATCAACGAAGGCGTCGCTGTTGCTGCGCCGTGCTATGACGACTTCTGGCCGCACCAGCACGCCACCGCGACGCCGGCTTGTGCCCGTGATTATCGTCCCGTCCAAGCTGTGCGAAAAGTTCCGTTCTGCGATGGAACTGCCATCGCCTTTAATGTCACCGCCGCAGCTGATATCGGCCCACTCGATAACACGAATTTCAACTGGCACGGCTACGGGGCTGATCTTGACTATTCGATCCGTGCAAGGAGGCGGGGATACCGCGTAATAGTGACGGAGTCGTGTTTCGTGAGCCACGCCCGCCGTGCGTCGATGGAAGATTCTGGGCAGAGTGAACAGGACGCCGTTGCAGAGGTGGAAACCGGCATGGCTGCCAAACACGGTCCTGGCTGGCGGATCTTGCTAGGCCTCGATGAGGCCGCGTTACGCACACCAAGTGAGCCTGTTCAGAGAAGCGGCTGGTACCTGTCCCCTGGAGACAATTCGCTTGAGGCACTGCGACCGAGCTGGTCGGCGGGGATACGCGGTGACTGAGTCCCCCAAGGGTCTTCGTGCGCGCTGCGTTCCTCGACTTCTTACCAAACACAAAGGTCACGAACCAACTGGTTCGTGACCTTTGTGCTGCGATTACGTAGAACCGCTCGCTGTGGGCGAAGGGGGACTTGAACCCCCACGTCCCGAAGGACACTGGCACCTGAAGCCAGCGCGTCTGCCATTCCGCCACTCGCCCGAATGACCGAGGGAGCCTATCACGCAGGCAACCCCTCGTTCCAAACGTACTGGCAGGGCTCCTTGGACCGACAAATGCCGCGAGCGCACGTCCTTGACCAGCGGCGATGCGATTCTCAGAGTTCTGTTGGTCCCGTAGTGGCGGACATGGCCGATACCATGCATGCAAGCATGACGGCCAGCCGACACGCTGGCGGTGTAACCACGCCGCCAGAATTACCGACTACACAGAGGAAGGCGGTCGAAGACATGGGTTTGGTCGACCGCTTCGAACGCAAACTCGAGGCCACCGTCGGCGACGCGTTCGCCAGGGTTTTCGGCGGATCGATCGTCCCGCAGGAGGTAGAGGCGCTGCTCCGCCGGGAGGCGGACGCCGGTGCACACGAACTCCACGGTGGCCGAATTTTGGCCCCGAACGACTACGTCATTACCCTCAGTGTGCCCGATTACCACAAGGTGAGTGCCGACCCGGACATCACCTCAACCACGTTTGCCAAGCACTTGGAGGGATACATCCATGAGCAGGGATGGCAAACGTATGGTGATGTGGTTGTCAGATTCGAGCAGTCGTCCAACCTGCACACCGGACAGTTTCGCGCGCGTGGTGCGGTCAACCCTGACTCGACCACAGGCGAACCCGCCCCACCTCGAGAACTTTCGTCCAACGCAGAACCAGGAGTTCCACCGATGACCGACAATCCGAGTTACCGCGGCCAGGGACAGGGTCGGCCCTCAGACGAGTACTACGACGAGCGCTACCCCCGCCCCGATGACCAGCGTCCGTATCCGCCGCCGGCCGACCAGGGCGGATATCCCCCGCAGGGTGATCCGAACTACCCGCCCCGCGGTGGCTACCCGGACCAGGGCGGCTACCCCGATCAGGGCGGCTACCCGCCGCAGTCCTACGAGCAGCGCCCCCCGGCCGGATACGGCCCTCCGCAGGGCGGTTACCCCGATCAGGGCTATCGCCAGGCCCCTGCAGGCTACGGCCCGCCTCCGGGCGGGCAGCCCGGCTACGGCGCCCCTCCGAACGACTACGACTACGGCCGCCCCCCGGGCCGGCCCGAGGAGGGCGGCTACCCGCCCCAGGGTCGTCCGTCCTATCCGGACCAGGGTGGTTACCCCGAGCAGGGCGGCTACCCCGACCAGGGCGGTGGCTACGGTTCGCAGGGCGGCCAGGCCTACGGCCGGCAGGACTACGCCCAGCCCGACTACGGCCGCTACGGCGAGGCCCCGGCCGGTGCCGGATATGCCGACCAGGGTTACGGCGAGCCTGCAGGGTACGGCGACCAGGGCTACGGGGCCCCGGCCGGCTACGGAGGCCAGGGATATGGCCCCGGACAGGGTGACTACCCATCGGCCGGCACCGCCGTCACTCTGCAGCTCGACGACGGCAGTGGCCGCACCTACCAACTGCGCGAAGGCGCCAACGTGATCGGCCGCGGCCAGGACGCCCAGTTCCGGCTGCCCGACACGGGTGTGTCCCGCAGGCATCTGGAGGTCCGCTGGGACGGCCAGGTCGCGCTATTGTCAGACCTCAACTCCACCAATGGCACGACGGTGAACAATGCGCCGGTGCAGGAGTGGCAGCTGGCCGATGGCGACGTCATCCGGCTCGGCCACTCTGAGATCATCGTCCGCGTTCACTGAGGGTCGACCGCCCGGGTAAACCGGTCTGCTTGAGCCTCACGTCGACCGTCACGCACGTATGGTGGCGGTGCCGAAAGGACGCCTACGAGCTCTTGCGCGAGGCGTATGACGGGGACGGAGAGGACGTCAGATGCAGGGCCTAGTACTGCAGCTGACCCGTGTCGGCTTCCTGCTGCTGCTGTGGCTGTTCATCTGGTCGGTACTGCGCATCCTGCGTACCGATATCTACGCGCCCACCGGCGCGGTGATGGTGCGCCGCGGCTTGGCGCTGCGGGGTTCGCTGCTGCCCAACCGGGGCCGCCGCCACATCCCCCGCCAACTGGTGGTCACCGACGGTGCGCTGAAGGGAACCCGCATCCCGCTGGGGTCTCAGCCGATATTGATCGGTCGCGCCGACGACTCCACGCTGGTGCTGACCGACGACTACGCCTCGACCCGCCACGCCCGGCTCTCCCCGAGGGGTCAGGAGTGGTACGTAGAGGACCTAGGATCGACCAACGGTACATACCTTGACAGGGCGAAGGTGACGACGGCAGTACGAGTTCCGATGGGCACACCGGTGCGGGTCGGCAAGACGGTTATCGAGCTACGCCCATGACCCTCGTCCTTCGATACGCCGCGCGCAGCGACCGCGGCCTGGTGCGCGCCAACAACGAAGATTCGGTCTACGCCGGCGCGCGCCTGCTCGCGCTGGCCGACGGCATGGGCGGCCACGCCGCCGGGGAGGTCGCCTCCCAGTTGGTGATCGCCGCCCTCGCCCACCTCGATGACGACGAGCCCGGCGGTGACCTGCTCAGCAAGCTCGATGCGGCGGTACGTGAGGGCAACTCGGCGATCGCCGAGCACGTGGAGGCCGACCCCGAGCTCGACGGCATGGGCACCACGCTGACGGCAATCCTGTTCGCGGGCAATCGGCTTGGCCTCGTGCACATCGGCGACTCGCGCGGCTATCTGCTGCGCGACGGCGAGCTCAACCAGATCACCAAGGACGACACATTCGTCCAGACCCTGGTCGACGAGGGGCGCATCACCGCGGAGGAGGCGCACAGCCATCCCCAGCGCTCGCTGATCATGAAGGCGCTCACCGGTCACGAGGTGGAACCGGCGCTCATCATGCGGGAGGCCCGCGCCGGCGACCGGTACCTGCTGTGCTCGGACGGCCTGACCGACCCGGTCAGTCACGACACCATCCTGGAAGCGCTGCAGATCCCCGACGTCGCCGAAAGTGCCGACAGGTTGATCGAACTGGCGCTGCGCGGCGGCGGACCCGACAACGTCACCCTCGTGGTGGCCGACGTCGTCGACTACGACTACGGCCAGACCCAACCGATCCTCGCTGGGGCGGTCTCCGGCCAGGCCGACGACGCAGCCCCACCGAACACCGCCGCCGGTCGGGCGTCGGCGTTCAACCCGAAACGAAACGTCGCCAAACGTGTTGTGCCGCAACCTGAAGAACCCCCGCCGCGACCACGTTCGCGGCGGCGTATTTTCATCGCCGCGGCAGTCACGGTCCTTGTGCTGCTGGCAGGTCTGGCCGTCGGCCGCGAAATCGTCCGCAACAACTACTACGTCAGCGACCACGACGGCACCGTCTCGATCATGCGGGGCGTCCAGGGCTCCTTCCTCGGGGTCTCGCTGCAAGAGCCCTACCTTCTGGGTTGTCTGAACGCCCGCAACGAACTCTCCCTCATCAGCGCAGGCCAGACGCAGGACAACCTGGACTGCCGGCTTCTCGGCGTCGACGACATGCGCCCCTCCGAACGCGCTCAGGTCATCGCCGGCCTGCCGTCGGGTTCTCTCGACGATGCGATCAGGCAGATCGAGCAACTCCGCGGGTCGGTGCTGCCGGTCTGCGCCCCCCGCACCCCGACGACGACGCGCCCCACGACCCCGCCCCCGTCGCCCCGTCCCAGCACTCCGACGACGTCCGCGGCCGCACCGGGAACCACTGCGCCCAGCGGTGATCCACGTGCCACCCCCGCGCCCGAGACTCCGCGCACTATCACCGACTCCCCCGCGCCTCCGACCCCCCGACCGTCCCCGACGCCGTCACCGACCGTGACCGCGCTGCCGCCGCCACCACCTGAGCCGGGAACGAACTGCCGGGAAGTGTCGTGACGACACAGCCGCAAGCTCCCGTCGCAGTGACGCCCGACCTGCCGAACCGCCGCAACGCCGAGCTGTTCCTGCTGGGCTTCGCGGCGTTGATCACCACGGTGGCGCTGCTGCTCGTCGAAGCCAATCAGGAACAGGGCCTGCGCTGGGATCTGGCTCAGTACACCGTCGCCTACCTGGCGCTGTTCGCAGGCGCACACATCGCCGTCCGACGGTTCGCCCCCTACGCGGATCCGCTCCTGCTCCCCGTGGTCGCGCTGCTGAACGGCTTGGGGCTGGTGATGATTCACCGTCTCGACATCGCCGAGGGCGAGACCACCTCGCAGGGCCTCGGTGGTACGGCGAACCAGCAGATGCTGTGGACCCTGGTCGGAGTCCTCGGATTCTCCGCGGTGGTGATCTTCCTGCGCGACCACCGCATGCTCTCCCGGTACGGGTACGTGTGCGGCCTGACCGGACTGGTTCTGCTGGTGATCCCCGCAATCCTGCCGCGCTCGATGTCCGAGCAGAACGGCGCAAAGATCTGGATCCGGTTGCCGGGCTTCTCGATTCAGCCCGCGGAGTTCTCCAAGATCCTCCTGCTGATCTTCTTCGCCGCCGTGCTGGTGTCCAAGCGCAATCTGTTCACCAGCGCCGGCAAGCATGTGCTCGGCATGGATCTGCCTCGGCCGCGCGACCTCGCGCCACTGCTTGCGGCGTGGATCGCCTCGGTCGGTGTGATGATCTTCGAGAAGGACCTCGGCACCTCGTTGCTGTTGTACGCGTCGTTCCTGGTGATGGTCTACATCGCCACCGAGCGGTTCAGCTGGGTGGTCATCGGGCTGGCACTGTTCGCCGCGGGAAGCATTGCGGCGTATTACCTTTTTGACCACGTCAAGGTCCGGGTGCAGACCTGGCGGGACCCGTTCGCCGACCCCGACGGCGCCGGATACCAGATGGTGCAATCGCTGTTCAGCTTCGCCACCGGCGGCATCTTCGGCACCGGGTTGGGCAACGGCCAACCCGGCACCGTGCCCGCCGCATCCACCGACTTCATCATCGCCGCGGTCGGTGAGGAACTCGGGCTCGTCGGTCTGGCCGCCGTGCTGATGCTCTACACCATCGTCATCATCCGCGGGCTTCGGACCGCCATCGCCGTGCGCGACAGTTTCGGCAAGCTGCTCGCCGCGGGCTTGGCCACCACGTTGGCGATCCAGCTGTTCATCGTGGTGGGCGGGGTCACCAAGCTGATCCCCCTCACCGGCCTCACCACGCCGTGGATGTCCTACGGCGGCTCCTCGCTGGTCGCCAACTACCTGCTGTTGGCGCTGCTGGTCCGAATCTCGCACGCCGCGCGGCGGCCGATCGGCACCGGGCCCCTGCCGGCCGCACCCATCGCTGCGGCGAGCACCGAGGTGATCGGGAAGGTATGAACACCTCGCTGCGCCGCATTTCCGTCATGATCATGGCCCTGATCGTGGTGTTACTTGCCAACGCCACCCTGACCCAGGTGTTCACCGCCGACGGCCTGCGGTCGGATCCGCGCAACCAGCGGGTCCTGCTCGACGAGTACTCCCGCCAGCGCGGCCAGATCTCCGCGGGCGGAGAACTGCTGGCCTACTCCGTGTCGACCGAGGGACGCTTCCGCTTCCTCCGCGTGTACCCCAACCCCCTGACTTATGCGCCCGTCACCGGGTTCTACTCGCTGAGCTACTCGAGCAGTGGGCTGGAGCGCGCCGAGGACACCATCCTCAACGGATCCGACCAGCGGCTGTTCGGACGCCGCCTGGCCGACTTCTTCACCGGCCGGGACCCTCGCGGCGGCACCGTCGCCACCACGATCAACCCGCAGGTGCAGCAGGCCGCCTGGGATGCGATGCAGGAGGGCTGCGACGGCCCGTGCAAGGGTGCTGTCGTCGCGCTGGAACCGTCGACCGGCAAGATCCTGGCGATGGTCTCGGCGCCCTCCTACGATCCGAACCTGTTGGCCACCCACGACCTCGAGCAGCAGACCGCGGCCTGGCAACAGCTTCGGGACGACCCGGACTCACCTCTGTTGAACCGTGCGATCTCCGAGACGTACCCACCCGGGTCGACGTTCAAGGTGCTGACCACTGCGGCGGCACTTCAGGCCGGAGCCACCCCCGACACCGAACTCACTGCGGCAGCAGACATTCCGTTGCCGAACAGCACCGCGACGTTGGAGAATTTCGGCGGTACGCCCTGTGGTGGCGGTCCGACCGCCACGTTGCGATACGCGTTCGCGAACTCCTGCAACACCGCGTTCGTCGAACTGGGCATCAACACCGGCGCCGACGCGCTGCGTTCGACGGCAAGCTCATTCGGGGTCAACGTGGCGCCCCCGCCCATTCCGCTGCAGGTCGCCGAATCGACCGTCGGCCCGATCGCCGACGCCGCAGCACTGGGGATGTCGAGCATCGGGCAGAAGGACGTCGCGTTGACGCCGCTGCAGAACGCGATGATCGCCGCGACCGTAGCGAACAAGGGGATCACGATGCAGCCCTATCTGGTCGACAGCCTCAGGGGACCCGACCTTTCCAACATCGACACAACGGTGCCCACCCAGGAGCGGCGGGCGGTCCCGCAGCAGGTCGCAGATACACTTACGGACTTGATGGTCGCCGCCGAGCAGGTGACTCAGCAGAAGGGAGCCATCGCCGGCGTGCAGATCGCATCCAAGACCGGCACTGCGGAGCACGGTACGGATCCCCGCAACACGCCGCCGCATGCCTGGTACATCGCTTTTGCGCCCGCACAGGATCCCAAGGTCGCAGTGGCGGTGCTGGTCGAGAACGGTGGCGAGCGCCTGTCGGCGACCGGCGGTGCGGTAGCCGCGCCCATCGGACGAGCGACCATCGCCGCGGCGCTGCGGGGGGCCTCGTGAGCGCCCGCGTCGGTGTCACCCTGTCCGGCCGCTACCGGCTGCAACGGCTGATCGCCACCGGCGGCATGGGCCAGGTCTGGGAGGGCATCGATTCCCGGCTCGGCCGTCGTGTCGCTGTCAAGGTCCTCAAGGCCGAGTACTCGACCGACGCGGAGTTCGTCGAGCGGTTCCGGGCCGAGGCGCGCACCGTCGCGATGCTCAACCATCCGGGAATCGCCGGCGTGTACGACTACGGCGAGACCGACATCGACGGCGAAGGCCGCACCGCTTACCTGGTGATGGAACTGGTCAACGGTGAGCCGTTGAACTCGGTGATCAAGCGGACCGGAAGACTGTCGTTGCGGCATGCGCTGGACATGCTCGAGCAGACCGGCCGCGCGCTGCAGGTCGCCCACACCGCGGGGCTGGTGCACCGCGACGTGAAACCGGGAAACATCCTGATCACCCCCACCGGTCAGGTGAAGCTCACCGACTTCGGCATCGCCAAGGCCGTCGACGCCGCGCCCGTAACCCAGACCGGCATGGTGATGGGCACCGCCCAGTACATCGCGCCCGAACAGGCGCTCGGCCACGACGCGACCGCGGCCAGCGATGTGTACGCACTGGGTGTCGTCGGCTACGAATCCGTTTCGGGTAAGCGGCCGTTCACCGGTGACGGCGCGCTGACCGTCGCGATGAAGCACATCAAGGAGAACCCTCCCCCGCTGCCCGCCGACCTGCCGCCGAACGTCCGCGAGCTGATCGAGATCACGCTGGTCAAGAACCCCGGGATGCGCTACAAGTCCGGTGGGCCGTTCGCCGACGCCGTCGCCGCCGTCCGCTCCGGCCGGCGCCCCCCCAGACCGAACGCCGCTCCGTCGCTCGGACGTGCCGCCCCCACCGC
>NZ_JBAUJR010000116.1:0-2604 GCF_049683935.1 Mycobacterium sp. | reverse complement strand
CCGCCGAAGGCTGCCGCCCTGCCGGGCACGGGGGCCGAGCATCGGACCGACTTCGCCCGAGACCGCGCGCGGGTCCTGCACTCGGCGGCGTTGCGTCGGCTGGCCGACAAGACCCAGGTCGTCGGCCCACGGCAGAGCGAAACGCCGCGGACCCGACTGACGCACTCCCTGGAAGTGGCCCAGATCGGCCGGGGCATGGCGGTCGGACTCGGCGCCGATCCGGACCTCGTCGACCTGGCCGGGCTGGCGCACGACATCGGCCATCCGCCGTACGGGCACAACGGGGAGCGCGCACTCAACGAGCTCGCCGAGGCGTGCGGCGGGTTCGAGGGCAACGCGCAGAACTTCCGCATCCTGACCCGGCTGGAGCCCAAAGTGCTTGACACACAGGGTGACGAGCCGCGCAGCGCCGGACTGAACCTGACCCGCGCTGCTCTGGACGCGGTGACGAAGTATCCGTGGTACCGCACTGCCAGAGGGGGCAAGTTCGGTTTCTACGCCGACGACGCAGCGGCCGCAGCCTGGGTGCGCGGCGACGCACCCGACCGCAAACCGTGTCTGGAGGCCCAGATCATGGACTGGGCGGACGACGTCGCCTACTCCGTGCACGATGTCGAGGACGGGGTGATCTCGGGTCGTATCGACCTGCGGGTCCTGGCCGACGACGACGCGGTGAGCGCGCTGGGCCGGTTGGGACAGTCGCACGGAATGGGCGGCGGACTGGCGGCGGCCGATCTGATCGAGGCGGCCGAGCGGTTGTCGGTGCTGCCTGCGGTCGCCGCGGTCGGTAAGTACGACGCCACACTGTCGGCCTCGGTGGCGTTGAAGACGATGACCAGTGAGCTGGTGGGCCGATTCGCGTCGTCGGCGATCGCCGCGACCCGCAACGCCTCGGGATCGGGGCGGTTGGTGCGCTACCGCGCCGACCTCGAGGTCCCCACGGTGGTGCGCGCGGAGGTGGCGGTGCTGAAGATCCTCGCGCTGCAGTTCATCATGTCCGATCCTCGGCATCTGGATCTGCAGGCGCAGCAGCGCGACCGGATCGACGCGGCGGTGCAGTTCGTGCTGACGGGGGCGCCGGCGACGCTGGACCCCCTGTTCGTTCCGGACTTCGCCGCCGCCGACGACGACGCCGCGCGGTTACGGGTGGTGATCGACCAGGTGGCGTCCATCACCGAGGGGCGTCTGGAGCGGCTCGAACCCGCGTAGCGCCTCCCGCCGTGGGCTCTAGACTGGCCGGGTGGCGGGCGACGGTACGCGGGGGCGGGGCAGGATCCCCGATCGCGATATCGCCGCCATCCGTGACCGGGTGAACATCGAGGACCTTGTCGGCGAGTACGTTCAGCTTCGGCGCGCGGGCGCCGATTCGCTCAAGGGACTGTGTCCTTTTCACGACGAGAAGTCCCCGTCCTTCCACGTCCGGCCCAACCACGGGCACTTCCACTGCTTCGGCTGCGGGGAGGGGGGTGATGCCTATGCCTTCCTGCAGAAGATCGAGCACGTCAGCTTCGTGGAAGCCGTCGAACTGCTGGCCGACCGCGTCGGCTACACCATCACCTACACCGGGGCGTCGACCACCAACGTGCAACGCGACCGGGGCAGCCGCAGCAGGCTGCTGGCCGCCAACGCCGCCGCCGCGGAGTTCTACGCAGAAGCGCTGCAGTCCGACGAAGCCGCCCCGGCCCGCCAGTACCTGATCGAACGGAACTTCGACGCCGACGCCGCCGCGCGATTCGGCTGCGGATTCGCACCGTCGGGCTGGGAAACGCTGACAAAGCATCTGCTGCGCAAGGGATTCGAGTTCAAGGAATTGGAGGCGGCGGGGTTGTCCCGAGAGGGCCGCCGCGGCCCCATGGACCGCTTCCACCGCCGACTGCTGTGGCCGATCCGGGCCGGCGGCGGCGAGGTCATCGGATTCGGTGCCCGGCGGATCTTCGACGACGACCCGATGGAAGCCAAGTACGTCAACACCCCCGAGACGGTGCTGTACAAGAAGTCCGGGGTGCTGTTCGGCCTCGATCTGGCCCGACGCGACATCGCCAAGGCGCACCGCGCCGTCGTGGTCGAGGGGTACACCGACGTGATGGCGATGCACCTGGCCGGCGAGGCTACGGCCGTCGCCTCCTGCGGCACAGCCTTCGGCGAGGGTCACCTGGCGCTGCTGCGGCGGCTGATGATGGACGACAACTGGTACCGCGGTGAGCTGATCTTCGTGTTCGACGGCGACGCGGCCGGTCAGGCGGCGGCGCTCAAGGCGTTCGACGGTGACCAGCAGGTGGCCGGAAAGTCCTTCGTGGCAATCGCTTCCGACGGGATGGATCCGTGTGATCTGCGACTGAAGTCCGGTGATGCGGCGCTGCGGGACCTGGTGGCGCGGCGCATCCCGATGTTCGAGTTCGCCGTGCGCAGCCTGATCCCCAGCGGGGAGGTGCTCGACAACGACCCGCAGGCTCAGGTCGACGCGCTTCGTCAGTGTGTGCCTCTGGTCGCCCGGATCCGGGACTACGCGCTGCGCGACGAGTACGCACGACGCCTCGCCGGGTGGACGGGCTGGAGCGACGAAGGTCAGGTGCTCAACCGGGTGCGTGAAGAGGCGGGCAAGCG
>NZ_JBAUJR010000115.1:0-40264 GCF_049683935.1 Mycobacterium sp. | reverse complement strand
TCATCATCCGCACCACCCTGCAAGACCTCGAGAGCAGAGCCGGGGTCGGTGTCACCGGCGGTGGCACCGTCATGCCGATCAACGACGTGATCCGCCTCGGCGCCCACGCCCACCACAGCCTCGCGGTATTCGACCGCGCCACCGGATCCGCCCTGGACCTGTTCCGCACCAAACGCGTCGCCTCGATCGCCCAACGGCTCATGCTCGCCGCCCGCGACGGCGGCTGCACCAAACCCGGCTGCACCGTCGGCATCTACGGCACCCAAGTCCACCACGCCACCGCCGACTGGAACGACGGCGGCAACACCAACATCGACGACCTCGGCCTGGCGTGTGGACCCGACAACAGAATGGTCAACACCCACGGCGGCTGGACCACCACCATCAACGACCGCCACGAAGTCGAATGGATCCCACCACCGGGACTGGACACCGGCCAAGCACGGATCAACTACTACCACCGCCCCGAAGCCCTCCTCCGCCCACCAGATGAACCCCGACCCGGCGACGCCGAACCGATCCCGTCCGAGCCGATCGACCCTGAACCGATCGACCCTGAGCGGGTTGCCCCCGAACCCATCACCCACGAGGAACTCGACCCCCAACCGAGCGACCACACCAGCGAACCCGGCGGACCCGCACCACCCGACAACCAAGCAGCCTGACCGCTGCAGATATCGGTTGCCGACAACTCGCCAGTCCGCACCATCGGGGACTGTGGATTTGTCGGTGATTCCGGCCTGACATGCTGAGCGTTGCTGGGCGGGGGAAGTTGCCCGGCGACGACCCGCCCGATGGTGGCGACTTACCCGAAGACAGCAAAGATCCGTGACGCGCTGTCTACGCTCCATGGTGTGAAGAGCATTGTTTCCGCCGTGATTGCCGCCGGCCTGGCATCCGCGGGTGTCCTGGCTGCGCCGGCCATCGCATCTCCGGGGAGTTACGGCAGCAATGGCGTGTTCGGCGTCAGCACCCAGCCGCGCGAGGGCTGGGCGACCACGTTCATCCCACCGGGCCGTTACCGCGTCGACCAGTCTCCCAGCATGCGGCCCTACCAGAGCGCTCCGGGCTACTGGCTGCGGTGTCGCGACTTCCCCTGTGCAGGAACATCTCCCGCCAACATCATCGCCACGGGCGGTGCGCTGCGCGACGCGCCGACGTTTGTCGACATCCTGCCCGACGACGTGGCTGTGAGCCTGTACAACGTCACGCTGACAGCGGCGTAGAGCCGACCCGTGCGCGGCTACAAGATCCTGGTCACCGGCCCGACAGGCCAGGTCGCGACTCCGCTGGCCAAAGCACTCGCGGCCGACAACGAAGTGTGGGGCATCGCCCGCTTCAAAGATGCCTCGGCTCGCGCCGATCTGGAGGCGGCAGGGATTCGTTGCAAGACAGTCAATCTGGCCTCTGGCGATTTTTCGGGCATCCCCTCCGACTTCGACTATGTGCTCAATCTGGCGGTGGCCAAGAGTGGCCGCTGGGACAAGGATCTCAGTGCCAACGCAGAATCAGTCGGCCTGCTGATGGCGCATTGCCCTGACGCGAAAGCGTTTCTGCAATGCTCCTCAGCCGCCGTGTACGACCCGCCGGACGACGAGCCCCGCACCGAGGCAACTGCCCTCGGCGACAATCACAAGTCGCTGTTCCCCACCTACTCGATCTCCAAGCTCGCCGGCGAAGTGGTGGCACGTTCGATGGCGCGCACCCTCGGCACGCCGACCGTCATCGCGCGCCTGAACGTGCCGTACGGCAACTACGGCGGCTGGCCGTTCTATCACATGGAGATGCTGCTGAATGGCGTTCCGATCCCGGTTCCACCCGGAGGGCCGGCGCGCTACAACCCGATCCACGAGGACGACATCATCGCGACTCTGCCCAAGCTGCTCGACGCCGCGTCAGTACCGGCCACGACGGTCAACTGGTGTGGGGAACAGGAAGTCAGTCTTCAGGAGTGGGCCTCGTACATCGGTTCGCTGGTCGAGCGGGAGCCGGTCTTCGAGGAAAGTCTCGAGGCGTTGCGCGGCGGGCCCACCGATGCCACCCGGATGCGTGAGCTCACCGGCGGCACCACGGTCGACTGGCGTGACGGAATCCGACGCATGGTCACGACGTTCCATCCCGAACTGGTTCGTTGACCGACGCGACCGCCGCCTTCGCTCACAACGGCGACGCACCCCGGAGATGCTCGAAGATCAGGGAGGTCTGCGTCCCGGCGACATCCTCGTCGGCGTTCAGATTCTCCACCACGAACGAGCGCAGATCGTCGGTGTCGCGCGCGGCGACGTGCAGGATGAAGTCGTCGGCGCCCGCGAGGAAGTAGACATCCATCACCTGGGGCTTCCGGCGGATCTGCTGGATGAAGTTGCGGATCTTGCTGCGCGCGTTGAACTGCAGGTTGACCGAGATCATCGCCTGCAGGTTCAGGCCGATCGCCGCCGGGTCGATGTCGGCGTGGAATCCACGGATCACCCCGATGTCCTGCAACCTGCGCACCCTCCCGTGACACGTCGACGGCGCGATTCCGACGAGGTCGGCCAATGCGCTGTTGGACATGCGGGCGTCGGCATGCAGAGCGGTCAGAATCCGGCGATCGACGTCGTCCACGGGGCTGGGCCGAACATCCTTCGACGGTCGCGCTTCTCGTCGCCCGTACTCCGGCAATTCTTCAGCCATTGCCACATCGTAGCGAATTGTTGTCGTTATTATTGCGTCCAATCGGACAGTTCTTCACAATTGAACGCAACCCACCACGATTCTGAGGAGCGATCATGCGTGTCGGCATCCCGACCGAGATCAAGAACAACGAGTACCGCGTCGCCATCACCCCGGCAGGCGTGGCCGAGCTGACCCGCCGCGGTCATGACGTTCTGGTGCAGGCCGGCGCCGGCGCCGGCTCGGCGATCTCCGACAGTGACTTCAAGGCCGCCGGCGCGCAGGTCATCAACACCGCCGACGAAGTGTGGGCCGAGGCCGACCTGCTGCTCAAGGTCAAGGAGCCGATCGAGGCCGAGTACAGCCGGATGCGCAAGGGCCAGACGCTTTTCACCTATCTGCACCTGGCGGCGTCCAAACCCTGCACCGATGCGCTGATGGCCTCGGGAACCACGTCGATCGCCTATGAGACCGTGCAGACCGCTGACGGTGCGCTTCCGCTTCTGGCGCCGATGAGCGAGGTCGCCGGACGCCTCGCCGCACAGGTCGGCGCATACCACCTGATGCGCACCCAGGGCGGTCGCGGTGTGCTGATGGGCGGCGTCCCCGGCGTCGCACCGGCCAAGGTCGTCGTCATCGGCGGCGGAATGGCCGGTGACAACGCGGCCGCCGTCGCGTGGGGCATGGGCGCTCATGTCACCGTGTTCGACCTCAACATCAACATCCTGCGCAAGATCGACGCCGAGTACGGCGGCGCGATCGAGACCCGCTACTCGTCGACGCTCGAACTCGAGGACGCGGTCAAGCAAGCCGACCTGGTGATCGGCGCGGTGCTGGTGCCCGGCGCCAAGGCGCCCAAGCTGGTCACCAATTCGACTGTCGCGCAGATGAAATCGGGTGCGGTGTTGGTCGACATCGCCATCGATCAGGGCGGCTGCTTCGAGGACTCCCGGCCCACCACCCATGACGATCCCACCTTCGCCGTCCACGACACCGTGTTCTACTGCGTTGCCAACATGCCCGGCGCGGTACCGCGGACCTCGACGTTCGCGCTGACCAACGCCACCATGCCGTACGTGCTCAAACTCGCCGACAAGGGCTGGAAGGCCGCCTGCGCTGCCGACGACTCGCTGGCGAAGGGCCTGTCGACACACGAGGGCGCGCTGCTGTCCGAACAGGTGGCCGCAGATCTCGACCTCCCGTTCACCGACCCGGCCGACCTGCTGGCCTAACGGAACAACTCCCCGTCGAGGTAGAACCATCGACGGGCTCTCACAGCGAACCGGGACCGCTCATGGAGCGTCCCGGTTCGTTGGCTGTCGAGGTACCGCGCGCGAAACTCGACCTCGCCCGTCTGGTCGCCGGGCCCGCCCGCGACACAGTCGATGATGTCGAGTCCTGTCCAGATCAGTCCGGCGTCGTCGACGCGGTCCGGGCGGGTGCGGGGATGCCAGGTGCGCCAGAGATAGTCGACGTCACCGGTCGCAAAGGCGGTGTACCGCGACCGCATGAGTTGCTCCGCGGTCTGGGCTTCCCGGTCCCCGGTGTGCAGCGGCAGACAGCAACGGCCGAAGGGATCATCGCTGCCGCAGGGGCATGGACTGTCTGACCGCACAGCCATAGTGTGCCCGATTTGACAGGTGTCAAGTAGAGTCTGGGGCATGCTTTCGCTCACCGACGTCCTTCCTGATGCCCCGACCACGACGGCCGAGGCACTGACGCTGTTCGATTCACTGTCGGCTGTGGACTCCGAATTCATGATCGGCACCTGGCACGGCGCAGAGCTGCCGACCAACCATCCGCTCGACGGCATGCTGGCGGCCAGTGGCTGGTGGGGCAAGGCGTTCGTGGACGCCGAGACCGTGCACCCGCTGCTGTTTCCCACCGGTGACCCCACCGCGTTGTGGCCGCTGAACCCGGCGCTGGCGTTCGGTGGACTCGGTCTGGCCACCAAGATCCCGGCACTGAAGAAGCAGAGCTTTGCGGGCACCATCACCAGGCTCAAGCCCGCGCTTCAGGCGCGTGGGCCCAAAGCTCGGCTGCGCACCACCCGCTACCGCGGCGTTGACACCGCGACGATGGTGTATGACCAGTTGCCGATCAACGACGTGTTCCGACTGCTCGACGACCGGACGGTCCTCGGCGCGATGGACCTGCGCGGGATCAAGGCGCCGTACTTCTTCGTTCTGCAGCGCGACGACTCACTGCAGCTTGTATAGATCGGCGACGGCGAGCGCGGCCAGTTCGCCGATCAGCGCACGCTGGTTCGGCGCATCCGGATCGTCTGCGGCCGTCGTCGTCATGATCGACAGAAGTAACCGCTGCCCGTCGGGCGCGTAGGCGACACCGATGTCGTTTGTCGTTCCGTAATCGCCACTGCCCGTCTTGTCCGCGCTCGTCCACCCCGCGGGCAGTCCCGCGCGCATGCTCGACGTCTCATTGGCCCGCATCCAGCCCTCGAGCCGACGGCGGTTCTCGTCACCGAGCGCCCCGCCGGTCAGCAGGTTGCGGTAGCCGACGCCCACGGCGACGGGCGTGGTCGTGTCGCGGGGATCGCCGGGAACAGCAGAGTTCAACTCGGTCTCCCACCGGTCCAGGCGGGACTCATCATCACCGATGCTGCGCGCAAGATCGGTGATCGCGGGCGGTCCGCCGAGCACCCGGAGCAGAAGGTTCGCCGCGGCGTTGTCACTGACCTGCAACGTCGCCTGGCACAGCTCGGCCAGCGTCATCGTCGCTCCCACCCGTGTCCCGGTCACCGGCGAGTGGGAGATGATGTCGGTCGGCTCGACCCGGACCGCATCGGTCAGCGAGAGCTCGCCGCGTTCGGCCCTCTGCAGAATCGCGGCGGCGGCGTAGGTCTTGAAGGTCGAGCACAGGGCGAAACGCTCCTTGGCGCGGTGGGCCAGCCACCGACCGCTCGCCACATCGACCGCCCAGAGACCGACAACCACGTTGTACTGCCGCTCGAGTGCTTCGATCCGCTGGTCGGTCGGCGGCACCGGCGGGTTGGGATCGTCCGGCCCGGCCAGCACGGTGGGATCAGCACATGCCGCCAGCGCAGCGAGTGACAGTCCCCCGAGAACAAGGCGCCGTCTGGACAGCGAGGTCACGCAGACGAGGCTAGGCGATCAACCCGCGATCGTCTGCAGCGCCTTCGGCAACGACCGCTTCCCGCGCACCGGCCCGAGGACCGCCGCGCCGAACGGGCGGGAGAGCAGCAGCCGCGCCACGGCGTTGACCTCGTCGAGGGTGACGGCGTCGATGTGGGCCAAGGTGTCGGCGATGCTGCGATGTTCTCCGTAGTTCAGCTCGCTGCGCCCGATGCGGTTCATCCGCGACCCCGAGTCTTCGAGGCCCAGCACCAGCCCGCCGCGCATCGACCCCTTGGCGATTCGGCATTCGTCGGCGGTGATCCCGTCGCGGCCCACATCGGCGAGCACGTCGGTCGTCACCCGGACGACCTCGTCGAACCGCTCGGGCAGACACCCGGCGTAGATCGAGAGTGCGCCGCTGTCGGCGAACGTGTCCACCGTCGAGTACACCGAGTAGGCAAGCCCGCGCGTCTCCCGAATCTGTTGGAACAGACGCGAACTCAGCCCGCCACCGAGTGCGGTGTTGAGCACCGACAGTGCCCAGCGGTGGTCCCAGTGCCGTCCCGGGGTTCGTACCCCCATCGACAGGTGGGTCTGCTCGGCGTCCCGGCTCACCAGCTGCAGAGTCGGATTGCCCGGCACGCGCCCGGTTCCCTTACGCGGCGCCAGCGGAGACCGGCCGCGCACCAACCGCGCACTGAAGTGCTCGCGCACCAGGCCGACGACTTCGTCGTGGTCGACGTTTCCGGCGACGGCGACGACCATCCGGTCAGGGGTGTAGCGGCGGACGTGGAACGAGTGCAGTTGCGCGCGTGTCATCGTCGAGATCGACTCCACGCTGCCGATCACCGGACGGCCGACCGGGTGGTCGCCGAACATCGCCGACAGGAAGAGGTCGCCGAGCGTGTCCTCCGGGTCGTCGTCGCGCATCGCGATCTCCTCGAGCACGACGTCGCGCTCGATGTCCACGTCGTGCTGTGCGCAGCGCCCGTTCAGCACGACGTCGGCGACCAGATCGACGGCCAGCGCCAGATCCGCGTCGAGGACATGCGCGTAGTAACAGGTGTGCTCCCTGGCGGTGAACGCGTTCAGCTCACCGCCGACGGCGTCGACCGCCTGCGCGATCTGCACCGCAGTGCGCGTCGGCGTCGCCTTGAACAACAGGTGCTCGAGGAAGTGCGCGGCGCCGGCCACGCTGCGGCCCTCGTCGCGGGAGCCGACACCGACCCACACCCCGACCGAGGCCGAGTGGACGTGCGGGATGTGCTCGGTGACCACACGCAGGCCACCGGGCAGATCGGTGCGGCGCACCGCGAGGGACGTGTCATCGTTGCGACGTCCCTTCCGCAGCGACCCCGAGCTAGCTGCTGGTGGTCGCGGCATCTACCGACGCGGGCTCGGACTCGGGAGATGATTCGGCTGAGTCACCCTCGGCGACGAGGACCAGCGAGATCTTGCCCCGGTTGTCGATGTCGGCGATCTCGACCCGCAGCTTGTCGCCGACCTTGGCGACGTCCTCCACCTTGTTGACCCGCTTGCCGCGGCCCAGCTTGGAGATGTGCACCAGTCCGTCCCGTCCCGGCAGCAACGACACGAACGCACCGAAGTCGGTGGTCTTGACCACGGTTCCGAGGAACCGCTCGCCCGTCTTGGGCAGCTGGGGGTTGGCGATCGCGTTGATCTTGTCGATCGCGGCCTGCGCTGCTTCCCCGTTGGAGGCGCCGACGAACACGGTGCCGTCGTCCTCGATGGAGATCGACGCACCGGTCTCCTCGGTGATCGAGTTGATCATCTTGCCCTTGGGCCCGATGACCTCGCCGATCTTGTCGATCGGCACCTTGATCGTGGTGATGCGCGGCGCGTAGGGGCTCATCTCGTCGGGCTCGTCGATCGCCTCGCCCATCACCTCGAGGATGGTGATCCGGGCTTCCTTGGCCTGCGCCAGCGCGCCGGCGAGGACCTGAGACGGGATGCCGTCGAGCTTGGTGTCGAGCTGCAGCGCGGTGACGAAGTCCTTGGTGCCTGCGCACTTGAAGTCCATGTCACCGAAGGCATCCTCGGCGCCCAGGATGTCGGTCAGGGTGACGAAGCGACGCTCGGTCTTTCCGTCCACCTCGACGTCGTCGGACACCAGGCCCATCGCGATACCGGCGACCGGAGCCTTCAGCGGCACCCCGGCGTTGAGCAGCGACATGGTCGAGGCGCACACCGATCCCATCGATGTGGAGCCGTTGGAGCTCAACGCCTCCGACACCTGACGGATCGCGTACGGGAACTCCTCGACGCTCGGCAGCACCGGCATCAGCGCCCGCTCGGCGAGCGCGCCGTGGCCGATCTCGCGCCGCTTGGGCGACCCGACCCGACCGGTCTCACCGGTCGAGTACGGCGGGAAGTTGTAGTGGTGCATGTAGCGCTTGGTCTTCTCCGGCCCCAGCGAGTCGATCTGCTGGGCCAGCTTGACCATGTCGAGGGTGGTGACGCCCAGGATCTGGGTTTCGCCGCGCTCGAACAGCGCACTGCCGTGGGCCCGCGGCACGATGGCCACCTCGGCGGACAGCGCGCGGATGTCGGTGACACCGCGACCATCGATGCGGAAGTGGTCGGTGAGGATCCGCTGGCGGACCAGCTTCTTGGTCAGCGACCGGTAGGCCGCGCCGATCTCCTTCTCGCGGCCGGCGTAGGTGTCACCCAGACGCTCGAGCACCTCGACCTTGATCTCATCGGTACGGGAGTTGCGCTCGTCCTTGCCCGCGATGGTCAGCGCCTTGGACAGCTCCTCGGTGGCGACCGAGGACACTGCGTAGAACACGTCGTCCTGGTAGTCGGGGAACACCGGGTAGTCGCGGGTCTCCTTACCCGCGGCGCCCGCCAACTCCTGCTGGGCGGTGCACAGCGCGGCGATGAACGGCTTGGCAGCCTCGAGCCCTTCGGCAACGACGGTCTCGGTGGGAGCGGTGGCACCACCGGCCACCAACTCGATGACCTTGGTGGTCGCCTCGGCCTCCACCATCATGATCGCCACGTCGTCTTTACCGTCGCCGTCCTGGACCTTGCGGCCCGCGACGACCATGTCGAACACGGCGTCCTCGAGCTGTTCGACCGTCGGGAACGCAACCCACTGGCCGTTGATCAGCGCGACCCGCACGCCACCGACCGGGCCCGCGAACGGCAGTCCGGATATCTGGGTGGATGCCGACGCGGCGTTGATGGCCAGCACGTCGTACAGATCCTTGGGGTCAAGGCTCATGACGGTGACCACGACCTGGATCTCGTTGCGCAGACCCGAGACGAAGGTCGGGCGCAACGGCCGGTCGATCAGTCGGCAGGTGAGGATGGCGTCGGTGGACGGGCGGCCCTCACGGCGGAAGAAGGAGCCGGGAATCCGCCCGGCGGCGTACATCCGCTCCTCGACGTCGATCGTGAGCGGGAAGAAGTCGAAGTGATCCTTCGGATTCTTGCTGGCGGTGGTCGCCGACAGCAGCATGGTCTCGTCGTCGAGGTACGCGACGACGGCGCCGGCGGCCTGCTGGGCCAGCCGACCGGTCTCGAAACGGATGGTGCGGGTGCCGAAGCTCCCGTTGTCGATCACGGCGGTGGATTCGAACACGCCGTCCTCAATTTCAACTACAGACATAGACGTCCGTACGGCCTCTCTGGGTCATCATTCAGCTGTTTCGCGTGATCACTGCGCGCTGAAGGCTGTCGGTTACGGACAACCTCAAGTGTCTCGCGACAGGCCCGGATGCGTCGACGGCCGTCAGTCGAAGCGGCCGGAGTACCTCCGGCAGCCACTACCGAAGACCGCACGATCGGGCGGTGTCAGTCGTGTCACGCGGGAACGGCGCACGCGGTTCTGCGCGGACCGCACCCGGTTGCTCGCGCCATACGGCTGGCGAACGCACCCATCGTACATCCCGCTGTGTGCGTAATCCCTAATCCGGGGCACGTGCCGCATGGGGGCGGAACCGTCACGCCACGTCTTCCACACACACCGTGAAGTCGCGTTCGTCGTAGGCGTAGCCCAGCCCGCTGGCGCACAGGTCGGCGCTGGCGACCTCGTCCAGTATCTGCGTGGCCCGCTGACGACCGGGTACCGCCGTGTCATCGCACTCGGTCCGCACCGGATCCTCGCCGGTCTCCCGGGCGATGCTCATGCACCCGCCGACCACCCAGTCGATGTCCAGGCACACGGTGGTTCGCGAATCGGAGAACGAACTGCCCATCGAGTAGTAGGAGTCGACGTCGGTCGGGCATTCGTCGGTCTCCTCGACCACGGCGACGACCTTGTAGTTCGACTCGGTCGTGCCGCAGGGCACTTTCCTCGCCTCCGGCCGATCGGGTGGACCACCTGTTTCCAGGCAGTCGCCCACAACCACGTCGGCGGTGGCCGCCGAACGGCAACCGGCCAATCCCCCCGCTGCGATGATCGCGACCGACGTGATCACGAACAGGGTTCGCATGGGGCCAGGGTCAGCGACGCAGGCCGAGGCGCTCGATCAGCGAGCGGTAGCGCTGGACGTCGACCTGAGCGACGTACTTCAGCAGCCGGCGACGACGGCCGACGAGCAGCAGCAGACCCCGTCGCGAGTGGTGGTCGTGCTTGTGGGTCTTCAGGTGCTCGGTGAGGTCCACGATCCGCTTGGTCAGCAGTGCGACCTGGGCCTCCGGAGAACCGGTATCGGTGTCGTGCAGGCCGTACTGGCCGAGAATGTCTTTTTTCTGTTCGGCGGTGAGCGCCACGAAACAACTCCATCACATCGGTCCGCGATCAGGGCGTCGGAAAAGCTCCACTGGAGCATCCAACGGGCGCGGCCACCGCGAACTGCAGCACGCGCCGTGTCGAGGTGGGAGTTTAGCAGCGCGGCCGGCACCCCGGCGAATCCGCTGAGCTGCCACGAGCTAGGGGTCAGCGCGCGGCCAGGATGGTGCGCGCGCGTTCGGTGTCGGCGCCCATCGCCGTCACCAGGTCGGCCACCGAATCGAATCTCTCCTGACCGCGCAGGCGTGCGACGAAGTCGACCGCCACATGCTGGCCGTACAGATCGGCCGCGGTATCCAGGACGAACGCCTCGACGGTGCGGGTGCGCCCGGAGAAGGTCGGGTTGGTGCCGACAGACACCGCGGCCTGGTAGCGCTCGCCCGGCGTGACGGAACCGACGACGGGTCCGTGCCCGAGGACGGTGAACCAGGCGGCGTAGACACCGTCGGCCGGGATGGCCGAGTACATCGGCGGGGCGACGTTCGCCGTGGGATAGCCGAGCACCTTGCCGCGCCCGTCCCCGCGGACCACCACGCCCTCGACCCGGTGCGCGCGGCCCAGCGCTTCCGCGGCTGCGACCATGTCACCGGCGTCGACACAGGACCGGATGTAGGTCGAGGAGAACGTCACGGTCTCGTCCCGGTGGTGTTCGGCGACCAGCGACAGCGAATCCACCGCGAATCCGAACCGCTCACCCGCCTTGCGGAGGAGCCCGACGTTGCCGGCGGCCTTCTTGCCGAAAGTGAAGTTCTCCCCGACCACGACCTCGACCACGTGGAGTCGCTCGACCAGCAGCTCATGGACGTAGCGGTCCGGGGTGAGCTTCATGAAGTCCGTGGTGAAGGGCACGACGAGGAAGACGTCGATCCCCATCTCCTCGACCAGCTCCGCGCGCCGCGTCAGAGTGGTCAGCTGAGCCGGGTGACTACCGGGAAAGACGACCTCCATCGGGTGCGGGTCGAAGGTCATCAGAACCGTCGGGACACCGCGCGACCGTCCCGCCTTCACCGCACGACTGATCAGCTCCTGGTGACCTCGGTGGACACCGTCGAACACGCCGATCGTGACGACACATCGGCCCCAGTCGGTGGGGATTTCGTCCTGCCCCCGCCAGCGCTGCACGCCGCTAGCCTACGGCCCGAGTGCAACACCGGCCCAGCAGCACCACCAGATCAGGTGATGATTGCCTAAACTTTGTGCTTGTGAGTCCTGACGACACCCCCCGCGACCTGACGACGGTTGCCCAGGACTACCTGAAAGTGATCTGGACCGCCCAGGAGTGGTCGCACGAGAAGGTCAGCACCAAGCTGCTGGCCGACCGCATCGGCGTCTCGGCCAGCACCGCGTCGGAGTCCATCCGCAAGCTCGCCGATCAGGGCCTTGTCGATCACGAGAAGTACGGCGCGGTCACGCTGACCGACGCGGGACGACGGGCGGCGTTGGCGATGGTCCGCCGGCACCGACTGATGGAGACCTTCCTGGTCAACGAACTCGGCTACGGCTGGGACGAGGTGCACGACGAGGCCGAGGTCCTCGAGCACGCGGTATCCGACCGGATGCTGGACCGGATCGACGCCAAGCTCGGGTATCCGACGCGTGATCCGCACGGTGATCCGATTCCGGCCGCCGACGGTCAGGTCCCGACCCCGCCGGCGCGTCAACTGTCGGTGTGCCAGGACGGCGACGCCGGAACCGTTGCGCGGATCTCCGATGCCGACCCGGAGATGCTGCGATACTTCGACACCGTCGGGATCAGCCTGGACTCCCGACTGCGGGTGGTGGCGCGGCGCGACTTCGCCGGAATGATCTCGGTGGCCGTGCAGAACCCGGGCAACCCGCCTGTCGAGGGGGATGCCGAGACCACTGTCGACCTGGGAAGCCCTGCTGCACAAGCAATCTGGGTCATAGCGTAGGAGGATTCGGTCATGGCGAAACTAGAGCTGTCGCGCACGCTGGCGCTCCCCCCGGAGGAGGCGTGGGCGCACGCCTCCGATCTGACCACGCTGGGTGACTGGATGACGATGCATCAGGGTTGGCGTTCGGACCTGCCGGACACGTTGGAGGTCGGTGAGAAGGTCGTGGGTGTCGCGGGCGCCAAAGGCATGCGTAACCGGGTGACCTGGACGATCCGCAAGTTCGATCCGCCCTCGGAGATGGAGATCAGCGGCGAAGGCGTGGGCGGCACCCGATACAAGCTCGCGATGAAGGTCGCCTCGGCCGCCGACGGCTGCAAGTTCACCGTGCGCATGGATCTCGGCGGGGCGCCGCTGTTCGGCCCGATCGGGTCTGCGGCGGTCCGCGCGGTCAAGGGCGACATCGAGAAGTCGATCGAGAAGTTCGAAGAGCTCTACACCTAGAAGGTCCAGGTGCCTTCGGGCTGGACGACAAAACCGTGCTCGCCATAGTGGCGATCGGGCGGGTCGGGGGTGTCTGCAGCCCAGGAGTCGGGTTTGCGCGCCAGACACGCCAGGGAGGTGTCGCTGATCACGGCACACTCGACGCCGTTGCCCGCAGCGAACTTCGAACCCGTCGGCAGGAGTAGATACGGGTCGGCGTCAGTGCCGGTGTCGTCCGTCGTCATCAACGTGCCCTCGCGGGTCAGCGACACCCCCACCGAATCGACACCCTCCTGGGTTCCGGGAACCGGCCCGAAGCAGACCACCCCGAGATCGGGGATGAGGCTGTTGCGGCACTGCAGACCCGACGGCGTGCTGAATGCCCAGCCCGAACTGCTCGGGTGCGCACCGAACACTTGGTAGGGACCCGGGTCGACAGCCGGGTAGCCGTCCAGGTCCGGGAACGCCTCCGGCAGCGCCGCGGCGGTCGGTGCGCCGCTCACCGCCGCGAGTACCCCTGCCACCACAACCGCCGCGCCTGTTCGAGTTCTCCGTGAAATCCGCACGGATGTTCATCGTCGACGCCGCCAGCGTGTTACCCCTGGAGCGTCGCAGGCCGGATCACGACAACGCTTCTGGTACGGGCACCTGCGTCCTCCAGCAGGGCCATCACCCGGCCGTCCGGCGCCGCTGCGGCGTACAGCCCGTCGACACCCGCCGACTGCAACGGCCGGCCGTGGCCGACATCGATCGCCTCGTTCTCGGTGAGGTCGCGGCGCGGAAACGCCTGCAGACACGCCTGGTCCAGCGTGCACGACAGCGCCGGATCATCGGCCAACTGCTCCAGGGTGCGGGCCTGCTCGAGCCCGAACGCCCCGACACGGGTGCGCCGCAGCGCGGTCAGGTGCCCGCCGACACCGAGTGCGGCGCCGACATCCCGGGCGAGGGCGCGGATGTAGGTGCCACTGGTGCAGTCCACGTCGACATCGACGTCGACGACACCGGGAAGGCCGACCTCCCGCCGCACCTCACGCACCTCGAATCGGTCGATCCTGACCCGACGCGGCTTCAATTCGACGGTCTGGCCGTCGCGCACCAGTTGGTAGGCACGCTTGCCGTCGACCTTGATCGCGCTGACCGCCGACGGGATCTGGTCGATCCCGCCACGCAACGGCGCGATCGCCGATTCGAGCTGGCTCTCGGTCACCGCGGCGGCCGAAACCGATTGCAGGACTTCACCTTCAGCGTCTTCGGTGGACGTCGTCTGCCCCAAACGGATCGTCGCGAAGTAGGACTTGTCGGTGGCCGTCAGCAGCCCGAGGATCTTGGTCGCACGCTCTATCCCGATGACGAGGACACCGGTGGCCATCGGGTCCAGCGTCCCCGCATGCCCGACCTTGCGGGTGCCGAAGAGTCGCCGGCATCGGCCCACCACATCGTGGCTGGTGAGCCCGCCCGGCTTGTCGACGACGACGAGTCCCGGCTCGGTCACCCCTTCCCGGGTCGCTGCGCTCCTGCCCTCCGGGGTCACAGCACGATCGCCGTCAGGGCAATCCCGTTCTGCACCGACCAACGACCCGACAGGGCCGTCAGCGGCGGCCCGGATTCGGCAGAGGGGTCGATCAGGATCTCCGAGGTGAAGGTTCCCCTCTGGCCCGAGTCGTCCACGTCGAACACGATGTGGGCGTCCTCGAAGCCCAGCCACCGGTGCGTCAACGGAAACCACGCCTTGTAGGTCGCCTCCTTGGCGCAGAACAACACCCGGTCCCAGTGCACCCCCGAGGGCATGGCCCGCAGTTCGTGCCGTTCGATGGGCAGACTGATCGCGTCGAGCACTCCGTCGGGCAGCACGCCGTGAGGTTCGGCGTCGATGCCGACCGAGCGGACCTCCTCGCGACGACCGACAGCGGCCCCGCGGAAGCCCTCACAATGGGTCAGACTGCCGACGACCCCGGCCGGCCAGCACGGTTCGCCCTTGTCCCCCTTGAGGATCGGCACCGGCTCCAAGCCGAGGTCGACAAGTGCCTGACGCGCGCAGTACCGCACGGTGATGAACTCGTTGCGCCGCTTGGCCACTGACCGCGCGATCAGCGGTTCCTCTTCGGGCAGCGGCGCGAGTTCCTTGGGGTCGGAGTACATCTCGGCGGCGGCCAACGCGTTCACCGAGCCGGGCAGCACCCCGGCGAGCAGCGTCGCTGCGATCATGCACGGTCCTTGATCCGCTGCTGCATCGTCTCGGCGTGCTCGCGCATCTCCTGGGTGATCTGGAAATGCCCGCCGAACTCGTTGAGATAGCCCGGCGCGTACTTCGGGTCCGGCAGGATCTGGCGAAGCCATCGATACGGCCTGCGGCGCCGCCATTCCCGCGGATAGCCGACCGACACTTCCTCGAAGCGCACCCCGTCGTACCAGGTGGTGCGTGGGATGTGCAGGTGTCCGTAGACCGAGCAGACGGCGTTGTAGCGGGTGTGCCAGTCCGCGGTGGCGGTGGTGCCGCACCACAGCGCGAACTCCGGATAGAACATCGCGTCGCACGGTTCGCGCACCATCGGGAAGTGGTTCACCTGTACAGTCGGCATCATCCAGTCCAGATCCTCGAGTCGCTTGCGGGTGTAGGCGACCCGGTCGCGGCACCAGGCGTCGCGCGTGGCGTAGGGCTCCGAGGACAGCAGGTACTCGTCGGTGCCGACGATGTTGCGCTCTCGTGCGATCGCCAGGCCCTCAGCCTTGGTGCCCGCCCCCTGCGGCAGGAACGAGTAGTCGTACAGCAGGAACATCGGGACGATGGTCGCCGGACCACCCTCCTCGGTCCAGACCGGGTACGGGTGCTCGGGGGTCACGATGCCCATCTCGTCGCACATGTTGACGAGATAGTCGTAGCGGGCCTTCCCGTGGATCTGCATCGGGTCGCGCTGGGTGGTCCACAGCTCGTGATTGCCCGGGATCCAGATCACTTTCGCGAAACGTTTGCGCAGCACGTCGAGGGCCCACCGGATCTCGTCGGTGCGCTCGGCCACGTCGCCGGCCACGATCAGCCAGTCATCGGGTGAGGCGGGGTGCAGCGACTCGGTCACCGGCTTGTTCCCGGTGTGTCCGGTATGGAGGTCACTGACGGCCCACAACGTCGGACGTCGGTCGTCACTGGTCACAACCCGTCAGCCTACCGGCGCGCCGCGGCACCGCCGTCCCGGCAACTAGAACAGGTTCTAAGTTCCGTCCCGACGGCGCGGCCCGGCCCGCTACACTCCCGGGCAGGGTCGGACCATTCGGCGGTGCGCGCCGCCACGAGATCAGGGGGTGCGATGGTCGCCAAGCTGCGACTGCTCTCAGCGCTGTGTGCGCTGGTCGCCGCAGTTGTGGTGGTCTGGCAAGCAAATCCCGCCGGCCCACTGAACGCCGACCGCATCGAGCTCAGAGCGACCGGCGCCCCACTGCCCGCCGTGTCGACGACCATCAAGTATCCGGTCATCGATCTGGTGGATCCCGATCCGTTCGACCCGTGCCGGGACATCCCGCTCGACGTCGTACAGCGCATCGGGCTGGCAGTCACCCCACCGACGCCGGAGGACAGCCTGCGCTGCAAGTACGACGCGGGCAACTACCAGATGACCGTCGAGGCGTTCGTGTGGCGAACTTACGAGCAGACCCTGCCCGCAGATGCGGTCGAACTCGACATCAACGGTCACCGGGCCGCTCAGTACTGGATCATGAAGCCGACCGACTGGAACAACCGCTGGTGGATCACCTGCATGGTGACGTTCAAGACCAGTTACGGCGTCATCCAGCAGTCGCTGTTCTACTCCCCCATCTACTCCGAGCCCGACCCGGACTGCATGCAGACGAACTTGCAGAAGGCGCACGAGCTGAGCCCGTTCTACGTCTACTGACCTCCGGTCCCCGTCGGCCGGATGCGTAGCCTCGTCAGCGTGACGCTCCAGCAATCCGTCCTGCGCAAGCTCAGCAGTGTGCTCGAGCTGCCACCGTCGACCACCGATTTTGTCGTCGACCGTGGACAGCTGGTGCCGATGCGCGACGGTGTCGACCTGGTCGCCGACCACTACGCGCCCCGGACAACGACGCCGGTGGGCACGCTGCTGGTCCGCGGGCCGTACGGGCGTGGCTGGCCGTTCGCCGCGCTGTTCGGCTCGGTGTACGCCGCGCGCGGCTACCACGTGCTCATCCAGAGCGTGCGCGGCACGTACGGCTCCGGCGGCGAATTCAGCCCGATGGTCCACGAGATCGACGACGGCGCCGACACCGTCGCCTGGCTGCGCGACCAGCCGTGGTTCACCGGCACCTTCGGCACCGTGGGACTGTCGTATCTGGGGTTCACCCAGTGGGCGCTGCTGGCCGATCCCCCGCCGGAGATGAAGGCCGCGGTGATCACCGTCGGACTTCACGACGCCAGCGGGCCACGTTGGGGTGCGGGGTCTTTCGGCCTCAATGACTTCCTGGGCTGGAGTGATCTGGTCGCCAACCAGGAAGACCCGCGGCGGTTGCGGGTGCTGATGCGCCAGGCCCGCGCCCAACGACGGGTCACCGAGGCATCGCTGGGACTACCGCTCGGCGAGTCCAGTCGGACACTGCTCGGGAACGGTGCAGGCTGGTTCGAGTCGTGGCTCGAGCACCCGCAGGCCGACGATCCGTTCTGGGCCAAGGTCAATCTGCGCGACGCGCTGGACCGGGCAGAGATCCCGGTGCTGCTGCTGACCGGCTGGCAGGACCTGTTCGTCGACCAGACCCTCCATCAGTACCACCGGCTGCGCGACCGTGGGGTGACCACCGGCCTCACAGTCGGTCCGTGGACACACAGCCACATGATGACCAAGGCCGCCCCCACCGTGATCCGCGAATCGCTGGACTGGCTCAACACCCATCTGGGCGGCGCGCCCGAGCAGCGATCGGCGCCGGTGCGCATCCACCTCGACGGCCAGGGGTGGCTCGACCTCGCCGACTGGCCGCCCGCGATGCCCGAGCGAGAGCTCTACCTGCAGCCGTCGGGCGGGCTGTCGGACACCGTTCCCTCGTCCGGCAGCGCGACCTCGTCTGACACAGCGACCTTCGTCTACAACCCCGCCGACCCGACACCCACCGTCGGGGGCCGACTGCTGTCCCCGGTGGGCGGCTACCGCGACGACACGTCTCTGGCCCGTCGCGCCGATGTGTTGACGTTCACCGGCGACCCGCTGCCCGCCGACCTCTACGTCGTCGGGACGCCGGCGCTCGAGCTGGAACACTCCTGCGCCAACCCTCACAACGACCTGTTCGTGCGGATCAGTCAGGTCGACGAACACGGCCGCTCACGCAACGTCAGCGACGGGTATCTCGCCTCGGCGCCTGATTCCGGGACCGTGCGGCTTCACCTCGACGCAGTCGCCCATACGTTTCCGGCGGGTTCCCGCATCCGGGTGGTCATCGCCGGCGGCTCGCACCCCCGGTTCCTGCGCAACCTCGGCACCGGCGAGTCCGCCGCCACCGGGACCAGGCTCGCCACCGCCCGGCACACCGTCCACCTGGGAGCCGCTACCCGGCTGATCCTGCCCGCCGGCGAGCGCCCGCCGTCAACCGACTGATCGGCGTACCTCGGCGGCGACGCCCTCGAGAGTCGCCTGGTCGTGCACCGGTGCGGCCCACTGCGGGTCGACCGGCAGCTGCACCCAACTCGAGCAGCCGCGGTAGTCAGGCGTGCGCGCCAGCCGCACAGGCTCGACCAGCGGAGCCGCCGAGACGACCAGCACCGTCAGCCGATGTCTGGGCCGGAAGTCGAGCCGGTCGGCACGCACCGAGTCCGCCGTCCAGATGTGATGCAGCGCAATCGCATCCAGCTTCTCAGGCCTGGTGACCTCGACGGCGGCCACCACCCGCGCACCGGCACGCAGCACGACGTCGTCGGTTGTGCTGTCCCCCGACGCGGACTCCAGGAGACGTCGATGCTCGGGGCGCACCCGATCGGCGTGGCTGTGGGCGACCGTCGGGAAGAGCAGGAAACGCGATGCGGTCACCTCGAACCGCTTCTCGTGGATACCACCCTTGCGCAGCAGTACGGTCTGCCTGCCGTCGAGCAACGCATGCACGACCGCACCCCACTCCTTGAGCGCAGGCTGGGTCAGCGTCGCGGTCATCGGAGGTTGAGTCGGGCTCGGACCTCCGGGCGACGCAGCGGCGGAACCGTTTTCGGCGGCTGCCGGCGTGGCTGCAGACCGGCGAGCAGCCGCTCGGTGGACGCGGTGACCTCGGCGACCGCGGCTTCGAAGACGTCGACGTTGGCGCCCGAGGGCCTGGTGATCCCGCTGACCTTGCGGACGTACTGACGCGCTGCGGCCTCGATCTCCTCGGATGTGGCCGACGGTTCCAGACCCCGCAGCTCGGTGATGTTTCGGCACATGGTCTCCACGATAGGCCGGAAAACCCGTGCCGATACGGTGAGCGGGTGACCAACCCTGCCGACTCTGCGCCCACCGACGTCCTGCTGATCGACACCCGCGACCGGATCCGGACGCTGACCCTGAACCGCCCCGCAGCACGTAACGCGTTGTCGTCGGCGCTGCGCACGCAGTTCTACGCGGCGCTGCGGGAGGCACAGGCCGACGACAGCGTCGACGTCGTCATCGTCACCGGAACCGATCCGGTGTTCTGCGCGGGGCTCGACCTCAAGGAACTGGGTGACACCACCGACCTTCCCGACATCTCCCCCAAGTGGCCGCCGATGACCAAGCCGGTGATCGGGGCCATCAACGGGGCAGCAGTGACCGGCGGACTCGAGATCGCCCTCTACTGCGACATCCTGATCGCCTCCGAGCAGGCCCGCTTCGCCGACACCCACGCCCGCGTCGGGTTGCTGCCCACCTGGGGTCTGTCGGTGCGCCTGCCGCAGAAGGTCGGTGTCGGGATGGCACGCCGGATGAGCATGACCGGTGACTACCTGTCCGCCGAGGACGCACTGCGCACCGGTCTGGTCACCGAAGTGGTCCCGCACGGTGATCTGCTCGACGCCGCCCGCCGCATCGCCACGTCGATCGTCGGCAACAACCAACGATCGGTGCAGGCGCTGTTGGCGTCCTATCACCGCATCGACGACGCACAGAACAGCGGCGCCCTCTGGCTCGAGGCCGACGCGGCCCGGGAGTGGATGAAGAGCGCCTCCGGTGACGACATCGCCGCCAGCCGCAGTGCGGTCATCGAACGCGGTCGCACCCAGGTGCGCTGATCCTCAGTCCGTCAGCTTGGCTTCGAACGCGACGCGGTCACCGCGATACAGCGCGCGGACCAGTTCAATGGGTTCGTCGTCGGTATCCACGGATCGTCGGTTCAGCAGCAGCATCGGCATCGCGGTGGTCGACTCGAGCAGATCGGCTTCACGCGGCGACGGCAACACGGTTTCGATCCGCTCGGTGGCCGAGCCGAACTGGACACCGGCAGCGCGGATGGCGGCGTACAGCGACGTCTCCGGGTCGAAGGTCTTCCTGAAGTCACCGAAGCGGTGCAAGGGCAGATAGGTGCTCTCCAGGCCGATGCGCTCGCCGTCGGCAAGCAACACGCGCTCCAGATGCATGACCGAACGCTTGGGCGAAATGGCCAGTGCGGCAGCCATTTCCGGAGTGGCTGCAATGTTCTCCCACGTGACCAGGAATCGCCCGGGCTTCCGCCCCATCACAATCGCACCCTCGGTGTAGGACTTCAGCGATAGTGGTTGCGTGAGTTTGGGCCGCGACACGACGGTGCCCCGGCCACGCCGTTCGATACGGCCTTCGACCAGGAGTTCGTGCAGCGCCTGGCGCACGGTCTCGCGGGCCACCCCGAATCGCAGTGCAAGCTCCCGTTCAGGGGGCACGGAGTCGCCCTCGACGAGGCTGGAGAGAATTTCGTCGAGGGCCGTCCGCACCACGTACGGCTTCGGCAACCGGGCTGTCATCGTGGTTGCTGAACATCCCTCGCGAGCACGCGTTCGGCGATGGTGAGCACGTCCCCGATTGTCGCACCTGTCGCCGTGGGATCCTTCGCGGCGTCATCGTAGCGGCGCAACCGGAGTGCGTCCGGCCACCACGGATGCCGGACGAACTCGTCGTCGAGCCCGGCGCCGCCCTGCCGCACCAACGACAGCGCCGACGTCTGCGACAAGCCGTCGCCGTAGCCCGGTTCCGTAGCGACCAGATAGCGCTTTGCCGCCACGTGCGCCCCCGCCAACCACCCCACCCGAATCCCGAACCGGGGTGTCAGCCATTCGCGCGCGATGTGGTCGTGACCCACGACCGCAGATCCATCGACCAGGGGACTGCGCGCGAGGTCGTGCAAGGCAGCGGCAAGCACCAACTCGTCGTCGGCATGGTCGTCGAGCGCGTGGGCGGCGGACTGCAGTGCATGGTCCAGTTCGTCGACGGCCTCTTCATCCCATTGCCCGCGAAGCGATCCCAGTAACGCCGCGGTTTCCTCGATCACAGACATGCGATACAGTATATCCCAATTGGTCTATACCATTTGTTCATCTGCCGTTCGCGTCGACGACACCGGGCGGCACCGTGTCGTCGCAATCGACGAGGAAGGGTGGGCTCGATGCGGGTCATCGTCATCGGAGGCGGAATCCTCGGCACTGCACACGCTTTCGAAGCAGTCAAGCGTGGACATCAGGTCACCCACCTCGAACGCGAGGTCGAGGCACGCGGCGCAACGGTGCGAAACTTCGGATTGGTCTGGGTCTCGGGGCGCGCCGATAGCGAACTGGAAACGAGTCTGCGATCGCGTGAACTCTGGGAAGATCTCGGCCGGAGGATTCCCGGCATCGGCTTCCGGCCGGCAGGATCGCTGACGTTGCTGCGCACACCCCGCGAGGTCGCGGTCGCCGAGGACGTCGCTGCGCGACCGGATGCCGGGGCCCGGGGTTTCGAACTACTGGAACCCGATCGGGTGCAGGCGCTGAATCCGGCTCTGCGTGGCAAATTCCTCGGGGGGCTTCACTGTTCGCGTGACGCCGCAGTCGAGTCCCGGCAGGCGCTGCCGGCGATACGCACCTACCTCGAGGCGACCGGCCGTTACCGGTTCCTCCCCTCCACCGAAGCCACGTCGATCACCGGTCGCACCGTTCGCGACGACCGCGGCAATCGCCACGAGGGAGATGTGATTCTGGTGTGCCCCGGCGCGGCACACGGCGGGCTGACCCGCGAGATCGCCGGCGACCTGCCAGTGCGCAGGGTGCGGCTGCAGATGATGCAGACAGCACCGCTCGACGAACAGCTGACCACCGCGATCGCCGACGGTGACAGCTTCCGCTACTACCCCGCGTTCCAAGGATCGGCGTTGGATGAACTGCGGCACAACGAGCCTCAGCACCTCGTTGCCGGTGAGAACCATATGCAGCTGTTGTGCGTGCAGCGGTTGCACGGTGGACTCACCATCGGCGACACCCACGCGTACGAAGAACCGTTCGATTTCGACGTCCACGAGGCGCCGTACGCCTACCTCACCGAGGTCGTCGAAGAATTCCTCGGCCGGCCGCTCCCGCCGGTCGTGCAGCGCTGGGCCGGGGTCTACAGCCAGTGCACCGCCCCGGACCAACTGGTCTGCCGGACGGCGGCGGACGACGTCGTATGGGTGATCACCGGTCCCGGCGGCCGCGGAATGACGCTGGGTCCGGCCCTCGGAGAGCAGACCGCCGACCTCGTCGGACTGTAGCCCCCACACAACCTTCGGCCCCTCAAGGCCGGCGTTCGGGTGCACTCATAAATTTGGTATAGACCAAAAGCGCCATCACTTGTTCACTCGCCGTTACCGTCGGGTGCACGCATTGGTCTATACCAAGGCTCAGGGTATTCACATGCCAAGAACCCGAAGCCTCGCCGCCGTTCTCAGGACCGGGGCGTGATGACCGCGATCTCGTTGGCCGTCATGGATATGGCCGGCACCACAGTCGCCGACGGCGGCCTGGTCATCCGAGCGTTCGACGAGGCGGCGACTGCGGTCGGCGTGCCCGCCGAAGGCACCGAACGCGAGACGGCCCGTCAGTACGTGCTCGACACCATGGGGCAATCGAAGATCGAGGTGTTCCGCGCACTGTTCTCCGACGAAAATCGCGCCCAGCAGGCCAACACCACGTTCGAGAAGGCCTACGACCAGTACATCGACGGCGGTGTGAAACCGATCCCCGGTGCGGCAGAGGCAATTTCGCAGCTCCAGTCGGCCGGCGTCAAGGTTGCGCTGACGACCGGTTTCAGCCCCGCCACCCAACAGCGAATCCTCGCCGCGCTCGGCTGGGAAACCCTGGCCGATCTGACGCTGGCACCAGGAGACGGCGGCCGCGGTCGACCCTATCCGGACCTGGTTCTCAACGCGTTGATGCGACTCGAGGTCGACGACGTCGCGACTGTGGCCGTTCTCGGCGACACCGGGAGCGACATCCTGTCGGGCCGGCGGGCCGGCGCTTCGCTGGTCGTGGGCTGCCTGACCGGGGCACACGACGAGCCGACCCTGCGCGCCGCAGGTGCCACCCACGTGCTCGACTCCGTCGCCGACTTCCCCCAACTCATCCTGTCCGCCTGACCCGAAAAAGCCGCCGAGCCAACCGAAAAGGACCTGACACATGACCACTCGCCTCCATCGACACGGCCGCACCGCAGCTGCTGCAGTTGCCGGCCTGGCACTCGCGCTGTCCGGATGTTCCGGATCCGACTCCGGCGGAGACTCCGTCAACGAGCAGGGTTTCCCGGCGACCATGACGTTGGCCGCCGTACCCGCAGAAAATTCTGCCGACCTCCAGGCCAGCTACGAGCCGCTCATCAAGCTGTTGGAGAAGGAAACCGGGTCCACCATCGAGTTCGTGCAGGCCTCCGACTACGCCGGTGTGGTCGAAGGCATGATCGCCGATAACGTCGATCTCGCGTTCTTCGGTCCATTCGCCTACGTCGTCGCCGGCCTCAACGGCGCCAAGCTCACCCCGCTGGGCGCGGTCATCGGCGAGAAGGGCGCGGAGCCCGGCTATCAGTCCTACGGCCTGGCCCGCTCGGAGGAAAGCAATATCAACGGCCTGGCCGACTTCGCGGGCAAGAAGGTGTGTTTCGTCGACCCCAGCTCGACATCTGGCTTCCTCTACCCGACCGCCGGACTGATCGAGGCCGGCGTGGTCGAGTCAGGTTCGGAAGCCGACATCTCTGCAGCCATGACGCCGATCTACGCCGGCGGCCACGATGCCTCCGCGTTGTCCATCGCCTCCGGAGACTGCGACGCGGGCTTCGCGTTCGACAGCATGGTGGACAGCACGATGATCGAGAAGGGCGACCTTCAGCCCGGTCAGCTCAAGACGGTGTGGAAGTCGGAGATGATCGCCGGTTCGGTGTTCGCGGCCAACGACTCTCTCGGACCCGAGGCCGTCGAGAAGCTGACCACGCTGTTCACCACCAAGGTCAATGCCGAGGCCCTGGAGGCCGAGGGGTTCTGCGAGAAAGACGGCTGCCTGATCACCGACGAGCGGGCCTGGGGCGTGGTCCCCGCAGCAGACGGCGACTACGACGGCGTCCGCAAGGTGTGTGAGGTCACCGGCTCGGAAAAGTGCAAGGGCTGATGAGCAATCTGTTGCATCCCGAGGTGGCCGGGGATGACGTCGTCATCTCCGCGAGAAACGTCACCAAGAGATTCGGCGACGCCACCGCGCTCGACGATGTGTCTTTGGACGTCCACCGCAGCGAAATGGTGGTGCTGCTCGGCCTTTCGGGGTCCGGCAAGTCCACTTTGCTGAGGTGCCTCAACGGCCTGCACCCGGTGACGTCCGGCACCGTCGAGGTCGGTGGGACGCATGTGCACAAGGCCTCGCAAGCGCAACTGAGGGCGTTGCGCCGCAACGTCGGATTCGTGTTCCAGCACTTCAACCTCGTCGGTCGACTCAGCTGCCTGGAGAACGTCCTGATCGGGGGTCTCGGCAAGTTGCGGGTGCCCCGCTACGGCGCGCTGACCTACCCGAAGAGCATGCGAGCCCAGGCCTTGGGTCATCTCGATCGCGTCGGGCTGGCCGACTTCGCCGAGCGCCGCGCGGACACGCTCTCCGGCGGACAACAGCAGCGGATCGCGATCGCCCGAACCTTGATGCAGAAGCCCGGCCTGCTGCTCGCCGACGAGCCGGTGGCGTCCCTCGATCCCGAGAATGCCGGTGTCGTCATGGATCTGCTGTTCCGGGTCTGCATCGAGGAGAAACTCACGGTGGTGTGCACGCTGCACCAGGTCGACCTCGCACTGGGGTGGGCGCACCGCCTGGTCGGCCTCCGCGGCGGCCAGAAGGTGCTCGACCGGCCGGCGGTGGGAATGACGCGCGACGACGTCATGGAGATCTACCAGCGCGTCGATCCAGCACTCTCGGAGTCGTCGTCGACTGCCCGCAAGTTGTGAGCACCACGATTGCCGACCGCCCGGTCGAGCCGGAGGAGCGGCGGCGCCGCGTCGGGCTCCCCAGCAAGGGCATGCTGCCCGCCCTGACCCTGGCTGCCGTGATCGCCACCCTGGTGTCGGCGTGGTACATCGACTTCGCGCCCACCACGCTGATCGACGGTCTCGACGAGGTCGGGCGGCTGCTCGACCGCATGTTCCCGCCGCGCCTGGACGACCCCGGCCGGATCGGAGGACTGGCGGTCGAGACCCTGCTGATGGCGCTACTGGGCACGGTGCTGGCCGCAGTGGCCTCGGTGCCACTGGCTTTCATGGCTGCCCGCAACACCACCCCGCATCCTGCCGTATATGCGGTCGCGCGGGCGTTCATCACATTCTGTCGCGCAATGCCCGATCTGTTGTTCGCGGTGCTCTTCGTCCGCGCGCTCGGTATCGGCGTGCTCCCAGGCATTCTCGCGCTCGCGCTGCACTCGATCGGAATGCTCGGCAAGTTGTTCGCCGACGCCATCGAGCAGACCGACGCGGGTCCGCGCGAAGCGGTGCGCAGTACCGGGGTGGGGTACTTCCGCGAGATGATCAATGCGGTCATCCCGCAGGTCATTCCGTCATGGATCGGCACATTCATCTACCGCATCGACATCAATCTCCGAATGTCGGTCGTACTCGGGTTCGTCGGCGCCGGCGGTATCGGATTCGCGCTGCAGGATGCGCTTCGCGGGCTGATATATCCACGCGCGCTGGGCATCGTCCTCGTCATCCTCGCACTCATCGTGGCGATGGAGCTGGTCGCCATCGGCGTCAGGAGAACGCTGCTCGTTCCCGCGCAGTCCAACCCGCGCCGTGACCGTGCGGTCCGCTTCATATCCTCCGGCGTGCTCGCCGGTCTCACCGTGGCCGCGTTCATCGTGTTGCAGCTGAACCCGCTGTCGTTGCTGACGTGGGTCGGGCCGTCGGTCGAGGTGTTCACCCGGATGGTCCCGCCGAACTTCGACGCGGTGGGCACTGCGCTGTGGAGCGCGGCAGCCCAAACCGTCGCGATCGGCGTCGTGTCCACCGCAATCGGCATCGTGCTGTCGATCCCGGTCGGCATCCTGGCTGCGCGCAACGTCACCCCCAACGGCACGCTGTACTGGCTGGCGCGCGGATGGATTCTGGCGGTACGCGCGGTACCTGAATTGATCCTGGCCGTGATCTTCGTAGCCGCGCTCGGACTCGGGCCGGTCGCCGGTACGTGTGCGCTCGCGATCGGCTCGGTGGGATTCCTCGCCAAACTGGTCGCCGACTCCGTCGAGGAGATCGATTCCGGACCCATGGAGGCGGTGCGCTCGGTGGGCGGTGGATGGTGGAAGACGTTGTTCTCCGCGGTCATACCGCAGGTCATGCCCGCCATGGTCGGCTCGAGCCTGTACATGTTCGACGTCAACATCCGCACCTCGACGATTCTGGGCATCGTCGGCGCAGGAGGCATCGGCTACCTACTGTTCGAGTCCATCAGGACCTTGAACTTCGACGTCGCCGGAGCGATCGTGCTCGTGATCTTCGTCGTGGTCTACGCCATCGAGAGGTTGTCAGGGTGGATTCGGTCGCGCCTCGTGTGACCCGGGCAGCGGTGTGGACCGGTGCCGGCATCGACGTCCGGGAGGTCGACATCCCGGAGCTGCTCGACGGAGAACTGCTGGTCCGGATACGACTGGCCACCGTCTGCGGCAGCGATCTGCACACCGTGAGCGGCCGACGAAAAGCGCCGTGTCCCTCGGTGCTCGGCCACGAGGCGGTCGGCGACGTCGTCGCGGTCGGGGCCGGCGCCGCGGCGCGGGTGGGTCAGCGCATCGTCTGGTCAGTCACCGTCGGATGCGGACAGTGCGCGCGCTGCCGTTCCGGTCGCACCGCCAAATGCCTGTTCGTGCGCAAGACCGGCCACGAGGGGTTCGACGGTGACTGGCCCCTCTCGGGGGGATACGCCGAGCACATCGTGCTGCCGAAGGGCATCGCGGTGGCCGAGGTGCCCCATGAGTTGACCGATGCGGTTGCCGCACAGGCGGCCTGCGCGACGGCCACGGTGATGGCCACGCTCGACCCGGCGGGAACCCTGGTAGGTCGCCGCGTGCTGATCTGCGGCGCGGGTCTACTCGGCGTCACGGCTGCGGCAGCCTGTGCCGATGCCGGCGCCGAGGTGTCGATCACAGACATCGATCCGCACCGACTCGAGTTGGCACGTCGATTCGGCGGCGTCCCCGACGAAGGTGGTCCGGTCGACGTTGCCATCGACTACACCGGCGCCACGTCGGCGGTCGGCAACGCCCTGGCCCGACTCGACGTCGGCGGCGTGCTGATCCTGGCCGGATCCGTCTTGCCGGGCCCCTCACTGGTAGTAGACCCCGAGGCGGTGGTCCGCGGCTGGCTGACCATCACCGGCGTGCACAACTACGAACCACACCACCTCTTCGCCGCGGTTCGGTTCCTGGCACGGACCCGCGACGTCTACCCGTGGGCCTCGATCGTTTCTGACCCGGTCGGCTTGGACGCGATCTCCGACGCGCTCGGTCCGACTCCGTCGGGGGTACTGCGGTCCGCTGTCCGGCCATGACCCGCAGTGCGGCTCCTCAGCCCGCCAGCGACGGCCACACCAGATCGTGGTACCGCTGCTTCATCGTCTCCAGCACAGTGCTGCCGTCGGTCGCCCACACGGCCTCGTTGAAGATCTCCACCTCGACATCGCCGACGTAGCCGGCATCGCGGACCAGCGCGCCGATCGCGGCGAAGTCGATGACGCCGTCGCCCATCATGCCGCGTGACACCAGAGGGTCTGCGGCCATCGGCACCAGCCAGTCGCAGATCTGGAAACTGCTGATCCGGCCCTGAGCGCCTGCAGCGGCGATCGCGCCGGCCAGTGCGGGATCCCACCACACGTGAAAGGTGTCGACGACGACGCCGACGGACCGCGCCGGATGCGGTGCCGCCAGCTCGAGAGCTTGTGTGAGCGTGCAGATCACCGCCCGATCGGCGCAGAACATCGGGTGCAGCGGCTCCAAAGCCAACCGCACGTCACGTTCGGCCGCGTAGGGCACGAGGTCGGCCAGCCGCTGCGCCATCCGGGCACGCGCGCCCACGAGGTCGCGATCGGGGATGCCGCCCATCACCATGATCAGCTCGGGGGCGCCGAGGGTGGCGGCCTCGTCGATGGCCCGTCGGTTGTCATCGACGGCAGCCGGACCATCGTCGACTCCGGTGAGGAATCCGCCCCGACACAACGACGACACCCGCAATCCGTTGTCGCGCAGACTCTTTGCCGACAGCTCGACTCCGGATTCGGCGACGCGGTCACGCCACACACCGATCGCGGGCAGGCCGGCCGCCGCGGTGACCTCCGCAGCCTGACGCAGGGTCCAGTTCTTCGTGGTCATCGTGTTGAGCGACAACCTGGCGAACGGATTCGACATCAGCCGACTCCGTTGACCGACAGGAACTCTCGCATCCGATGCGCCGCCAGATCCGGATCGGCGAGCAGTCCGGCACGGTCGGCCAGCACAAAGACCTCGCACAGGTGGCTCACGGAGCGTCCCGTGGCCAGTCCGCTGACCATCGTGAAGCCACGCTGGTGGTCGTTGAGCCACGCCAGGAACGCGATGCCGGTCTTGTAGTAGAACGTGGGTGCGGCGAAGATGTGACGGCCCAGCGCCCGGGTGGACTCGAGAATGTTCTGCGCGATGTCCCGGTTGCCGGCATCGAGTTCCTGCAGCGCCGTCGACGCAGCAGGATAGATCGCGGCGAAGATTCCGAGCAGGGCATCGGAGTGACCCTGGTCGTCACCGATGATCAGCTCGGGGTAGTTGAAGTCGTCACCGGTGTACATACGGACGCCGGCGGGCAGCGCCCGTCTCAGTTCGACCTCGTGCCGGGCATCGAGCAGCGACACCTTGACACCGTCCACCTTGTCGGCGTGCTGCTCGATGAGTTTCAGCAATACCCCTGTGGCGCTCTTGATGTCGGTACTCCCCCAATAGCCGCGCAACGCAGGATCGAACATCTCGCCGAGCCAGTGCAGTATCACGGGAGCGTCGGCCTCGGCGAGCAGGCTGCCGTAGACCGACAGATAGTCCGCGGGTGAGGACGCCGCTCCTGCGAGCGCTCTCGATGCCATCAGGATCACCCGGGCACCCGCTGCACGCACCACGTCGATCTGCTCGCGGTAGGCGTCGGTGATGACAGCCAGCCCGCGAGCGCCTCCGGGCACGTCGCCGCTTCCGAGCTGATCGGTGCCTGCACCGCAGGCCAGCAGACCGCCCACGGCAGCGGCCTCGCGCCCACTGCGTTCGATCAGCTCACGCGTGGCGGCCCAGTCCAGGCCCATGCCGCGCTGGGCGGTGTCCATCGCGTCGGCCACTCCGAGCCCGTAGGACCAGAGCTCATGGCGGTATGCCATCGTCGTGTCCCAGTCCAGCTCGGCAGGTGCGCCGGGAGTGTTGTCCGCCAGGGTCTTCGGCACCACGTGTGCCGCGGCGTAGACGACCCGGGAGGTGATCGGGGCGACGGGCCGACGCCACTGCCCCGGCTCGCCCAGGTGATAACGATCCAGCCCGACACCCGACGGCAACAGCACCGACGCGGTGGTCGCGGGGTCGGTGGTGGCCGTCACAGCACGATCTCCGGGACCTCGAGGCGACGCCCCTGCGCCGAACTCTGCAGGCCGAGTTCGGCCAGTTGCACACCGCGGGCAGCCGACAGCAATCCGAACCGGTGGGGCCGCGCGGCGGCGACGTCGCGCAGGAACTCCTCCCACTGCAGCTTGAAGCCATTGTCGAGGTCCGCGTTCGCCGGCACCTCGAGCCATTGGTCACGGAACGGCTCGGTCACCGGAAGATCGGGATTCCAGACGGGTTTGGGGGTGTGCGCCCGTTGCTGGGCCACACAGCGCCTCAGTCCGGCGACCGCGGACCCGTGCGTGCCGTCGATCTGGAACTCCACGAGTTCGTCCCGGTATACCCGTACCGCCCAGGAGGAGTTGATCTGAGCGACGATGCCGCCGTCGATCTCGAAGATCCCGTACGCGGCGTCGTCGGCGGTCGCACTGTAGGGTCGGCGGTCCTCGTCCCACCGCGTCGGGATGTGGGTGACAGCACGCGCGGTCACCGCCTGCACCGGCCCCAGGAGACTCTCCATGACGTAGTTCCAGTGGCAGAACATGTCGACGGTGATGCCGCCGCCGTCCTCGGACCGGTAGTTCCAACTCGGCCGCTGGGCGGGTTGGCCGTCGCCTTCGAACACCCAGTAGCCGAACTCGCCACGCATCGACAGGATGCGTCCGAAGAATCCCTCGTCGACCAGCCGCCGAAGCTTGACCAGGCCCGGCAGGTACAGCTTGTCATGCACCACGCCGGCCACCACCCCGGCGTTCTCCGCCATCCGGGCCAGTTCTATTGCCTCCGCGAGGGTTTCAGCGGTCGGCTTCTCGGTGTACACGTGCTTTCCGGCCTTGATCGCCGACGTCAGCGCCTCGACCCGCCGGGACGTCACCTGGGCGTCGAAGTACACGTCGATCGTGGGGTCGGCGATCACCGACGCGGCATCGGTGGTCCACTCCGTGACGCCGTGCTGCGCGGCCAGGGCGGCGATCTTGTCGGCGTTGCGGCCGATCAGGATCGGCTCGACGTCGATGCGGGTGCCGTCCTCGAGCAACAGACCGTCGTCGCGCAGAGGAAGGATCGAGCGCACCAGGTGCTGGCGGTAGCCCATCCGCCCGGTGACGCCGTTCATGGCGATGCGGAGTGTTCTCCGACCGTTTCCAGGGGGCGTCGACGATGATGTCGGTGAAGTCATCAGGAAGCTTCCTTGTCCGTGCACCTCGGCGGATCTCGGCCGCCACCGGCGCGTGCTGTCGATTGACCTGCACCAGTCGCACCTCAGGGGAGAGGAAACGTGGTGTCAGCACTTCGGAATGCGCTTTCCAGCGTAAGCTGTACAGGCGTCACGGTCAACCCGGACCGCGTCGGCCACCGGTGCGGCCCGCGGCGACAACACGGCACTCGAGAGCGGGAGCAGCGAACATGGCGGCGGTGACACTCCAGGATGTGGCGGTGCGGGCCGGCGTCTCACAGGCCACCGCGTCGCGGGTGCTCAACGGATCCAGCAGGATTCCGGGAGAAGGGGTGGCAGACCGCGTCCGCACCGCCGCCCGAGAACTCGGCTACGTGCCGAATGCACAGGCCCAGGCCCTGGCACGGGCATCCACCGGACTCCTCGGCCTGATCGTTCACGACATCGCCGACCCGTACTTCTCGTCGATCGCCCGCGGCGTCCAGGCGGCCGCCAGGACCGCCCGCAAGCAGGTGCTGCTGGCCAGCACCGAACGTGACTACGACATCGAACGGGAGTCGGTGAGCACCTTCATCGCCCACCGCGCCGATGCGATCGTCCTTGCCGGATCCCGCCAGAGTGGGCACCTCGACCGCGATCTGGAAACCGAGTTCGGCCGCTACCAGGACAACGGCGGACGAGTCGTGGTCATCGGCCAGCCACTGGCGTTCGGCAGTGCCGTCGAGCCCGAAAACCATTCGGCCTCAGGTGAGTTGGCGAACGCCCTGGTGGCTGCGGGACACACCCAGTTCGCGATCATCGGCGGCCCCGGCAGCATTCGGACGGCAGTGGACCGGCGCAACGGATTCGTCGAGGCGCTGGGACGCTGCGGACTCACCCCGCTGGTCGAGGTGTCCGGTGACTTCACCCGCGACGGCGGGTACTCCGCCGCGCGACGACTCGCGGCCGCCCTGCAGCTCCATCCCGACGCCGGCGGCCCGCCGATCTGCGTGTTCGCCGTCACCGACGTGATGGCGATCGGCGCCATCGCGGCCTGGCGTGGACTGGGACTCCAGGTGCCCCGGGATGTGTGCATCGCGGGCTTCGACGACATCCCCACGCTGCGTGACCACACCCCGAGCCTGTCCACGGTGGCCCTACCCTTGGAGCAGATCGGCGCCCGGGCGATCGAACTGGCGCTGTGCTCGGACATCGACGGTCTGCGGGAGCGCGTCGCGGGGCAGGTTGTGCTCCGCGACAGCACCAAACTTCTCTGACCAGCCGGTTTGCGGCTCAGGCCGGGAATCGATTGACAGTGTGCGCTGGGTCACGTTATCGTCGGAACCGCTTCGGAAAGCGCATTCCCACTCGGGTCCCGATACTCGAGCACTGCAACCAAGGGACATTCCACATGGCGATAACCGCATCGGCGGGCTTGCGCCCCTCCGGGTCGGCCTCCCCGCCGACCACCACCCGACGACGCTCCTGGCGGCCGAGTTTCCCGGTGCGCCGAACCGCGGCCAACCTGTGGCGACCGCTGGCGTTGGTACTCGCGCTCCTCGCCGGATGGTGGGCGGTCACCGAGGCCGAACTGGTGGCGCCCTACATCCTGCCGTCCCCCGCGGACACCTGGCGCGTCACCCAGGAGAACGCCGCCTACCTGGCGCAGAACACCTGGGTGACCGCCTGGGAGACGGTGATCGGGTTCGTCATCGCCGCCATCGTCGGGGTGCTCGTCGCCGTGGTGATGGTCTACTCGGCGAGTCTGGAGAAAACCGTCTACCCACTGATCCTGTTCGCCCAGGTGATCCCGAAGATCGCCATCGCGCCACTGTTCGTCGTGTGGCTGGGGTTCGGACCGTCCCCGAAGATCCTGGTGGCTGTCCTGATGGCCTTCTTCCCGATCGTCATCTCGGGGCTTGCCGGGTTGCGCTCGGTCGACCCCGAAATCCTCGAGCTCACCTCGACGATGGGCGCGAGCAGGTTCAAGACGTTCATGAAGATCCGCTTTCCCGCTTCACTGCCCCAGCTGATGTCGGGGCTGAAGGTGGCAGCCACCCTGGCGGTCACCGGCGCCGTGGTCGGCGAATTCGTCGGCGCCAACGAAGGTCTCGGATACGTCATCCTGCAGGCCAACGGCAACCTCGACACCGCGATGCTGTTCTCCGCGCTGATCATCATGTCGATCCTCGGCATCGTGCTGTTCGCGATCATCGAGATCGCCGAAAGGCTGCTGATCCCGTGGCACGCCTCGCGCCGCACCGTGAATTCCGCTTCCACCGCCGCCTGACCGCGACGCCAACACCGAATCAGGAGTAATACCAATGACTTTGACTCGAGGACGTACCATGGCGGCCATCGCCGCCGCAGCCGCCGCGATGCTGACCATCACCGCCTGCGGTGGCACCAGCACCCCATCGGAGACCACCCCCGCCGCAGACGGCGGAGCCGAAGGTTCGACGACACCGGCGACGCTGATGCTGAACTGGTATCCCTACGGTGAGCACGCCCCGCTGTACTACGGCGTGCAGGAAGGCATCTTCGCCGACCACGGCATCGACTTGACCATCGAACCCGGCCAGGGGTCCACGAGGACCGCTCAGGCGGTCGGCGGTCAGCAGGTCGACTTCGGCTGGTCCGACACCGCGGCGGTGTTGAGCAACATCGACCAGGGCGTCGACATCAAGAGCATCGGGGTCTTCCTGCAGACCACTCCGTCGGCGGTTCAGGTGTTCGCCGACTCCGGGATCGAGGAACCGGCCGATCTGGCGGGCCGCACCATCGCGGTATCTGCCGGAGATGCGCCCACCACCACATTCCCGCTGTTCCTGGCCGACGTCGGCCTGAACCCCGATGAGGTCGGCCAACAGAACCTGGACTCGGCCGGAAAGATGGCGGCCCTGTTGGCCGGCCGGGTGGACGGGCTGATCGGGTTCGCCCACGATCAGGGACCCAACCTCGCCGACAAGAGTGGCCGCGAGATGCGCTACTTCCGCTACTCCGATGCCGGCTTGAACTTCTTCAGCAACGGACTGATCGCGCACAACTCGACGATCGCCGACAACCCGGAACTGGTACAGGCGATGCTGGATGCCACCAGTGAGTCCTACGCCGCGGCCATCGAGAATCCTGAAGCCGCGGTCGCGGCCATGGTCGGCGTCGACCCCCAGACGCCCCCGGAGCATGTGCTGCTCCAGCAGTGGCAGGAGACCATTCCGCTGCTGAGCACTCCGGCCACCACCGGGCAGGCCCCCGGCACGAACGCCGAGGAGGACTGGACCTTCACCATCGCCACGCTCAGCGACGCCGGACTGCTGCAGAGCGCCAAAGACCCTGGCGAGTACTGGGCGTCGTCCTTCGCCCCCAATGCCGGGCAGTAGGGAGAGCCACGATATGACCACCGCATCCATCACCGCGCCGAGGACCACCATGACCTCTGACGCCATCACCATCGAGAACCTGAACGTGACGTTCTCGTCGAAACGTGCCACCGTCACCGCGATCGAGGATGTCGATCTGCGGGTCGCCGACGGCGAGTTCGTGTCGATCGCCGGCCCTTCGGGCTGCGGTAAATCGACGCTGCTCAAGGTCGTCGCCGGCCTGACCGAGTCCACGTCGGGCACGGTTCGGCTGCGCGGCAACAGCGTTGACGGTCCGCAGCGCGAAATCGGCTACGTGTTCCAGCGCGCTGCGCTTCTGGAATGGCGCTCGGTCCGCAAGAACATCCTGCTGCAGGCGGAGATGCGCGGCATGCCGCGTCAGGTCGCCCAGCGCCGATGCGACCAGCTGATCGACATGACCGGCCTCACCGGGTTCGAGAACGCGCTGCCCTATGAGCTTTCCGGCGGTATGCAGCAACGTGTTTCGTTGTGCCGGGCGCTGCTGCACGAACCGAGCGTGCTGCTGATGGACGAGCCGTTCGGAGCTCTCGACGCCTTGACCCGCGAAAAGATGAACGTCGAGTTGCACCGTATCTGGCGTGAAACCGGCACGACGGTGGTTCTGGTGACCCATTCGGTCGCCGAGGCGGTATACCTCGCCAACCGGGTGGTCGTGATGAGTCCGCGGCCGGGTCGAGTCGTCGAGACACTCGACGTCGACCTGCCTGCCGAGCGGGATTATGCCGAAAGCATGGAGCGCCCGGAATTCATCCGGGTCGCCAACCGGGTGCGTGATCTGCTCGGCAGCACGACGGCCGCGGACTGATCGCGCCAGCCCGCGTCATTCGGCCGGAGGGTGCTCGGCGGCAAGCTGTTCCACACTCATCCCATTGAGCAGTCCGTCCAAGGCACCTCTCATGGTGGCGCACTCGCGGGCGGGGTGCTCAGTCGGACAGTGCAACGCGTGTGTGAGGAACTGCTGCGCTGCCCGCGCCTGCGCGATCACCCGGTCCAGTTCGTCGATCTGGTCACGGACTGTGTCGCGCCACTGCTCACTCGGGGCGTCGAGCACGGCAGCCGCGGTGTCCAGTGGCAGCCCCAGCCGATGCACGATCTTGAGAAATGCCAAGCGGCGTAGCTCCTCGATGCCATACATCCGGCGGCCTGACCGCCTCGACCGCGGGCGCACCAACCCACGCTCGTCGTAGTACCGCAACGCCGACGGCGTCATCTGCAGCCGCGATGCGGCTTCGCTGATCGGTATCACGTCCATACCGCCATTTGACTTCAACCCGGCTTGAACGGGCAAGGTCTACTCCATGAGCGATGAATCGTCCCCTATGCCGGTGAACCACCACGGTGACCACCCGGGCTTCGCCGGGATCACCGGCACTCTCTTCGGGCTGGTGTTCTTGCTCACGGGCCGTCGAAATGCCCGACTGGCAGCCGACCTCGCGCAGGTCTCGGCGGCCGACCATGTGGTCGACATCGGCTGCGGCCCCGGCACTGCCGCCAGGGTCGCCGCCCGTCGCGGCGCGCACGTCACCGGCATCGACCCGTCGGCTCCCCTGCTGCGACTGGCCCGGGCAGTCACGCGCCGACGTACCGCCGTCACGTGGGCCGAGGGCAGTGCCGAGGACCTTCCCGTTGCCGACGGTTCGGCCTCGGTCATCTGGGCGCTGTCGACCGTGCACCACTGGCGCGATGTCGGTACGGGTTTGGCACAGGTTCACCGGGTGCTGGCGCCCGGCGGCCGGTTGCTTGCCGTCGAGCGTCGATCACCGCCGGACGCCACAGGGTTCGCCAGTCACGGCTGGACCGCACAGCAAGCGGAATCCTTTGCGGCGCTGTGCCGTACGGCAGGGCTGGTGGATCTACGGGTCCGCTGCCACGGAGCCGGCCGCGCAGAGGTATGGACGGTGAGTGGCGTCCGGCCCTAGGCTCCGACCGTGAACCAGGCGCATCAATGCTGCGGCGGCGACGAGTGGCGTGCGATGATCCGCGACGTCATCCTGCCGTGGGCCATCGGTGATCATCAACTGGGCGATGACGTCCTCGAGGTGGGCCCCGGGTACGGGGCGACCACGGACGTTCTGAGCAGGACCGTCGCGCAGCTCACGTCGGTGGAGATCGACGACGTGCAGGTGCGCACCAACCCGTTCGGCTGGGCCGCGGTCGCCCGGAGAAGCTGAGCTACACCGTTCCCGGGACCAGCCAGCGCCCTGAGAGCACCCGCCAACCGACGAACACCAGCCGCAGCACCATGAACATGCTCAGGCCCATCCAGATCCCCAGCAGCCCCCATCCGAACGCCAACGACAACCAGATCATCGGCAGAAATCCGACCAGGGCGCTGACGAGCGTCGCATTGCGCATGAACTTGGCGTCACCGGCACCGAGCAACACCCCGTCGATGGCGAAGACGATTCCGGCTACCGGCAATTGGGCCACCAGGAACCACCAGGGCACACTCATCTCGTCGAGCACCGAACGGTCATCGGTGAAGATTCCGGGCACCACCGAGGCCCCCAGCGCGAACAACGCAGCCAGCACGGTGCCGGCCACTGTCGAGAAGATCGTCACCCGCCACGCCACCGATTTCGCGTGCGCCAGCTGGCTCGCTCCGAGCGCGGCGCCGACCAATGATTGTGCCGCGATGGCCAGTGAATCGAGCACCAGCGCAAGGAAACTCCACAGCTGCAGCACGACTTGGTGTGCGGCGACAGCGGCCGCCCCGAACCGGGCCGCGACCGCACCGGCGGAGACGAAGCACGCCTGGAACGCCAGGGTCCGCAGCACCAGGTCGCGGCCCATCACCACCTGCGCGCGCAGGATCGAGGGCTGCAGCCCCAGCGGGACCCTCTCGACGAACAGCGCGCGGAAGAACAACACCGCGGCCAGCCACTGACCGATCAGATTGGCGACCGCCGAGCCGGGCAGGCCCAGCCGCGGGGCCCCCAACCAGCCGTAGACCAGCACTGGACACAGCACCGCGGACACTGCGAAACCGACGATGACATAACGGAGCGGCCGCATGGTGTCCTGGACGCCACGCATCCAGCCGTTGCCCGCCGCGGCGACGAGGATCGCCGGTACCGCCAGGCTGGCGATGCGCACCCACGGCAGTGCCGCCTCGGCGATCTCACCGCCGGCGGCGAGGGCGGACACCAGTGGGTCCGCGGTCAGTTGCACAGCGATCACGATGCTGACGCCGATGCCCAACGCCAGCCAGGTGGCTTGCACCCCCTCCCCGACCGCCGCAGCCCGGCGGCCGACCCCGTAGAACCGTGCGGCACGGGCCGTGGTGCCGTAGGACAGGAAGGTCAGCTGAGAGCTCAGCACACCCATGATCAACGCGCCGATCGCCAGACCGGCCAGGCTCAGAGCGCCGAGACGGCCGATGACGGCGAGGTCGAAGAGCAGGTAGAGAGGCTCGGCGGCCAAGACTCCCAGCGCGGGGAACGCCAGCGCGGCGATTCGGCGACTGGTCGCCGGCTGGAGTGTCCCGTCAGCCAAGGCGTTCGTCGACGGAGTCAGCCCAGCGCATCGGCGAGCGCCTGCACCACGTCGTCTGCGTTGCCGACCGCCGAATAGCCGGCGGCGAGGCGGTGGCCGCCGCCGCCGAACTCGCTGGCGACCGCGGCGATGTCGAGCGACTTCGAGCGCATCGACACCGACCATTTCCGCGGCTCGATTTCCTTGAACACCGCTGCCACCTCGGCCTGCTGCGTGGTGCGGACGATATCGACGATGCTCTCCACCTCCTCCGGCCGTGCGCCGGACCACTCCTCGTGGGTGACCACGGCGTACACCAGGCCGCGGCCGTCGGCGACGTCGGCGAGCAGCCGAGCCGATCCCAGGACCCGCGACAGCATGGGAAGCCATGCGAACGGGTGGGTGTCCAGCAGGGTGCGGCTGATCGCCGCGTTGTCGACGCCGAGATCGACCAGACGCGCCGCAAGTCGGTGCGCGCGGGCACTCGCCCAACGGAACGAACCGGTGTCGGTGGTCAGACCCGCGTACAGACAGTGCGCGACGTCCGCGTCGATCGGCTTGTCCCAGGCATCCAGGAGGTCGGCGACCAGCATCGTCGTCGAATCCGCGGACGAGTCAACGTAGTTCGCGGTGCCGAACAGATTGTTGGAGGCATGGTGGTCGATGACCAACACCGGCCGGCCGGGCGCAGCGCAATCGCCCAACGCGCCCAACCGGTTCATGCTCGGGATGTCCACTGTGACCACCAGGTCGGCGTCACGACGAAGATCCTGCGAGGCCACCAGCAGGTGACCGCCGGGCAGCGACTGCAGTGATTCCGGTAGCTGCGCCGGCTCGGCGAAGCTGACCTCGACGGATTTGCCCGCGCGGTCGAGAACCAACGCCAACGCCAGCCCTGCACCGATGGTGTCGGCATCGGGGAAGACATGACAGACCACGCTGACGGAGTCGGCGTCCGAAAGGAGTGCAGCAGCGGCACGCGCATCGACGCGCGCACCGGTCACCAGTGCGTCAGTCGTCGTCTCTGTTGCGGTCACCAGTGTCCTCAGCGTCCGGCCCCACGTCTGCTGTGTCCTCCGCCCCGGTTACACGGTACGGGTCGGCGTCACCGGCATGCTTGGCGCCTTGGCGAACCCTAGCCAAATCCTCATCTGCCGCCCGCGCACGGGCCAGCAGTTCTTCCATGTGGGCCGAGGTCTCCGGCACCTTGTCGAGGACAAAGGCCAGCGTCGGGGTGAAACGCACACCGGTGGCCGCACCGACCTTGCTCCGCAGCGTGCCCTTGGCCCGCTCCAGCGCCGCCGCGGCCGCCGCGTAGTCGGGTTCCTCCTGCAACGTCTCGCCGCGCACCGTGTAGTACACCGTGGCGTCGTGCAGATCTCCCGTGACCTTCGTGTCCGTGATGGTCACGAAGGCCAGCGGGGGATCCTTGATCTCGAACTCGATCGCCGACGCCACCACCGTGCCGATGCGTTTGGACAGCCTGCGCGCCCGACCGACATCAACCATGGCTGCTGGTCATCACGTGCGTGCTTTTTCGACGAGCTCGTACGCCTCGATGACGTCGCCTTCCTTGATGTCGTTGTAGGTCAGAGTCAGACCGCACTCATAACCTTCGCGGACCTCGGTGGCATCGTCCTTCTCCCGCTTGAGCGACGAGATCGTGACCGTCTCGGCCACCACCACGTTGTCGCGCAACAGGCGGGCCTTGGCGTTGCGCCGCATGATGCCCGAGGTGACGAGGCAACCGGCGATATTGCCGACCTTCGACGACCGGAAGATCGCCCGGATCTCGGCGCGGCCGAGTTCCTTCTCCTCGTAGACCGGCTTGAGCATGCCCTTGAGCGCACTCTGGATCTCGTCGATCGCCTGATAGATCACCGAGTAGTACCGGATGTCGACGCCCTCGCGGTTGGCCAGCTCGGTGGCCTTGCCTTCCGCACGGACGTTGAACCCGATGATGATCGCGTCCGATGCCGACGCCAGGTTGACGTTGGTCTCGGTGACACCGCCGACACCGCGGTCGATGACGCGCAGTTCCACCTCGTCGTCGATCTCGATCCCGTACAGGGCCTCTTCCAGCGCCTCGACGGTGCCGGAGTTGTCGCCCTTGAGGATCAGGTTCAGCTGCGACGTTTCCTTCAGCGCGGCGTCCAGATCGTCCAGGCTGATGCGCTTGCGTGTCTTGGCGGCCAGCGCGTTGCGCTTGCGCGCGCTGCGCCGGTCGGCGATCTGCCGGGCGATCCGGTCCTCGTCGACGACCAGCAGGTTGTCGCCTGCTCCTGGCACCGACGTGAAGCCGATGACCTGCACCGGCCGGGACGGCAGCGCCTCGCTGACGTCCTCGCCGTGCTCGTCGACCATGCGGCGGACGCGGCCATACGCGTCGCC
>NZ_JBAUJR010000114.1:0-11743 GCF_049683935.1 Mycobacterium sp. | reverse complement strand
GCAGCGGACCGCTGCACCCGTAGCCGCCGGTCTGCCGGTCCATCACGCACGTCACTCCGCCAGGAACCGCGAAGGAGTACCAGGCGCCGTCCATCGCGGCGAAGTCCTGCGGGTTCACCGGCGGCATGGCGTTGATGTTCGGCACCGGAGGCGGGTCGGCCGCCGCGATGCCGGGCAGGGCCAGGGCCGCGGCTGCTGCCGCCGCTGCGGTGAGAATTCTGGTCAGCACGTCGCCCACCCTAAGCGGATCTGGCGCGGTTGAGCACCTCGAGTGTCGCTATCCGCGCCGGATCCCCTAGTAGCGGTCGGGTCCGCGGCCGGCCATGGCCTCCAGCCGGGCGATGCGATCCTCCATCGGCGGGTGGGTCGCGAACAGCTTGCCGATCTTCTCCCCGGCGCGGAACGGGTTGGCGATCATCAGGTGCGCCTGATCGGCCAGCTGCGGCTCCGGCGGCAGCGGCGCCTGCTGGACGCCGGTGCTGATCTTGCGCAACGCGCTGGCCAAGGCCAGCGGATCGCCGGTGAGCTCCGCTCCGGACTGGTCGGCCTGATACTCCCGCGAGCGCGACACCGCCAGCCGGATCACCGTCGCCGCGATCGGGCCCAGCAGCGAAACCAGCAGGATCGCAAAGGGATTGGTGCCGCCGTCGCGGTTTCCGCCGAACATGCTCGCGAAGAACGCCAGGTTGGCCAGGGCGGTGATCACCGAGGCCATCGCGCCGGCCACACACGAGATCAGGATGTCGCGGTTGTAGACATGGGACAGCTCGTGGCCGAGCACCGCCCGCAACTCACGTTCGTTGAGGATTCCGAGGATGCCCGTCGTGCAACAGACCGCCGCATTGCGCGGGTTGCGGCCGGTGGCGAACGCGTTCGGCGCGGCGGTGTCGCTGACGTAGAGCCGCGGCATCGGCTGCCGGGCCGTCGTGGCGAGTTCGCGCACGATCTTGTACATCAACGGCGCCTGCATCTCGGTGACGGGCTGGGCGTGCATCGCCTTGAGCGCCATCTTGTCGCTGTTGAAATACACGTAGGCGTTCATGCCGATGGCGAACAGCACCGCCAGGAACATGATGTTGCGGCCGAACATCGCGCCGACCCCGACGATCAGACCCGAGAACACCGCCAACAACAGGAACGTCTTCGCCCTGTTGGCGTGCGGGTGCCACGTCATCGTGCTTGCCTCCTCGAGAAAACCTGCCGACCCACCGAAGTTGGAAGAGTCATCGCTGCAGTCAACGCTCGGACTGCCCGCGGAGTTTCCGGATGCTCAGCCGTGCCGGGTGATGGTGTAGTTCACCAGCGTGGCCAACGCCTGGCGACCCGGCCCGTCGGGCAACAGGGCGAGCTCCTGCTCGGCCTGCTTGGCGTACCCCGCCACAGTCTCCTTGGCCTTCGTGATTCCCTTGGACGCGCGCAGCAGCCGCAGCGCCTCGGCCAGTTCGTCGTCGTCCTCGACCGGGCCGGACAGCAGTTCGCGCAGCCTGTCGGCGTCCGGACCCTCCTCACGCAGCGCGTACAGCACCGGCAGCGTGTGCACGCCCTCACGCAGATCGGTGCCCGGCACCTTGCCCGACTCGTCGGGGTCGCTGTCGATGTCGATGATGTCGTCGGAGATCTGAAAGGCCGTGCCGACGATCCCGCCGAGCCGCGCCAACCGTTCGACCTGCTCGTCGTCGGCGCCGGAGAACGTCGCGCCGAATCGGCCCGAGGCCGAGATCAGGCAGGCCGTCTTCTCGTAGACCACCTTGAGGTAATGGTCGATCGAATCGACCTGGTCGGCCGCGCCGCGGGTCTCCCGCATCTGACCGGTCACCAGCAGGGCGAACGTGTCGGCGATGATCCGCACTGCGTCGGGACCCAGACGCGAGACCAGCCGTGATGCCGTCGCGAACAGGTAGTCGCCGGCCAGGATCGCGATGTTGTTGCTCCAGCGGGCGTTGGCGCTGGAGGCGCCGCGGCGCACCTGCGCCTCGTCCATCACGTCGTCGTGGTACAGCGTCGCGAGGTGGACCAGCTCGATCACCGCGCCCGCGACGGAGACCTGCCACGCGTCGGGTTCGGGCCCCAGCTGAGCGGACAGCACCGTGAACAGCGGGCGGAACCGTTTCCCGCCGGCCTGGAAGAGATGCTGCACGGCCTCGGACATCAGCGCGTCGGCACGACCCAGCTCCTCGGACATCAGGGCCTCGACACGGGCCACGCCGTCCCGGACATCCTGGGCGAACTGGGCATCCCCGAAGTCCACTCCCGCCACCACGTTCGCCGGTGTCCTCACACTGCCAACATACTGGGAGTCATGGACTACCCGGCGACAGGTGCGACCGAGGGGTCGAGCAGCGCTGACGTCATCGTGGTCGGGGCCGGGCCTGCCGGATCCGCGGCCGCGGCATGGGCGGCGCGCTCCGGGCGCGACGTGCTGGTGATCGACTCCGCCCAGTTCCCCCGAGACAAGGCCTGCGGCGACGGGCTGACCCCACGCGCGATCGCCGAGATGCGGCGTCTCGGGCTCGGCTCCTGGCTCGACGGCAGGATCGCCCACCGCGGGTTGCGGATGTCCGGTTTCGGCGCCGACGTCGAGGTGCCGTGGCCGGGTCCGTCGTTCCCGCCCTCGAGTAGCGCAGTCCCCCGCACAGAGCTCGACGAGCGCATCCGTCTGGTGGCCGTCGACGACGGCGCCAAGATGAAGCTCGGAGCGAAAGCTGTTGACGTGCAGCGTGATGTGTCCGGGCGGGTGACCGCAGTGGTGCTGGATTCCGGGCAGGTGATCCGGTGCTCGAGCCTGATCGTCGCCGACGGGGCGCGCTCGACACTGGGACGCGTCCTCGGCCGCGAGTGGCACAAGGAGACCGTCTACGGCGTCGCCATCCGCGGCTACATCGCCACCCCGCGCAGCAACGAACCGTGGATCACTTCACATCTGGAACTGCGCTCCCCCGACGGTGAGGTGCTGCCCGGATACGGCTGGATCTTCCCGCTGGGCAACGGCGAAGTGAACATCGGTGTCGGCGCGCTGGCGACCTCGAAACGGCCCGCCGACGCCGCGCTGCGACCCCTGATGAGCTACTACACCGGCCTGCGCCGCGACGAGTGGGGCTTCGAGGGTGAACCGCGCGCGGGGTTGTCGGCGCTGCTGCCGATGGGTGGCGCGGTGTCCGGGGTGGCCGGACCCAACTGGATGCTGATCGGCGACGCTGCGGCGTGCGTTAACCCGCTCAACGGCGAGGGCATCGATTACGGGCTGGAGACCGGCCGACTGGCCGTGGAGTTGTTGGACCTCGACGACTTCTCGCGGGCGTGGCCGGCGGTCCTGCACGAGCACTATGCGCGCGGCTTCTCCGTGGCCCGCCGACTGGCCCTGCTGCTGACGTTCCCGCGCTTCCTGCCGGCGGCCGGGCCGGTGGCCATGCGGTCCGGACTCCTGATGAGGATGGCAGTCCGGGTGATGGGCAATTTCGTCACCGAGGCCGACGAGGACGTGGTGGCACGAGCGTGGCGGGGAGCGGGGCGGCTGTCGGGCCGCATCGACGACCGTCGCCCGTTCACGTGACGCCCGGCGTTCCGCGAGCGTGACATCCGTGTACCGGGCACCGCTGCGCTCACGTCGCGACGATGTGGACCCGCAGACCACGCTTGCGCGCGCGCTGTCGTCGGGACTCTGCGGGTTCGGTGGTGATCGCGATCCCGAACGATTGGCACGCCGCGTCGAACGCTTCGCCGAGGTGGACGACGGGTCGTTCGTGTGGACCCGGGACGGCGACGGACTGTACTGGCTCGGCCGGATCGCCGGACCGTACTCGTACGACGCCGCAGGCGAGAGCGTCGACCTGGTCCACGTCCGGCCATGTCGGTGGCAGACCGGCCCGGTCGTCGAGTCCGCGGCGCCGCCGGCGGTCATCGCCACGTTCGGTCGAGGCGGACGCAACTTCCAGCAGATCCACGACGCCGACGTCGGGGAACAGTCCGCGAGGCTGTGGAGGGGGCCCTAAGCCAGCGAGTGGGCGAACCCGCTGAGGTCGCGGACGCTGGCGCCGAACACCTCCGGCATCGCGCTGCCGAACAGCAGATCTCCGCCGTGGCACGTACCCGCCACCACCCGACCGATCGTGGGTACGCCGGCGCGCAACAGTCTGCGGTAGTACTGCAGCCCCTCGTCGCGCAGCGGGTCGAGTTCGTTGACCGAAATCACATGCGGCGGAAGATCTCTCAGTTCCTCGTCGGTGGCCATCGCTGCCCAGCACGTCGCATCGTCGGCGTGTGAACCGTCGGGGTCATACAGCGAGCCGAGCAGTGCGGCCTGCTCGCGACTGATGAAGTAGCCGTCGTTCTCCTCGAGGGACGGCAGGTCGTCGCAGTCCTGCTGCCACCGATTAGAGATGAACGGGCACTGCGCGTAGAAGCCTGCGATCTCGTCGATCCAACCCTCCCGTTTCGCCTTGTGCGCCAACGTCAGTGTCAGGTTGCCGCCGCCGGATTCCCCGGACGCGACGATGTGGCTGATACCGAGATCGCGGCGGTTGGCGCTGGCCCATCGAGCCGCCGAAGCGCAGTCGTCGAGCCCGGCAGGGAACGGATGGGAACCCAGTTTCGCGCTGGAGTTCCGGAATTCGACCCCGACGACGACGAGACCGGTCGCGGCGAGATGTTCGCGCAACCGGACGTAGCAGAGGTCCGTGGCGCTGCCGATCGCCATGCCGCCGCCGTGCAGGTGCAGGACGGCCGGCAGCGGGCCCGCCGCGTCATCGGGCCTGCTGATGTACAGCGTGATGTCGTTGCCGTCGACGCCGGTGATGGTGGTCGTGGTCGACGACACCCCGTTGGGAGTGGAGACGTCGCCGGCGAGCGCTTCGAAGATCGCGCCGATCGCTTCTTCGCTCATGGCCGCGAAGGCGTGCCGCTCCTCCAGGGGCGAGTCGACGGTCAGCCCGCTCGAGGGCATCCGTCCGTCCAAACCGAATCGGGCGAATGCCTCGACCATGCGGGGATCTGAGCGTGGGTCGGTCCCCAGCGTGGCGTCGGGGTCGGCGTGGCGTCCATACGGCATGGCCCTGACCGTAGCGGCGCAGCGGGGACCAAAAGGGCGCTTTCGCCGCCCGCGAACGAGCGCGCAGGCACACAGTTTGCGGCGTGTCGGCGTGCAAACGCGCGCGCTCGCGAAACTCGGGGAACTACAGGGCTACCGGGGCTTGGTGGCGGCGTGCAGCGCGACGATGCCGCCGGACAGGTTGCGCCACCGCAGATCCGTCCACCCGGCGTCACCGATGCGCCGCGCCAGGTCCGCCTGATCCGGCCAGGCCCGAATCGACTCCGCCAGATACACGTAGGCGTCGGGGTTCGACGACACCGTTCGGGCGATCCGCGGCAGCGCCTGCATCAGGTACTCCTTGTACACGGTGGAGAACAGCGGGTTGGTCGGCGTCGAGAACTCGCACACCACCAACCGGCCACCCGGGCGTGTCACCCGCGCCATCTCACGCAACCCCGCCGAGTGGTCGACGACGTTGCGCAGCCCGAAGCTGATCGTCACCGCGTCGAACACGCCGTCGGCGAACGGAAGTCGGGTCGCGTCGCCGGCGACCTTCGGCACGCTGCGGCCCGCACCCGCGGCGAGCATGCCGACAGAAAAGTCCGCAGCCACACACCACGCGCCGGAGGCTGCCAGCTCTTCGGTCGACACTGCGGTCCCGGCCGCCAGGTCGAGGACCTTGTCGCCCGGTCCGATCTTCAGCGCCGCCCGGGTGGCACGGCGCCAGAAGCGGTCCTGGCCGAGCGAGAGCACCGTGTTGGTCAGGTCGTAGCGGCGCGCGACCCCGTCGAACATCGACGCGACCTCGTGAGGATTCTTCTCCAGCGACGCCCGATTCACTCCGCCGACGCTACCTGTGAACCTGCTTGAGGCGGGAATGCACAGCGCCGCCGCAGGCATTGACCCAGCAATGAGCGAAAAAATCTGGTTCATCACCGGTACGTCGCGCGGGTTCGGGCGCGAATGGACGATCGCTGCGCTGGAGCGCGGCGACAAGGTCGCGGCCACGGCGCGCGACGTGTCCTCACTGGACGACCTCAGCGCCAAGTACGGCGACGCACTGCTGCCGATCACCCTCGACGTGACCGACCGCGCCGCCGACTTCGAGGCCGTCAAAGCAGCCCACGACCACTTCGGGCGACTCGACATCGTCGTCAACAACGCCGGCTACGGTCAGTTCGGCTTCATCGAGGAACTCTCCGAAGCAGAAGCGCGCGATCAGATCGAGACCAACGTGTTCGGCGCCCTGTGGATCACCCAGGCCGCGCTGCCCTATCTGCGCGCGCAGCGCAGTGGTCACCTCATCCAGGTGTCCTCGATAGGCGGCATCACGGCCTTCCAGAATGTCGGCATCTATCACGCGTCCAAATGGGCCCTGGAAGGTTTCTCGCAGGCCCTCGCGCAGGAGATCGAGTCGTTCGGCGTCCACGTCACGCTGATCGAGCCGGGTGGCTTCTCGACCGACTGGGCCGGTCCGTCGTCGAAGCGGGCGACGCCGCTGCCCGACTACGAAGAGGCGCACGCCGAGGCCGACGCCAAGCGTGCTCAGCGGATGCCCACCCCCGGCGACCCGCAGGCCTCCGCGCGGGCCATCCTCAAGGTCGTCGACGCCTCTCCGCCCCCGCTGCGGGTGTTCTTCGGCGAGAAGCCGCTGCAGCTGGCCAAGGCCGACTACGAGAGCCGGCTGGCGACCTGGGAGCAGTGGCAACCCGTGGCGGTCGAAGCGCAGGGCTGACAGACGCGTCAGCCCACCAGCTGCGAGATCTGCGACCACAGCCGGTCACGGGCCGGTTCGGCAACTGTCGGCGAGAAGTCCACCACCAGTGTTTCCACCTGCCTCAGACCACGGTCTGCGGCGTAGATCTGCGCGTTGCCGGTGGTCGAAAAGGACATGATCCGGAAACGGTCGGTGGTGATCACCTGCTCACAACCCGCTCCGGCACAGTCGGTGCTGGTGGTGTCCATGGGATGCAGCACCACCTTCCCGTCGTTCTCGAGGCGGTCGACGACGGCGGCCGCCGAGGGCGCCCACCCCTGCGGCGGATGGTGGGTGACCTCCGTGACCGTCGCCGGCGTCGAGCATGCGGTGCAGCACACCGCGCCGAGGACGGCAATCAAGCGGCTGAGCTGTCTCATCGGCAGCGCAACTCGACCATCGGCAGATCGGTGTCCGGCGGGTCCACCCGGCCGCCCAGGGTGCGCTGGACCACTTCTTTGAGTGAACTCCACGCCCGCGGATGCCGACCGATGTAGTGCTGCAGCGCCGCGTCGGCCTCACCCGTGGAGAGCCGACGGGCGGTGCCTGCGACGCTGCGCCGCCGCGCCACCGACACCTTGACCTCCGGTTCGGCGATCACATTCTGGAACCACTGTGAGCGTTCGCCGAACCCTGAGGGAACGACGTAGGTATTCGGGTCGGGCTGATCGATGACCTCGAGGACCACGTACCTTTTGGCGCCGGTGCGTCGACCCACGTGTTCGAGCATCAGCATCCGGGATCCGAACACAAAGCCCAGACCGGCCCGGTACAGCGAGATGGGTGCTCGCGCGAAGCGACGCGAATGCAGCGCTGCCTCAGCGAGTTTCCTCGTCGGCTCGGTCAGAGCGTGCGTCAGGGCAGCGTTCCACATCGTCCGCACCTCCTCTGTCGTCGCGACCGAATCCGTGGTTGGAAGCGGCGACGTGGTCGCCGCCCCGTAGTTCCGTCATACCGAAGTCGATCGCGCGGACGCAACCACCGGGAGGAGGTCCAGCTCAGGCGACCTTGGCCGCGCGGGTTCCCACCACTTCCTCGTAGTGGCCCAGCAGTTCGTCGCAGATCACCGGCCAGGTCCGGCCGAGCACGCTGCGCCGGGCCGCCACCGAATAGCGACGCCGTTCGGCCACCAGGTGATCCACTGATTCCGCCAGCCTGTGCTCGAACTCGTCGACGGGCAGCAACAGGCCCGTCCGGTAGGGCGCGACCAGATCCCTCGGACCGCCGGCGTCGGGGGCGATGACCGGAAGCCCCGAAGCCATCGCCTCCTGCACCGCCTGGCAGAACGTCTCGTGCTCGCCGGGGTGGACGAAGACATCCATGCTGGCATACGCGCTCGACAGTTCACCGCCGTAGAGAGGTCCGGTGAAAACTGCTCTCGGAATCGACGATTCGAGTTTCCGCCGATCGACTCCGTCGCCGACGACGACGATCTGCAGGTCGTCGCGGTGGGCGATTGCGGCCAGCCGTTCGACGTGTTTCTCCGGGGCCAGCCGCCCGACGAACCCGATGATCGGCTTGCCATCCGGCGACCAGGACCGTCGTAGCCGGTCATCACGCGCCGAAGGCGCGAACCCGGTCACGTCCACTCCGCGAGCCCACTTGTGCACCCGCGGGATGCCATGGGCGGCAAGATCTTCCATTGCCGAGGTGGAGGGCGCCAGCGTGCGGTCGGCACGCTTGTGCAGGTGCCGGTTCCAGGCCCACGCCGCCCTCGAGGCGACCCCGACGCCGTAGCTCTTCGCGAAGCCCGCGATGTCGGTCTGGAACACCGCCACTGTCGGAATCCCCAGGTGACGAGCAGCGTGCAGACCTCCGTAGCCGAGCAGCGCCGGGGAGGCGAGGTGGACCACGTCGGGGTCGAAGCCGCGCAGCACACCGACCATCCGCGGCCGGGGCACACCCAGCGGCAGCGAGGTCACCTTCGGGAACATCTTGGACGGCACCCGGTGGACCCGGATTCCCTCGTAGACCTTGTCGGCGGCGGGTTGCCCGCGTGGGGTGTCCGGGGCGATGACCAGCACTTCGTGCCCGGTGCGGCGCAGATGCTCGATCACCCGAAGCACGGAGTTGGTGACGCCGTTGACGTTCGGGAGGAATGACTCTGCGACGATCGCTACCCGCACTCCGCGACAGTGACATCGCCACCTGTCGGCGAGGTTGCCACCAGGGATATGTCACACGAATTGCCGGGTGATGGGCGTTACCCTCTCGGCATGCGGATTTTCAGAGCAGCGCAGGTCATCGGAACCCTGGCCGTGCTGCTCCTGGTGGTCGGCTGTTCACAACAGATCAGCGGCACCGCCCAGCGGGACTCCACCAGCGCGCCACTGGCCTTGTCCGTGGACGGGTACGGGATCGTCGCGGGCTACGACGACGCACCCGCGCGGATCGAGATCTTCACCGAACCGCAGTGCCGCCACTGCAGCGACCTGCAGCGCGATTTCGGTGACGCGCTGCACTACCACGTCAACGTCGGCAGCCTGCAGGTCACCTACCGTCCGTTGACCTTCATGGACGACGACTACGACGGGTACTCCTCCACGGTCGCCAACGCACTGTTCCTGGCCGCGCAGACGCCGGTGTCCGGCGTCGGTCCCAGCGGTTCACAGTTCCAGCGCTTCGTCGAGGAACTCTGGGTCAATCAGGACGCCGGCGGACCGGCGTTCACACCGGACGAACTGCGCGACATGGCGTCCAGCGCAGGCATGCCCGATCCCATCGCGAACACCGTCGCGCGCGACGAGGAAGCCGTCGACATCGCCGAGATGGAGGACGCCAACTTCGGATTCCTGTTCGACATCGACCCCGTGCAGACCGGCACCCCGACGGTGTTCGATCTGGAAGCCGGCGAGAAGCTCGACATCTACGACGACGACTGGCTGGACAACCTCGTCCAATCCTGAGTCAGGCCACCAGCTCGCGACCGTCGAGGCGCCGTTCGACCACGGCGGTCACCCCGAGCGCCGCCCCGGCGATCACCCATCCGACAACCGCGATCGATCCCGCGGGAATGATCGCCAGCGCAGCATTGCGGTCCCGGACCCGGACCAGATCCGGGTTGTTCACGTCGTACTCGACGTAGATGCGCATGCCGGGCTCGAGCTCCGACGGATACAGCACGCCGAGCTCGGGCCGGTAGGTCACCCGGTCCGGCGTGACGAACTCGATGGTCGAGCGCCGCGGGCCCGCGTCGAGGACACTGGCCTCGGCCACCCCGAGGTGACGTTCGATCTGCCGGTCGTTGCGCCAGGCCCCCAGCACCAGCAGCACCGACTGCAACGTCACCAGGCACGTCACCACCACGATTCCGATCCGGATCCGTCGTACGATCCGGCCGCCGTGAGTCTCGCCGGGCTCACCTGAGAGGTGCGGAACGATGAGGCGCCACAACGCGTTCAGGCGGTCACGCACACCATTCACAGAGTGGCCTTGATCGAGGCGTGCAGCGCCCGCAGCGACGATCTGTCGGCCTTCACCTCCAGGACCCGCATGCCCTCGAACGGCTCGCCGAGGCAATCGGCCAGGTCGGCGACCTCGATCTGCCGGCTTTCGACGTGGTAAGCGCGGCAGAGCGCGCCGACGTCGACGTCGTGCGGGGTGCCGAAGACCCGCGAGGACACATCGGAATACCGGGTGTCGCCCTGCTCGAGCAACTCGAAGATGCCGCCACCGTTGTCGTTGGACACCACGATCGTCAGGTTCTTCGGTGTCGGCTCGGTGGGCCCGATCAGCAGACCCGAACTGTCGTGCACAAACGTCAGGTCGCCGAGCAGCGCGATGGTCCGGCCGCCGGTGCTCTCGGAGGCCCCCGCTCGTTCAAACGCTAAAGCCGCCCCGATCGCCGTCGACACCGTTCCGTCGATGCCCGCCACCCCGCGGTTGGACCGCACTTTGACGCCGGTGGCGTCGAAGCCCACCAGCGCGATGTCGCGGACCGGGTTCGATGCGCCCAGGACCAGTTGATCGCCGGGTCGTAGCGCATCGGCGACGGCCGCGGCGACGTGCAGTCCGGTGGTCAGCGGATGCGACGCGAGTTGGTCGCGGACCGCGGTGACGGCGTGGTTGTTCGCCTCGGCGCAGCGGCGCAGCCAGTCCGCCGACGGCGCGCCGGAGGTGACCGCACGGGTGCCCGTGGCCTGCGAGTTGCCGGAGACATCGGGCCACCGCGGGCCGGTGGTCAGGGCGAAGACGGGCACCGACGGGTCGGCCAGCAGCGTGGACACCGGGCGGTGCAGGGTCGGGCGGCCCAGCATGATGACCTGCTTGGGGTGCAGCAGCGGCAGCGCGAACGGATGCAACGGGTTCTCCGCGGCCGGCGCGGTGGGCTCGGCGACGGTGGGCAGATGTGCCAGGTTCGGGTGAACGCCGGCGCCGTGACCGGCGATGACCACCGTGTCCGGGGTGATGTCGATGTCCAGCGGCTGGTCGAACGTCACGGGCGGGGTGAAGGTCCACGGCTTGCCGTCGGGACGTCCTTCGGGGGCGTAGGTTCGGCCCGGCACTCCGTCTTCACTGACGCCGGGCACCAGCGGCTCGCGCAGCGGGATGTCGAACTGCACCGGTCCGGCGTTGGCCGACCGAGAACCCTTGGCGGCCACCAAAACGCGGCAGGTGGCCGAGCGCCACTGCGCGTTGAGGGAATCGAATTCACCGGGAGCGCCGCGCAGATCGGGGGCCAGCCCGAGACTGACGTTGGCGCGCACCTGGGTGGCGAAATAGCCGAGTTGCTCGAAGGTCTGGTTGGCGCCGGTGCCCAGCAGTTCGTAGGGCCGGTTGGCCGACAGCACGATCAGCGGAACCCGGGCGTAGTTGGCCTCCACCACCGCCGGACCCAGGTTGGCCACCGCGGTGCCCGACGTCATCGCGATGCACACCGGCGCCCGCTCGGCGAGCGCCAGACCGATCGCCAGGAAGCCCGCGGTGCGCTCGTCGATGCGGACGTGCAGGCGCAGCCGACC
>NZ_JBAUJR010000113.1:0-30825 GCF_049683935.1 Mycobacterium sp. | reverse complement strand
GCTGCAGACGTGGGCGTCACGCGTCGGCGCACAGGTCGTGCGTGGCCCCGAGGGCGCCGACCCGGCGTCGGTGGCGTTCGACGCCGTGGACACCGGCATCACCACCGGGGCCGACGTCGTCGTCATCGACACCGCCGGCCGGCTGCACACCAAGACCGGGCTGATGGACGAGCTCGGCAAGGTCAAACGAGTTGTGAGCAAGCGCGCGGCGGTCGACGAAGTGCTGCTCGTGCTGGACGCGACGATCGGCCAGAACAGCCTGCCGCAGGCGCGGGTGTTCGCCGAGGTCGTCAACATCACCGGGGTGGTGCTGACCAAGCTGGACGGCACCGCCAAGGGCGGCATCGTGTTCCGTGTTCAACAGGAGCTCGGCGTGCCGGTCAAACTCGTCGGTTTGGGCGAAGGACCAGACGACCTTGCGCCGTTCGAGCCGGCCGCGTTCGTCGACGCGCTTCTGGGCTGACCCGCCCGACGCAGCAACGCGGGACGGTAATCCTTTCACGCGGAGCCGGATTTTGCTGATCTTGGTCAGCGAAACACGAGCGTAACGATTTGGGCGAATCCGTTCACGCAGAAGAAACACAACAGCATCACAGGTGAAACGCATGCCTAAGAGTCTCTTCGGGAGGCCGATCCTGTCGGCCGTCATCCCCAAGGAGGTTCACACAAAGTGGTTGGCTTGCACGATGTAGCCCTAGCCATACCGGACGACATGTTTCTGCCGTTCGGGCCTGACGGCCTGAGCGCCGGTGATACGGCATGGGTACTCACGTCCGCCGCGCTGGTGTTGTTCATGACACCCGGTCTGGCATTCTTCTACGGCGGCCTGTCCCGGCAGAAGTCCGTCCTCAACATGATGATGATGTCGTTCAGCTCGCTGGGCCTGGTCAGCGTCATCTACGTGCTGTGGGGCTACTCGATGTCCTTCTCCTCGGCGCATACCGGCGAGGATCCCGGTCTCTTCTTCGACAGCCCCTTTGCACTCTTCGGCGTCAACCAACTTGCCGAGGTGCGCGAGATCGGTGGTGTCGACACCTTCGTCTCCGGCGGATTCGGTACGGTGCCCGCGATCGTCTGGGTGGCGTTCCAGCTGACCTTCGCGGTGATCACCGTCGCGCTGATCTCGGGTGCGGTCGAAGGCCGGATGAAGTTCGGCACCTGGCTGGTGTTCGGCGGACTCTGGGTCACGCTGGTGTACTTCCCGCTCTCGCACATGGTCTGGGGCGGTGGCCTGCTGTCGGCCAGTGATCAGGGCCTCGCGGCCAGGATGTTCGGCGTGGACGAGGAGGGCGGCGCCAACGTCGCACCCATCGACTTCGCCGGCGGCACCGTGGTGCACATCAACGCCGGTATGGCCGCGCTCGTGCTGGCAATCCTGCTGGGCAAGCGCAGTGGATTCGGCAAAACCGCCTTCCGCCCGCACAACATCCCGTTCGTGATGCTGGGTGCGGCGATCCTGTGGTTCGGCTGGTTCGGCTTCAACGTCGGCTCCGAAGGCGCCGCCGATATGCTCGCGGGCCTGGTGTGGGTGAACACCACCGCTGCCACCGCGGCCGCGATGCTGGCCTGGCTGGTGGTCGAGCGCATCCGTGACGGCCACGCCACCAGTGTGGGCGCCGCGTCGGGTGTGGTCGCTGGTCTGGTCGCCATCACGCCGGCGTGCGGCAGCCTCACGCCCATCTGGTCGCTTGTCGTCGGTGCGGTCGCAGGTGTGCTGTCCTCGCTGGCGATCGGGATGAAATACAAGTTCGGCTACGACGATTCGCTCGACGTCGTCGGCGTGCACCTCGTCGCCGGACTGTGGGGCACCGTTTCGCTCGGGTTCTTCGCCACTGAGACCGGTCTTTTCACCGGCGGCAACTTCCAGCAGCTGGTCGTGCAGGTCGTCATCGCTGTGGTGGCACTCGTGTTCACCGCGGTCCTGACCGCCATCATCGCCTTCGCCGTCAAGCCGCTGGGCTGGCGGGTGTCCAAGGAGGACGAGGACACCGGCATCGACGAGACCGAGCATGCGGAAACCGCTTATGAACTCGTCTGATCGGGAACTATGGGTAGAGGCATTCACAATGGCTGCGAAGGGATCCACTAAATGAAGCTGATCACAGCGATCGTCAAGCCGTTCACGCTGGAGGATGTCAAGACCGGTCTCGAACAGACGGGCATTCTCGGGATGACCGTCAGCGAGGTTCAGGGTTACGGTCGTCAGAAGGGCCACACCGAGGTGTACCGCGGTGCGGAGTACTCGGTGGACTTCGTCCCGAAGGTGCGTGTCGAGGTCGTCGTCGACGATGCCGCAGTCGACAAGGTCGTGGACGTGATCGTCCAGGCCGCTCGCACCGGCAAGATCGGCGACGGCAAGGTGTGGGTCAGCCCGGTCGACACCGTCGTTCGTGTGCGCACCGGTGAGCGGGGGTCCGACGCCCTGTAACTCGACATCGTGGAATGAGCGGTCGTCTCCCGGCACTTGTACGGAACAGCGCTAGATCGGTAAGTGCCGGAGAGGACAACTCATGACAGGACAGAATCGACAGCCCGCCGCCGGAGCCCCCAGATGGGAGCGCCCGGCGGCGGGTTCGTCGCGTCCTGCAACCGATCTCGTCGCCGCCGCCGGGCAGCTCCTGACCGGAGGGTCCCGCCATCTCGACTCCGCGGCGTTGCGAAACGCACTGCTCGATCTCTACGACTTCTGGCTCACCACGAAGGCGACCGAGATCGGCATCACGGCCAACAGTGGCTTCGCGATCGTGGCGACGGGAGGTCTGGGCCGGGGCGAGATCCTGCCGTTCTCGGATCTCGATCTGATGCTGCTGCACGACAACATGCCCGACGATGTCGTCGGCGAGGTCGCCGAGCTGCTGTGGTACCCGTTGTGGGATGCCAATATTCGGCTCGACCACAGCGTCCGGACCGTCCCGCAGGCCCTCAAGGTCGCCGGGGAGGACATCTCCGCCGGCCTGGCCATGCTCGAGGCCCGGCACATCGCCGGCGACGCCGACATGTCCTCACTGCTCATCGGCGGAGCCCGAAGCCAGTGGCGCACCGGAATCGGCCCCCGCTTCGACGAACTCGTCGAGCACACCCGCGCGCGTTGGCAGCGTAGCGGCCAGATCGCGCACCGGGCCGAGCCCGACCTCAAGTGCGGCAGAGGTGGTCTGCGCGACGTCCAACTGCTCAACGCGCTGGCTATCGCGCAACTGGCCGACGTGTATCCCAGCCGATCGCTGGCCTCACCGACGGAAACCCTTGGCGAAGCTCACCTTTCGCTGCTCAATGTCCGCACCGAGTTGCACCGGGTGGCAGGCCGTGGCCGCGAGCTGCTGCTGGCCCAGCATGCCGACGAGATCGGCGCGTCGTTGCGCATCGGCGACCGGTTCGACCTGGCCCGGATGCTCTCCGATGCCGCACGCACCGTCAGCTACTACGTCGACGCCGGCATTCGGACGGCGGCCAACTCGCTGCCCCGCCGCGGGCTGTCGGCACTGCGCAGGCCGGTGCGCCGTCCGATCGACGAAGGTGTCATCGAGTTCAACGGCGAGGTGATCCTGGCCCGCGACGCCCGTCCCGAGCGTGACCCCGGCCTGATACTGCGGGTCGCCGCCGCATCGGCGACCACGGGACTACCGATGGCCGGCTCGACCTTGGGGCGACTGGCCGAAACCGCGCCCGAGTTGCGCACCCCCTGGCCGCGCCAGGCGCTCAAGGACCTGCTCGTCATGCTGGCCGCCGGACCGTCGGCGGTCGGCACCATCGAAGCGCTCGACCGCACGGGGCTGTGGGGCCGGCTGTTCCCGGAGTGGGGGGCGGTCCGGGACCTACCTCCCCGCGACGTCGTCCACATCTGGACGGTAGACCGGCATCTGGTCGAAACCGTCTCCCGGGCAAGCGCATTCACGACAAGGGTGTCTCGCCCCGATCTTCTCGTGCTCGGCGCCCTGGTCCATGACATCGGCAAGGGCCGCGGCGGAGACCACAGCGTGATCGGGGCCGAACTGGCCACCCAGATCGGCACGAGGTTGGGGCTGTGGCCCTCGGACATCACCATCCTGTCCAAGGTCGTGCGCCATCATCTGCTGTTGCCGCAGACCGCCACCCGCCGTGACCTGCAGGACCCCCAGACGATCACCGCAGTCGTGGAGGCCCTGGGTGGCGACACCGTGGTGCTGGAACTGCTGCACGCTCTCGCCGAGGCTGATTCCCTGGCCACCGGCCCGGGCGTGTGGGGTGACTGGAAGGCCTCGCTGATCGGCGATCTGGTCCGGCGCTGCCGGTTGGTGATGGCCGGTGAACCACTGCCGCAGCCCGATCCCGTTGAGCCACGGTTCCTCTCGCTGGCCACCGAGGGGCGGGTGTACGTCGAGCTGTCGCCGGTCGACAACTCCCACATCTACAGCGTCACGATGGCGGTTCCGGATCGTCGGGGTCTGCTGTCCAAAGCGGCGGGTGTGCTGGCTTTGAATTCGCTGAGGGTGCACTCGGCATCGGTCAATTCGCACGGGGGTTCGGCGATCAACACGTTTGTCGTCTCTCCGCACTTCGGGACCCCACCGGCGGCGGAGTTGCTACGCCAGCAACTGATCCTCGCCGTGGAGGGAGAACTCGACGTGGTCGGGACCCTCGAGCAGCGCGGCATCGACACCGCGACCGCCGGCAGGGCGGGCGAGGCACGCGCCGCGGTCCCGATCAACGCCCCGGCCGCACCTCCCCGGGTCCTCTGGCACGATGTGGGCAACTCAGGACAGGTGGTCGCCGAGATCAGGGCCACCGACAGAGCCGGGATGTTGTCGTTGCTCACGGCGGTGTTCGAACGCGCCGGCGTCGATATCGCGTGGGCCAAGGTCACGACGCTGGGCTCCTCGGTCGTCGATGTCTTCGGGGTCGTGCTGCCTGCGGGCAGCGCGGGCAAGGCCCTTGCGCAGACGCTGGAACGTGACTTGTACGCCGTGCTGCCCGCGCCGCCGGTCAAACAGGTCGAGGAAGCCAGCTGAACAGGGCTGTCCTGACGTGGCTGAAGGCCTGCTCGGTGGGCTAGCCGGGCAGCACCGGTACGGACAAGTAGTCTGGCCTCGTGTTTGAATCCCTGTCCGACCGGTTGACCGGCGCGCTCTCGGGCCTGCGCGGCAAGGGCCGGCTCACCGACGCCGACATCGACGCCACCTCCCGCGAGATCAGGCTCGCGCTCCTGGAAGCCGACGTATCGCTGCCGGTGGTGCGTGAGTTCGTCGGCCGCATCAAGGAACGCGCCAAGGGCGCCGAGGTCTCGGGTGCGCTGAACCCGGCCCAGCAGGTCGTCAAGATCGTCAACGAGGAGCTCATCGGAATCCTCGGCGGCGAGACCCGCCAGCTCACCTTTGCCAAGACCCCGCCGACGGTGGTCATGCTCGCCGGCCTCCAAGGTTCCGGTAAGACCACACTTGCCGGCAAGTTGGCCAAATGGCTGAAGGCACAAGGGCATACACCTCTGCTGGTGGCCTGCGACCTGCAGCGCCCCGGAGCGGTCAGTCAGCTCCAGATCGTCGGTGAGCGGGCCGGCGTCAACGTCTTCGCCCCGCACCCAGGCACCGCACCGGGCGCCCCGGAGGTGAAGGGGACCGCCGACCCGGTGTCGGTGGCGGCGGCCGGTCTGGCGGAGGCCAAGGCCAAGCACTACGACGTCGTCATCGTCGACACCGCAGGCCGCCTGGGCATCGACGAGGAGCTGATGGGTCAGGCCGCGGCGATCCGTGACGCCGTCCAGCCCGACGAAACCCTGTTCGTCCTCGACGCGATGATCGGCCAGGACGCCGTCACCACCGCCGACGCGTTCCGCGAGGGCGTCGGATTCACCGGCGTCGTGCTCACCAAGCTCGACGGCGACGCGCGAGGTGGCGCCGCGCTGTCGGTACGCGAGGTCACCGGTGCACCGATTCTCTTCGCGTCGAGCGGCGAGAAGCTCGAGGACTTCGACGTCTTCCATCCTGACCGGATGGCCAGCCGGATCCTCGGGATGGGCGACGTGCTGTCGCTCATCGAGCAGGCCGAGCAGCATTTCGACGCCGAGCAGGCGGAGGCGACCGCGGCCAAGATCGGCAGCGGCGAGCTCACGCTGGAGGACTTCCTCGAACAGATGCTCGCGATCCGCAAGATGGGTCCGATCGGCAACCTGCTCGGCATGCTGCCGGGCGCGGGCCAGATGAAGGACGCGCTGGCGGCCGTCGACGACAACCAACTCGACCGCGTGCAGGCGATCATCCGGGGGATGACGCCGCAGGAGCGTGCCGACCCGAAGATCATCAACGCCTCGCGTCGGTTGCGCATCGCCAACGGCTCCGGTGTCGCGGTGTCCGAGGTCAACCAACTCGTCGACCGCTTCTTCGACGCCCGCAAGATGATGTCGCAGATGGCCGGCCAGATGGGCATGCCGTTCGCGCGTAAATCCGGATCGCGCAAAGCGGCCAAAGGCAAGAACAAGCAGAAGGGCAAGAAGGGGAAGGGGCCCACTCAGCCGAAGGTGCGCAATCCCCTCGGCGCGGGTACGCCCGGCATGCCTGCAGGCTTCCCGGATCTGTCGAACATGCCCAAGGGGCTCGACGAACTGCCACCGGGACTGGCCAACCTCGATCTGTCGAAACTGAAGTTCCCCAAAGGAAACTGACGTGCGACTGCACGTGCGTGGGCGCGGGTTGCCTGACGGCCAACCTGTGGAGTGGTGGGTTGTCGACGGCATGCTGAGCGCTGAACCGGTAGCCGACGCCGAGACGGTGTTCGGCGCCGACGGGGCCGGCGGATGGATCCTTCCCGGGCTGGTCGACGCGCACTGCCATGTCGGGCTCGGCCCGCACGGCCCGATCGAGGTGGACGAGGCGGCCGCCCAGGCCGAAACCGAGCGGGGCGCCGGCGCGCTGCTGCTGCGCGACGCGGGATCACCTACCGACACCCGCGGTTTCGATGAGCGTGCCGACCTGCCCCGCATCATCCGCGCCGGCCGCCACATCGCGCGCCCCAAGCGTTATCAGCGGGGCTTCGCCGTCGAACTCACCGACGAGTGGCAGCTACCGGATGCGGTGGCGCAGCAGGCGCGGTGGGGTGACGGCTGGGTCAAGCTGGTCGGCGACTGGATCGACCGTGATCTCGGTGACCTGGCCCCGCTGTGGTCCGATGATGTGCTCGAAGCGGCGATCGATGCCGCGCACGCCAACGGCGCCCGGGTGACGGCACACGTGTTCGGCGAGGACGCGTTGCCGGGGCTGATCAAGGCCGGTATCGACTGCATCGAGCACGGCACCGGGCTGACCGAGGACACCGTCGACCTGATGGTCGAGCACGGCACCGCGCTGGTGCCGACGCTGATCAACATCGAGAACTTCCCCGACATCGCCGCAGCGGCCAGCCGTTACCCCCGCTACGAACAACACATGCGGGCCCTGCACGCCACGTGCGCGGCCAGGATCGGTGCGGCTCGGGAGGCGGGCGTACCGATCTACGCGGGCACCGACGCGGGCAGTGCCGTCGCCCACGGCCGAATCGGTGAGGAGGTCGAGGCGCTCAAGGGCATCGGCATGACCCCGACCGAGGCGCTGGGCGCGGCCTGCTGGGATGCCCGGCAGTGGTTGGGCCGGCCGGCCCTCGAGCATGGGGCATCGGCCGACTTCGTCTGCTACGCCGACGATCCACGAGGCGGCGCGGCCGTCCTGGCCGATCCGACGCTGGTGGTGCTGCGCGGCGTCGCCTACTAGGTGTGATGTCGACTAGGCCCGCCGCGCCGCGTTGCCCACGAGAGTGAAGCCAGTGTCGTGATCGGGGGCGCGACCGCAGCCCGGAATGCTATTTCGCGCAGGGCGCCCGCCCGCCTAGCGGTTCTGGGCGAAGCCCCAGTCCAGCAGGCTTATCGCCTGCCCGTACAGGTCCCCGGTGCCATACATCTGGACGACGACGAGGCGGCGGTTCCCGCGTTGCGCGGCACCGAGATAGGTCTTGCGGGCCAGGTTGGTGTAACCGGTCTTGCCGCCGAGGTTGCCGGGATAGCGGGCCAGCAGTTCGTTCTGGTTGGTGAGCGTCTTGCCGGGGAACTGTGCGGTCGGCGACCGCATGATGTGGGCGATCAGCGGATACTTCAACGCCGCACGCATGATGACCGCGAGATCGTGCGGTGTGGTGACCGATTCCCAGCCAGGCCCATCCAGGCCCGACGGTGACGACGCCTTGGTGCTGCGCGCCCCGACGAGAGCGGCCTTGCGGTTCATCGCGGCCAACGCGACCGGTTTCCCGCCGAGCATGTCGGCGAGCATGTTGGCCGCATCGTTGCCCGACACCATCAGGATCGCTTCCACCAGTTGGCGGGTGGTGTACGCCTGGCCCGGTTTCAGCCCTACACAGGAACATTCGACTTCGGTGTGGGATGCGTTCGCTCTCGCGAAGTTGTCGGGTCGGAGGTGATCGAGCACCGTCATGGCGAGCAACACCTTGATGGTGCTGGCCGGGGCATAGGTGGCGTACGGGTCGCGGCTGGCGAGCACCTGCCCGGTATCCAGGTCGGCCAGTAGCCAGGCCTTGGCGGGTCCGTCCGGGATCGCCTGTGCAGCAGCGGGTTCCAAGGCGGGCTGGGCCATCGCACGGGGTGCGTCGATCATCGTGGCGGCAGGCAGCACCACGCTGAGGGCGAGCGCCAGCCCCGCGAAACTTCGTCGCACAAGTCGCGACGCTATCCACGCAAGGACTCGACAAGCGCGCGATCAGGTCTCCATCGGGTATCGACGGGCGCGCCCGGGTTTAGAGCTGGCTCACACCCGCGTTGGGTCCCAGCGCAAAACCCCAGTCGAGAAGGCTGGCCGCCTGATCCCAGTACGTGGGGGCGCCCTCCTTGACGAGGCCGTACATCAGCACCACGACCAGACGCTTGCCGTTGCGCTGAGCGCCGCCGACGAAGGTCTTGCGGGCGAGGTCGGTGTAGCCGGTCTTGCCGCCGAAGGTGCCGGGATATCGGTGGAGCAATTCGTCCTGGTTGACCAGGATCCTGTCGCCGGTCTTGGTGGGGAAGACCGCGGTGGGCATCGCGGTGATCTCAGCGAAGACCGGGTTGGCCATCGCGGCCCGGAAGATGACGGCCAGATCGCGGGGCGAGGACCACATGTCGATCCCGGGTCCGTCGATGCCCGACGGCGAACCCGCGTTCGTCCCGTAGGCGCCCACCAGCGCGGCCTTGCTGTTCATCTTCATCAGCGCGACGTCGCGACCGCCGAGCATGGTGGCCAACGTGTTGGCGGCGTCGTTGCCGGATACCAGCAGCAACGCTTCGAGCAGCTGCCGGGTGGTGTAGGTGAAACCCGGTGTGACGCCGGCGCAGTTGCACTCGACCTTGGTGTCCGCCTCGTTGGCGACGATCGTGGCGTCCAGCGGAAGCTCGTCGAGGACGGTCATGGCGAGCAGCACCTTGATGGTGCTGGCGGGGGCGTACTGGCCGAACTCGTCGCGGGCGGCGAGCACCGCGCCGGTGTCCATGTCGGCGACGAGCCATGCCTGGGCAGGCCCTTCGGGGATGGGCACCGAGCCTGCCGGCTGGCTGATTCCGGACACGGGTACCGTCGACGCAGTCGGCGCGGCGACCCCCGCGACCAGCAGCAGGGCGACGCCCAGGCACGTGAGAAGCCTCGTCATGACCGCTGAGTGTATGCCCGAGCCGGAGCCCGTGGCCGATCGTGTTCAATCAATCCATGTTGAGCCTCGAGGAGATCTCCGACCGGCTGGAAATCCAGCAGCTGCTTTTTGACTACTCCACCGCGATCGACCAGCGGCGGTTCGACGACCTCGACGCGGTGTTCACCCCCGACGCGTACATCGACTATCGCGTCGCCGGTGGCATCGCCGGTCACTTTCCGGAGATCAAGGCCTGGCTCCAAGAGGTGCTGCCGAACTTCCCGGCGTACTACCACATGCTCGGCAACGTGGATGTGCGTGTCACCGGCGACACCGCGACCTCGCGGGCGATCTGCTTCAACCCGATGGTGATGGGTGGGGAACAAGAGCAGATCTATTTTGTCGGGATCTGGTACGTCGACGAGTTCATCCGGACCGCGCAGGGGTGGCGGATGAGCAAGCGCGTCGAGGAGAAGTGCTTCGACAAGCTGCTGTAGCTCAGCGGACCAGTCTGCGGGCGATCGTGGCGGTCACCCTCTTGATCCGGTCGGAGATGTACAGCGAGATCACCATGTTGAAGACGTCCTCCCGCAACCGCGTGAGCGTCGATTCGGCGATGAGCCATCGACCGTCGACCTTCGTGTAGGTCTCGGTGTAGTGGCCGTAGCCGCGCAGGTTCACCCCGGGTGCCAGGCGTACGACGTCTTCCAGCGCCCACACCGCGTGCGCGGTCGTCGGCGAGGTCACGTCGATCTCCGGTGCGTGCACCTGATGCACCGTGGCGCGGTCGCCGAGGCTCTTGCGGGTGAACGCGACGAAGGGGTCGGCGCCGACGATGACCTTGCCGCCCGCCTTGGAGGTGTCACTGCGGAAATCGTCGGTGAACAGGCTTCGCCACGACGCCCAGTCCTTGGTGTCCAGGTGTCGGCAGTACCGGGCCTTCAACTGTTTGATCGACTCGATCTCCAGCAGAGTGGCTGCGTCGTTCATCGGGGGAGGGTGACACCATCGTTGACATTTGTAAAGTTCCGAGGAGGGGGCCGCACCGGGATTTCGTCCTACGGCGCTGGTTCTGGCACAATGAGCGGCTGTCTGCCCTGGGACTGAGACCCCGGCGCGGTCACACACGTAAGGCAAAACCGGACCGGGCAGCCCGCCCGCGTCGCTTGAATTGCACACGTGGCAATCACAGGAGAATTCGCACCACCATGGCTGTCAAGATCAAGCTCGCCCGCTTCGGCAAGATCCGCAATCCCCAGTACCGCATTTCCGTCGCCGACGCGCGTAACCGTCGCGACGGCCGCGCCATCGAGGTGATCGGTCGGTACCACCCGAAGGAAGACCCCAGCGTCATCGAGATCAACTCGGAGCGCGCCCAGTACTGGCTCAGCGTCGGCGCTCAGCCCACCGAGCCCGTCCTGCAGTTGCTGAAGATCACCGGTGACTGGCAGAAGTTCAAGGGGCTCCCCGGTGCGGAGGGCACGCTGAAGGTCAAGGAACCCAAGACCAGCAAGCTGGACCTGTTCAACGCCGCGCTCGCGGAGGCCGACGGTGCGCCGTCCGGCGAGGCCACCCAGCCCAAGAAGAAGAAGGCGCCCGCCAAGAAGGCCGAGCAGGCCGACGACAACGCCGAGCCTGCGGCCGAGAAGGCCGACGACAAGGCTGAGACCGAGACCGTCGCGGCGGCCGAGAGCGCCGACGCGCCCAGCGAGAGCTGAGAACGGCTGTGAGCTCAGTCGTCGTCGACGCGGTCGAACATCTGGTTCGCGGGATCGTCGACAACCCCGATGACGTCCGTGTCGACATGGTGACCAACCGTCGCGGGCGCACAGTCGAGGTGCACGTCCATCCCGAGGACCTCGGCAAGGTCATCGGTCGCGGCGGACGCACGGCGACCGCGTTGCGCACCCTGGTGGCCGGTATCGGCGGGCGGGGCATCCGCGTCGACGTGGTGGACACCGACCAGTAGGCATACGTCCATGGAGTTGGTCGTCGGGCGCGTGGCGAAGGCGCACGGCGTCACCGGTGAGGTTGTCGTCGACGTCCGCACCGACGATCCGGACGGCCGGTTCGGACGCGGTAAGACGTTGCGGGGCCGTGCTTCTCGCGGAGGCGCGGAACGCGACTACACCATCGAGTCGGTTCGTGAACACTCCGGGCGGTTGCTGCTGCGGCTGGCCGGAGTCGTCGGCCGCGACGCTGCCGAAGCGCTGAGGGGCACGCTTTTCCTGGTCGACGCCGACGACCTGCCACCGATCACCGAGCCCGACGAGTTCTACGACCATCAGCTCGAAGGGCTGCGGGTCCGGACGGTGGGCGGTGCCGATGTCGGCACCGTCGCCGAGGTGTTGCACACCGCCGCCGGTGAGTTGCTGAGCGTCAAATCCGTTGAGGGCCCTGAGATCCTGGTCCCGTTCGTGAGTGCGATCGTGACCACGGTCTCGCTCGCCGACGGCGTCGTCGAGATCGATCCGCCCGACGGTCTGCTCAATCTTGCCGATCTCGAGTGAGGTGCGCGGTGCGTATCGATGTGGTGAGCATCTTTCCCGCGTACCTTGAACCGCTGCGACAGTCGTTGCCGGGCAGGGCCATCGAGGCCGGCGTGGTCGAACTCGAGGTGCACGATCTGCGTGGCTGGACCCACGACGTGCATCGATCTGTCGACGACTCGCCCTACGGCGGCGGACCGGGAATGGTGATGAAGGCGCCGGTGTGGGGTGCGGCGCTCGACGAGATCTGTTCGGAGGAAACGCTTCTGGTGATCCCATCGCCGGCGGGCCGGCTGTTCACCCAAGCCGATGCGGCGCGCTGGAGCGGCGAACGCCACCTGGTTTTCGCCTGCGGCCGCTACGAGGGCATCGACCAGCGCGTTGCGCAGGACGCTGCGCGCCGCATGCGGGTCGAGGAAGTGTCGATCGGTGACTATGTGCTGCCCGGCGGTGAGTCGGCGGCGCTGGTGATGATCGAGGCGGTGGTCCGCCTGATGCCCGATGTGCTCGGCAATCCGCAATCCCACCGCTACGATTCACATTCCGATCTGGTCGGGGGGCTGCTGGAAGGGCCCAGTTACACCAGGCCTGCGAGCTGGCGAGGACTCGACGTACCGGAGGTGCTGCTCTCGGGCAATCACGCCAGGATCACCGCGTGGCGCCACGAACAGAGTCTCGAGCGGACCCGCGAACGCCGACCGGACCTGCTCGACTAGATCCGGCCGCCGGGGAACATCGTTTTGACGGCGTCGGTGATGGTCTGGCGGGCGGTGTCATCGTTGGTCGCCTGCATGGATCCGATGACCATCACGTAGCGGCGTTCGGGGCCGACGACACCGGTGGACAGGTGCATCCAGTCCGAGCCGACACAGCACATCCAGCCCTGCTTGACGGCGACTCGTTCGGCGAACAACCCCTCGGGGATGCCGAACCGCTGCGGATAGATGCCGCCGGGCACCATTCCGTCGGGCGCCGTGGGTGTCGATCCCGCCAGGTCGGACAGGATGATGCCCGCCTGCTCGGGCGGCAGTCCGCCGGTTCCCGCCAACAGCATGTCGTAGTAACGCACCAGGTCGGTCGGCGTGCTGATGGTGTTGAACCAGCGGCCGTTGCTCGGCGGACGGGTGGAACCCAGCCCGTACCGGGCGACCACCCGGTTGATGATGGCGCTGCCACCGCTGCGGTTCCAGAAGACCTCGGCGGCACTGTCGTCCGAGGACCGCAGCATGACGTCGAGCGATCGACGGTCTTCCGGACTCAGTGTCGTCTCGCCCTTGGACACCTGCAGCAGCAGGTCGTCGGCGATGAACAGCTTGACCACCGACGCGATGGCGATCGTCATGTTGTTGCCGTTCGTCACCAATTGACCGGTGTTGCGGTCGAGTACCGCCGCGGTGATGTCGGCGCCCGCCTCAGCGGCCTGGGCGGTCGCCTGCCGTTCCCGCTCCGCCAGGCCGGTGAACCCGGCGGCGGGCTCGTCGGGGGGGACTTCGGGAAGCGGCGCCATGGTCCCCAGAGGTGCGACGACCGTGCGCGGTGGCTCCGGAGGAGCGGGGGGCGAACCATGCACCTGGGCCTCGCATCCGGCCACCACCAAGGCACCGACAGCGATCGCTGCGGTGGCCTTGACCAGCCTCAACGGACGCCGTTGCATCGGTGATCCTCCAAGGGTTCTGTTGCCCGGGCCGACTGACGAACCGACCTCGTCGAGGCGGTATACCCGCTTTTCCCAGGGTAGCCTCGTCAAACCGACCCTGCCGTGCGCGCCGGGGTGGCCTTGCCCACGCTCGGGTCGGTGGCGGCGGATTTCGGGGAACCGGCCTCCGTCTGGCACAATTGGGCAGTTGTCTGTGCACGGGCGGAAACGCCGCACGACTCACCCAAGACGTCCGAATCACCCATCGGCTCGGCACGCGTCATCGTGACGCACGCCGGCAGCCGCGAACAGCAAGGAAGTGTCACCGATGAACACGCTGGATTTCATCGACCAGACGTCGATGCGCGACGACGTCCCGGCCTTCGGCGCCGGCGACACCGTCAACGTCCATGTGAAGGTCATCGAGGGCTCCAAGGAGCGCATTCAGGTCTTCAAGGGTGTGGTTCTGCGGCGCCAGGGCGGCGGGGTCCGCGAGACCTTCACCGTCCGCAAGGAGAGCTACGGTGTCGGCGTCGAGCGCACCTTCCCCGTGCATTCGCCCAACATCGACCACATCGACATCGTCACTCGCGGTGACGTGCGCCGCGCGAAGCTGTATTACCTGCGCGAGCTGCGTGGCAAGAAGGCGAAGATCAAGGAAAAGCGCTGACCTCCCAGGCCGCTCCGGGTTCACTGGCGCGCTCGTTACGCTGATCCCGTGACCGGACCCGCAGAAGGCCCAGACCCGGACGATTCGACGACCGAGCACGCCGGAGTCGACACCTCGGAGTCCGGCGCCGAGCAGGAACCAGACAAGAAAAAGCGCGGTGCCGTTCGCGAAGCGGCGATTCTGATCACCGTCGCGATGGTCCTGTACTACGTGATGCTGACGTTCATCGCCCGGCCGTATCTGATTCCGTCCGAGTCGATGGAACCCACCCTGCACGGGTGTCCCGGGTGTGTCGGAGACCGCATCATGGTGGACAAGCTGTCCTACCGGTTCACCTCTCCGGAGCCCGGCGACGTGGTCGTCTTCAAGGGTCCGCCCAACTGGAGCATCGGTTACCAGTCGATCCGGTCGGACAACCCCGCCATCAGGGCGGTGCAGAACGCGCTGTCCTTCATCGGGTTCGTCCCGCCCGACCAGAACGATCTGGTGAAGCGGATCATCGCGGTGGGCGGGCAGACCGTCGAGTGCCGAGCGGACACCGGACTCACCGTCGACGGCGAAGAGCTCAACGAGCCGTACCTCGACCCGGACACCATGATGGCCGACCCAGCGGTGTACCCGTGCCTGGGTAACGAATTCGGCCCGGTCACGGTGCCGGAGGACAGGATCTGGGTGATGGGCGACAACCGCACCCATTCGGCGGACTCGCGCAGCCACTGCAGCAACCGGCCTGAGGACGCGCAGAACGGGTTGCTCTGTACCGGCGATCCTGTGGCCGGGACCATTCCGGTGGAGAATGTCATCGGTAAGGCCCGTTTCATCGCCTGGCCGCCGTCGCGGTGGGGTGGCGTGAATTCGACGGACCCGCAGAGCTAACGGGAGGCCGTGACACGTGCGTGCTGCGTGGCCGCCGAGAGTGGTGATCCGTAAATCGTCCGGCCTCCGCACGCTGGAATCCGCGCTCTACCGTGCCGGACTGGGTCCCGTCGCCGGCGTCGACGAGGTGGGCCGCGGTGCGTGCGCCGGGCCGCTGGTGGTGGCAGCGTGTGTGCTCGGACCGAACCGGTTGGAGAGTCTGGCGGCACTCGACGATTCCAAAAGGCTCAACGAGACCGAACGGGAGCGGCTGTTCCCGTTGATTCGGCGCTATGCGCTGGCCTACAACGTGGTGTTCATCCCGTCGGTCGAGGTCGATCGCCGGGGAGTGCATGTCGCGAACATCGAGGGGATGCGGCGGGCCGTGGCAGGACTGCCGCTTCGGCCCGGTTATGTGTTGTCCGACGGATTCCGGGTGCCGGGGCTGCCGACGCCGTCGCTACCGGTGGTGGGCGGCGACGCCGCAGCGGCCTGCATCGCCGCGGCGAGTGTGCTGGCCAAAGTCAGCCGCGACCGGCTGATGGTGGCGATGGAGAGCGACCACCCCGGCTACGGGTTCGCCGAGCACAAGGGCTACAGCACCCGCGCTCACAGCGCGGCGCTGACCAGGCTCGGCCCGTCCGAGCAACACCGGTACTCGTTCATCAACGTGCGGCGCCTGGTCACCGCCGGCGCCGAGGGGGAACCCGGGGAGCATGCCGAACTCACGTGCGGGAAGATTGGGCCACCGAGCCCAATGGACTCCGATCTACATGAAGGACAGCTGAGCCGATGAGTGCCGAAGATCTCGAGAAGTACGAAACCGAGATGGAGCTCTCGCTCTACCGCGAATACAAGGACATCGTCGGGCAGTTCAGCTACGTCGTGGAGACGGAGCGGCGGTTCTACCTGGCCAACAGCGTCGAGATGATTCCGCGCAACGCCGACGGCGAGGTCTACTTCGAGCTTCGCCTGGGTGACGCCTGGGTGTGGGACATGTACCGGCCGGCCCGTTTCGTCAAGCAGGTCCGGGTGATCACCTTCAAGGACGTCAACATCGAAGAGGTCGAGAAGCCCGAACTGCGGCTGCCCGAGTAGCTCAGGGAATTCTCGCCGCGGGTGACAGACTGGCAGGGTGACTTCTACCCCGCAGTCCTGGCTCACCGACATGGACGGTGTGCTCGTCCGCGAGGAACACGCGCTCCCCGGCGCCGCGGAGTTCCTGCAGCGGTTGACCGACCTCGAGCGCCCTTTTCTGGTGCTCACCAACAACTCGATCTTCACCCCCCGAGACCTGGCGGCCCGGCTCGTCCGTGCCGGGCTGGTCGTTCCGGAAGCGTCGATCTGGACCTCTGCCCTCGCGACGGCGACGTTTCTCTCCGACCAACTGCCCGGCGGATCGGCCTACGTCATCGGCGAGGCCGGTCTGACCACGGCGCTGCACGAGGTCGGCTACACGCTCACCGACGTCGCACCGGACTTCGTGGTGCTCGGCGAAACCCGCACCTACTCCTTCGAGGCGATCACCAAAGCGATCCGTCTGATTCTCGGTGGCGCGCGGTTCATCGCGACGAACCCCGACGTCACCGGCCCGTCCGCCGAAGGCCCGCTGCCGGCCACGGGTTCGGTGGCGGCGATGATCACCAAGGCCACCGGCCGCGACCCGTACTTCGTCGGTAAACCGAACCCGATGATGTTCCGCAGCGCGATGAACCGCATCGAGGCGCATTCGGAGAGCACCGTGATGGTCGGGGACCGGATGGACACCGACATCGTCGCCGGCATCGAAGCGGGTCTGGAAACCATCCTCGTGCTGACCGGGTCCACCAACCTCGACGAGGTCGAGAAGTACCCGTTCCGTCCCAGTCGGGTTCTGCAGTCCATCAACGACGCCATCGAGTTGATCTGAGCGCTCTTGATAGCTTGACCCGATGACCGCTACGCCCGACCCGTCCCGCCCGCTTGCCGGGGTACGGATCGTCGAGATCTCCAGTTTCGTTGCGGTGCCCCTCGCCGGGATGACATTGACACAACTCGGCGCCGAGGTGATTCGGGTGGATCCGATCGGCGGCGCGGCCGACTATCGCCGCTGGCCGCTCACCGACGACGGCGACAGCATCTACTGGGCAGGTCTGAACAAGGGAAAGCGATCGCTGGCAGTCGACATGCGCTCCGCCGAGGGCCAGGAGCTCGTCACGCGACTCATCGGTGAGTGCGGCGTGTTCATCACCAATGTTGCTGGCCGGCAATGGCATTCCTACGAGGCGTTGAGCGCGGCGCGGCCGGATCTGATTCACGTCGAGGTGTCGGGACGCGCCGACGGTGGCACCGGCGTCGACTACACCGTCAACGCCGCCATCGGTTTCCCGCTGGTCACCGGCCCCGTCGGGGCCACGGAACCGGTCAATCACGTGCTGCCCGCGTGGGATGTCAGCTGCGGCCTCTACGCCGCACTGTCGGTGGTCACCGCGCTGCGTCACCGCGATGCGACCGGTCGCGGCCAGCGGATCAGCATCCCGCTGGAGAACGTGGCATTGGCGACGGCAGGCAATCTCAGCCTGTTCACCGAGGCGATGGTCAACGGAACCTCGCGCGAACGCATCGGCAACGCCGTCTACGGCACCTACGGACAGAACTTCACCAGTGCCGACGGTGTCGGATTCATGGTCGTCGCGCTGACCGGCCGGCACTTCCGGGATCTCGCCGAACTGACCGGAACCGCCGAAGCCGTTGCCGCGCTGGCCGAATCGCTGAACGCGGACTTCTCCGACGAGGGGGAGCGCTATCAGCACCGCGACGCGCTGAACAAGTTGTTCGCGCAGTGGTTCACCGCTCATACGGGTGCGCAGATCGCCGACGGACTCTCGGCGACCTCGGTGTTGTGGGAGCGCTACCGCACGTTCGCCGAGACCGCCGCCGACGAACGGGTCACGGCCAACCCGATGTTCAGCCGGCTCGATCAGCCCCGGGTGGGGCGCCACCTCGCGCCCGGTCTGCCGGTGTCGATCGACGGCACCTACCCGCCCGCCACGCCCGCGCCAGGGCTCGGTGACGACACCGAGGCGGTGCTGGCCGAATGGCTTGCGCTGGACGCCGGGCACATCGACGAACTCATCCAGTCGGGCACCGTGGGCGTCGCACGATGAGCGCCCTGCTCGACCTGCTCGACGTCACCGGTGATGCGGACGGGTGGCGCGGCCGGGCAAGCGGACCCGAGGGCAAGCGCGCCTACGGGGGCCAACTGGTCGCACAGAGCCTGGCCGCGGCCGCGCGCACGGTGGAAGCCGCGAAGGCGCCGACGAACATGCATCTGCAGTTCCTGCGTGGCGGCGATGCGGGTGCGGACATCGACTACCGGGTGGAGCGGGTGTTCGACGGTCGCACGGCGGCATCACGTCGGGTGGCCGCGCTGCAGGGTGATCGCTTGCTGACCACGGCCACAATTTCTTTCGCGGCACCGCTACCCGGACCAGAGCACGGGCGTCGGGCGGAGATGCCGGAGGATCCGGACTCGCTCGAGCGCACCGGGCCGGCCGGCCCGGCACCGTCGATGCCTCTCGACGAGCTCGACATCAGGGTCGTCGACGATACCGCCGGTGGTGAGTTCGTCCGCAGACTGTGGTGGCGGGTCCTGGCGGAACTACCCGACGATCCGTTGGTGCACACGTTGATCGCGGCGTACGTGACCGATGTGTATCTGATCGACCCGGCGTTGCAGGTGCACGGCCACTCGATGCGGTCACGAACCCACCGCAGCGGCACCACGGATTCGTCGGTGTGGTTCCACGGCGCGATCCGCGCGGATCAGTGGAATCTGCTGGAGTGCCGGTCACCTGCGGCGGCACGGGGGCGCGGGGTGGTCACCGCGAGCCTGGTCCGCAGCGACGGCGTCATCGCCGCCACCCTGGTCCAGGAGGGACTCATCGCAGAGCGGGAGCCCGTACCGAATCCGGCGCACTGAGCCTGCGGTCGCGAAGCTGCCTGCGCAGCAACGTCACCGCTGCGGTCAGTGCCACGCCCACGGCGATGGCGGCGACAACGCCCACGACACGATGGCTGCCGAACAGCGGATACACCTGGTAGTGCGTGAGATAGGTGTACAGCGAGGCTTCGGCGACGACACCGGCGACAACCGCGACTGCGGCCGGACACCGCAGTGACGGCAACCAGATCAGCAGGGCGAACCCGGCGAGCACCAGCGTCTCGCGCAGGGTGCTGCCGAAGTAGCCGTACAGTCCGACGACCAGCACGGCGGACACCAGCGCCCGCTGCTGGACCGTCGTCGCCTTCGCCGCCGCCCATCCCGCCGCGAAGAACCAGAACGTCAGCACCGTGAACCAGGCGTCGTCTCCCAGGTTCAACCCCAGCACGTCGAACCGCAACGCGAGACCTAACAGCAAGAACACGATCGCGACCGTGAACGAGTTCCGCCGCTCGAGGCGGTCGAGAGCGGGCAGCCAGAACAGGATCGCGAGGGCGACGAGGATCCACACCAGCACCTCGACGAACCACAGCCTTCCCGCGGTCATGCTGTCGTGAGGACCGAGGAACTTGTTGGCCAACAACAGATTTGTCAGGTGATAGTCATCGGTGAGGACAAGGGCGATCGCTATCCACAACACCGACGGAACCGCGATCCAGGCGATGGTGGTGCGTAGGTGACGGATCCGGTCGGACCGGGGAAGCGGGGTCAAGCAGAATCGGCCGAAGTTGTATCCGGCGATGCCCAGCAGGACGTGGGCACCGGCCCACAGTTCGAACGCCTCGGCGTGCGAACCCACGATGAGGATGATCGCGGCCGCACGCAGGGCGACGCTGGTTTCCAGCGTGCGTCCCCATGACTGCCACCATTTGGGTTTCGGGTCGGGCAGCGCCTCGAGCGTGCGCAGCGACAGTCGTGGCCACTGGGTCGGTAGTTGGCCGAGCGCACGTTCGAGCCTCACCGACATCGTCACGTAGGACAGCGAATTTCCACCGAGGTCGACGAAGCTGGCCTCCGGATCGATTGCAGCCGGGTCGAGGTGGAGCACCTCGGCGAACAGTTCCCGTAGGTCTGTGTGCTGCGGGGTGGCGGCGCGGACCTCGGTTGCCAGGACCCGGGCGGCGGGGTAGTCCGGTTTTCCCGACGGCAGGATGGGTAGCTCGGGAACGCAGACGGCGGCCACCGCACTTGCGGGAATGCCGGCGATCTCGCCTGTGCGGCGTTGCATCTCGCGGTGCTGGTGGTCACCCGCGGCGACCACCACGAGGCGGTCGCCGCTGTCAGTGCACAACGCCGGGACGCCGCTGTCCCGAAGTGTGGTCTCGACCTGTTGCAGATCGATGCGCAGTCCGTACATCTTCACGAATCGGCTTCTGCGGCCGACGACTTCATACAGCCCGTTGCCGTCGCGGCGAGCGATGTCGCCGGTGCGCAGCGCATCAACGGTCGCACCGAGGGAAAGATCGGGTGGTCCGTCCGCGTAGCCCATCATGACGTTGGCGCCGCGGTACACGAGCTCACCGGTGCCGGGCTCGGGCCAGCCGTCGACAGGTTCGATGGAGAACTCTCCGCCGGGTATCGGTCGACCGATGGCGGCGGCGTGGCTGTGGGCGAGATCTGGTGGCAGGTAAGCCATCCGGGCGGTCGCCTCGGTGGCGCCGTACATCACGAAGAGCTGCCAGCCCTGCGTGTCGGCCAGTGCGGCGAACGTCCGGACCCGTTCGGCGGGCATCCGACCGCCGGCCTGCGTCAGGTACCGCAGGTGGGGAAGCTCCATCGACGCGAAGCCGACCCTCTCGAGCTGTTCGAAGGTGTACGGCACGCCGGCGAAACTCGTACCGCGGTGACGGCGGAACAGATCCCAGAACTGCGCGTCGGATACCGAGTGCTCGGTCAGGATCAGCGCGGCCCCGACGAGCAGGTGGCTGTTGATCACCGACAGGCCGTAGCAGTAGGACATCGGCAATGTGGTTGCCGCTCGGTCGGTCGCGCGAATCCCCAGATATTCGGCGATGGCCGCGGCATTGGAGATCAGGTTGGTCCGCGAGAGCCTGACCAGTTTCGGCGAACCGGTGCTGCCGGAGGTGGACATCAGCAGTGCGAGGTCGTCGTGCAGCAGATGCCCGCGGCCGGGGCGGACGTGCATGCCGGTGGCGTCGACCACGACGTCGGGGTGGTAGGTGGCGGTGATCGCGCCGTGGTCGCGGCCGGCGGGTACCGGGAGCAGAACGTGGTGACCGGCGAGCGCGCCCAGATACCAGATCAGCGTGTCGACGGTGTTGCTGGTCTCCAGCAGAACCAGGCGACGCCGGTCGCCGAGGTCGCGGGCGCCGGCGTCGACGCGGTCGGCGAGTTCGGTGTAGCTGAGTCGGCGCGACCCGGTCAGGATCGCGACGTTGTCGCCGTGACGGCGCAGATGGTCGACCAGGGAGGTCATCGACGATCCTGTGGCATCCGCATCGGGCCTGGCCGCATCCAGGCAATCCTTTCCGCGACAGGCGCCGGGCACCTGAGCTGAGGCTTACCGAAGTGAGGATACCGTTAGCTCAGTTGCCGTCCCAATGGCCATCACATGCGGCCGTAGCGGCTCCTGACGAAGCTGTAGGCACCGAAGGCGGCGATTCCCAGCCCCGCGGCGATCAGCAGGAACTTCCCGAACGGCGCCTGGCCCAGCGTCTTGATCGCGGCGTCGAGCCCACTTGCCTTCGCCGGATCGGCCTGCAGTGTTGCCATGATGACGAGCAGCCCGGCACCGGCGAGGACGAGGCCCTTGGCGGCGTAGCCGGCGACTCCGGTCGCGACGATGGCGGTGCCACCAGAGACCCGGAGGTCGTCGAGGAACTTCTGGGACACCCCTTTGTATACGTGGTAGCCGCCGACTGCGATGACGCCGAGGCCCACCGCGATCAGTACGACTTTGCCCCATCCGGACTGCATCAGCTGGGCGGACATGCCGGAGTTCTGCTGGCCGCTCGACTGCCCACTGCCCATGGCGAACCGCGCCGCGGACAGGGCGATCGCGAAGTTCGCGATCGCCAGGCCGACCGACTTCGCGCGTTTCCAGGCGGGGTTGTCGCCCTTGCCTCCGGAGCCTTCGCCGGGTTTCGCCCCGATGACTGCTTCGGCGATGCGCCACAACCCCAGCGCTACCAGGCCTGCCGCGGCCGCCCACAGCACGATCTTCCCGCCGGTCTGGCTGCCCAAGGTGGCCAGCGCGCCGGACTGGTCGGCGTTTCCGCCCGCCCCGGTGAACGCCAATTGAAGGATGATGTAGCCGATCAGCAGATGCAGCACGCCACTGGCGGCGAAACCCGCCCTCGCGGTGTACTCGAACGCATCGCTGTCGGCGGCCCGGTCGGCGATGCCTTGGGCGGACTTGGAACTGGTGGCCATGGTGCCTCCTGGTCGGGGGATTCGGCCGAATACCCCCTTTTTGACGCCGACGAAACACCCGGTGGCCGCGGTGGTCACCGTTCGGTCGGCCGGCCCTTCGTGAGGATGAACACGCTGATGCCGCACACCCACGCCGGAAACACCAGGGTGATCCACAGGCTGCGACTGACCACCAGAAGCAGGATCAACGCCAGTAGGTACGTGAGTCCGGCCAGCCATCGTGGCATCAGCCTGGTGCGGATCCAGATGGTGGCCAGCGAGATCATGAACACGCCGGCAAAGCGCACCCCCCAGACGTTGCTGATCTGGAGCATCAGCGACCGAGCGAAGTAGACGACTCCGTTCGAGGCGATCGCCGGGGTCTCGGCGACGATCAGGATCGCTCCGGCGATCGCCATCGAGACGGCGACCATGGCCAGGAACAGCAGTCCGCTGCCCAGGAAGACGGACCCGAAGAACCGGTCCTCGAGGTCGCCGAGTTGGTCCCGCACGACCCCGATGAACCACAGGAACGCGATCCCGGCGAGCGGAGCCAGCACCAATGCGATCCCTATTCTGGTTTCGCCTCGGGTCACCCAGGAGATCTGGGCGAACGGATCATCGGGAATCGCGCTGCGCAGCAGCACAAGGCTGGCGGCGAACAACGCGGCGAACAGGATGCCGGCGACCCCCGCGGCACGCGGTGTCGTCAGGGTCTGGAACCTCTGGGTGCGATGTGGGTCGTTCATGCGCGGCTTTCGTCGGGAGTTTCTGCGGGAGTGCTGTTACAGCCGCAGGGTCACCCCGAGCAGCGCGATGACCCCGAGGGCGGAGACCAGTGCGGCGACGATGGAGGCAATCGAGTAGCGCATCGGGCCGAAATCCGATCGCAGCGCCGTCAGCTCCTGGCGGTGCTGGACCCAGCCCAGTATCAATGCGGTCAGACCGACGAGAATCATTGCGACACCGAAGACTTGAGGGCTCACGTACGGGTCGCGGAGCCGTTCGCTCTCCGACAGGTACCGGAAGATCTGGTAGATGGTGAAGCCGAAGGCGATCAAGGCGGTGCTGGTGCGGGTCCACGCCATCAACGTTCGCTCCAGCGCCAGCCGATTGCGTTCGGCGGCCAGTCGGGTGTTCGCGTCCAGGGCACGGTCCGGCATCGCCACCTCCCGGTCACTGATCGACGGAATCCGCAGGAGACTGAGGCTACTACCCGAAGCGCGAATCGCCGGGGCTGTGGACGAATTCGCGATTGGGGACAGCTGACGGTTGGCGGCGCGCTGCTGTCACCGGCGTGCTGCAGCGTGAAGGCATGACAAGAACAGAGAGCCGCGCCGAAATCGGGGCGATGGGCGAGCAGCTTGCCGTCGACTATCTGGAACGGCTCGGGCTGCGGGTGCTCGCGCGCAACTGGCGGTGTCGCTATGGCGAGTTGGATGTCATCGCGGCCGACGACAACGCCCGGGCGGTGGTGTTCGTGGAAGTCAAGACGCGCACCGGGGACCAGTTCGGCGGCGTCGAGCAGGCGGTGACTCCGACCAAGGTGCGACGGTTGCGTCGGCTTGCCGGGCTGTGGCTGGCGCAGCAGCAGGGCAGTTGGGCGGCGGTGCGCATCGATGTCATCACCATCCGGATCGGCCGACGCCGCACCCCGGAGATCACCCACATCCAGGGGGTGGGGTGATGGCGCTGGGCAGGGCGTTGTCGGTGGCGGTGCGTGGTGTGGAAGGTGAGATCGTCGAGATCGAGGCTGACATCGCCGCGGGGCTACCGGGGATCTATCTGGTGGGACTGGCCGATGCGGCTCTGCGGGAGTCTCGTGACCGGGTGCGCGCGGCGTACTCCAACTGCGGGTTCACCTGGCCTATGACGCGGCTGACGCTGGCGTTGTCCCCGGCGACGCTACCGAAGATGGGCAGCGTGTATGACCTCGCGCTGGCAGCAGCGGTGTTGTCGGCAGAGGACAAGAAGTTCTGGCCGCGACTGGAGAAGACGGTGCTGCTCGGCGAACTCGCGCTCGACGGTCGGGTGCGGCCGGTCAAGGGTGTGCTGCCCGCGGTGCTCGCCGCACGCAACCAGGGACGGCCCGCCGTGGTGGTGCCCATCGAGAACCTGGCCGAGGCCAGCCTTGTCGACGGCATCGAGGTGTGGGGTATCCGCAGTCTGCGACAGTTGCGGGCCTGGTTGGCGGGCAAGGGTGATCTCGACGCTCGTGTCGAGAGCCCGCGGCACACGCCCGAGGCGGTGACGGATCTCAGCGATGTCGTCGGGCAGGGGCAGGCGCGCTACGCCGTCGAGGTCGCCGCGGCGGGCGCCCACAACCTCATGATGACCGGGCCACCCGGGGTGGGGAAAACGATGCTGGCGCAGCGGCTTCCGGGCCTCCTTCCCCCCTTGGCGCATACCGAGTCCCTGGAGGTCACGGCAATCCATTCGGTGGCGGGTCTGTTGACCGGCGACGCGCCCCTGATCACCCGACCGCCGTTCGTCGCACCGCACCACACCGCCAGCGTCGCAGCTCTCGTGGGTGGAGGTTCGGGGATGGCGCGCCCCGGTGCGGTGAGTCGTGCCCACCGGGGCGTGTTGTTCCTCGATGAGTTCGCCGAGATCAACAGCGGCGCACTCGAGGCGCTTCGCACTCCGCTGGAGGACGGCGAGATACGCCTTGCCCGCCGTGACGGTGTCACCTGCTATCCGTGCCGGATCCAGTTGGTGCTGGCTGCCAATCTGTGTCCGTGTGCGCCGCCTGATCCGCGTGACTGCATGTGCGGCGTGGCCGAGAAGAGGCGCTATCTGGGCAAGCTGTCGGGACCGCTGGCCGACCGGATCGACCTGCGCGTCGAGATGCACGCATCACGGGCGGGGACGTTCACTGAGGAGGAAGGAGAATCGACCTCCGTTGTTCGCGAACGGGTCTGGGCGGCACGGCACGCTGCTCAAGAGCGGTGGCGTGCCCACGGCTTCGCGACCAATGCCGAGGTCAGCGGTTCGCTGTTGCGTCGCAGATTCCGGCCCAGTGCGGAGGCGATGAAACCGCTCAGGATGGCGGTGGACCGCGGGGCGGTGAGCATCCGGGGCATGGACCGCGCCGTGCGGGTCGCGTGGACTCTCGCCGACCTCGCCGGACGCACCTCGCCCAACACCGAGGACGTGATGACGGCGATGAGCTTCCGACAGGTGGTGGGTCACTGATGGAGCAGAAGACACGTCGCGCGTGGGCGTACCTGTCGAGGGTTGCCGAACCGCCCAATGTGCTGCTCGCTGATCTGGTGGCTGCCGTCGGCGCTGTCGAAGCTGCCGAGCGGATCCGTCGTCGTGACGTCAAGGACCGGTTGAAGCGAGCCACCGAAGCTCGCTTCGAGATCGATTCCGCAGAGCAGGATCTCGCGATCCTGGAGCGGATGGGAGGGCGCCTGATCACCGCCGATGACGACGAGTGGCCGTACCTGCCGTTCAGGTCGTTCGACTGTGCCGATCGCACAAAGTTGCCGAATGCCTATGCGCCGTTGGTCCTCTGGGTGGTCGGCCCGTCGCGGATGAGTGACTTCACGCAGCGGGCCGCATCGATCGTCGGAACCCGGGCGGCGACGGCCTACGGTGAACACGTCGCGGCGGATCTGGCCGCCGGTCTGGCGGAGCGTGACGTGGCTGTGGTGTCCGGAGGCGCGTACGGGATCGACGGTGCGGCGCACCGCGCGGCGTTGGCCTCCGACGGCGAGACCGTCGCGGTTCTTGCCGCCGGGATCGACGTCCCCTATCCCGCGGGGCATTCGGCTCTGCTGCACAGGGTCAGCCGGCACGGTCTGATCGTCAGCGAGTATCCGCCCGGCATGCGGCCGACGCGTCGACAGTTCCTGACCCGCAACCGATTGGTCGCCGCGTTGAGCGGAGCCACGGTGGTCGTCGAGGCCGGAGTCCGAAGTGGCGCGCGCAATACGGCGGGGTGGGCCGAGGCGCTGGGACGTCCGGTGGGTGCTGTTCCCGGCCCCGTGACGTCCTCGTCGTCGGTGGGCTGCCACGAGTTGCTCGATCAGGAGGCGAAGGTCGTCACCAGGGCGGCCGACGTCGTCGAACTGGTCGGCCGGATGGGCGAGTTGGCGCCGGAGGCCGTTCGGCCGACCTCCGAGGTCGACGAGCTGAGCGACCTCGAGCTCACGGTGTACGAAGCACTGCCCGGGCGTGGAACACGCACCGTGAACGAGATCGCGGTGGTGGCGGGGCTGCCGGTCGCCGATGTGCTCGGCCCGCTGACCATGCTGGATGTCCGCGGCCTCGTGACGCAGACGGATGGCTGCTGGAAGCTGAGGAGACACTAGGACCCCCACCGCGTCTGCTGTGAAGAACTCAGCCGTCACGAGGTGACCCAGACCGCGGGCGAACCGAACAGTGGTCAATGTCACGGCGTTTCGTGACTACGCTCACGTCGCCGATCGCCCGATGGTCCCCAACCGCGTAGTTCTATGGATAGAGAAGGAACTACAGGTAAAGGGGCAACTGATGCAGACATCGCGATGGAACCAGGTGCGGGACTTCTTCACCGATGTCGCCGAGATCATGGCTGTTGCCCGAGCGCTTCAGGGTGGTTCGATCACCGCGAGCCAGGCCTCGGCGGCCATCAGCGGCACGCGCGGTCGCGGCAACGGCGGGTCGGACGTTCGCAACCACGTGGACGAACACAGCCGGGGTCCGCTGGACGGCGCGGTCGACGACCGCTCCCAGTTGGTTTCCCAGCCATAGTCCGGACCCACTGAGTTGGACTCCGCGCTCGATAAGTCTCCGTCGTTGTCCCACAAGTGAACTCAACACATCGCTGCACTCTGGGCTTCACCGCAGACGTCCCCGCGGCACTGGTGGCCGGATGTTCGTCCAGCCGCTCAGGTGGGGGCCGGCTTCAGAGGCCGTCCAACGCTAGCGCCCTGCGACGGCGACGGCGCTCGTATAGTCGAGGGGCAAGCTGAACAGCGGAGGTGGGTTGAGGTGGCAGGACGTCCCGTGCACACGTTCGAAGTGGTGCGCTCCGAGCAGTTGACCCGGCACATGGTCCGAGTCGTGCTCGGAGGCAGCGGTTTCGATACGTTCACCCCGAACGAGAGCACCGATGCGTACGTCAAGCTGGTCTTCGTCGACGACACCGTCGACGTCGGCACCCTCGAGCAACCGTTGACGCTGGACAGTTTCAAGTCACTCGACCACACCGTGCGCACCTACACCGTTCGTCACACCGACCCCGTGCGTCGTGAGATCACGATCGACTTTGTCGTCCACGGTGATCACGGCGTCGCGGGCCCGTGGGCAGCCTCTGCCGCGCCCGGGCAGCGTCTCTTCGTGATGGGACCCAACGGCGGCTATGCACCGGATCCGGCGGCCGACTGGCACCTGCTCGCCGGCGACGAAGCGGCGCTTCCCGCGATCAGCGCCGCGCTGGAAGCGTTGCCCGACAACGCGATCGGCAAGGTGTTCATCGAGGTGGCCGGTCCTGAAGACGAGATCGAGTTGACCGCACCGGCCGGCGTCGACGTCGCGTGGGTTTTTCGCGGAGGTCGCGCGGACCTGATCGGAGACGAGTACGCAGGCGACCATGCCCCGCTGATCACCGCGGTGAAGGAAGCCCTGTGGTTACCCGGGCAAGTCCAGGTGTTCATCCACGGTGAAGCCCAAGCCGTCATGCACAACCTGCGGCCCTACATCCGCAAGGAGCGCGGTGTGGATGCCAAGTGGGCCGGTTCGATCTCCGGATACTGGCGCCGCGGCCGCACCGAGGAGACGTTCCGGCAGTGGAAGCGCGAACTCGCCGAAGCCGAAGCGAAATAGCCGTGCCCACCGGGTCGCCGATGGCACCCTGGGGCCATGACCTTCGGTAACTACCAGCTCGAGATCTACCTGCAGGGCCTGTCCGGTGTGCTGCCATCGCTGCCCATGGACTACGCCGGTTGGGAGGCGAAGGCCGAAGTCGCCATGCCTTCGTCGATCTGGTCCTATGTGGCAGGCGGCGCCGGGGACGAGCAGACGCAGCGGGTCAATCGGACCGCCTTCGACCGCTGGGGCCTGATGCCGAGGATGCTGGTCGGCGCCACGGAGCGCGACCTCACCGTGGACCTGTTCGGCATGACGCTGCCGTCGCCGCTGTTCATGGCGCCGGTCGGGGTGATCGGCATCTGCGCGCAGACCGGTCATGGCGACCTGGCGGCCGCCCGCGCCGGCGCCCGCACCGGGGTTCCGATGGCCGTCTCCACACTGACCGAGGACCCACTCGAGGACGTCGCCGCCGAATTCGGTGACACCCCGGGCTTCTTCCAGCTCTACACGCCGACCGATCGTGATCTCGCGGCCAGCCTGGTCAGCCGCGCCGAGGCCGCCGGGTACAAGGCGATCATCGTCACCCTGGACACCTGGATCCCGGGGTGGAGGCCTCGTGACCTGGCGATGTCGAACTTCCCGCAGCTGCGAGGCCGCTGCCTGGCGAACTACACCAGCGACCCGGTCTTTCGCGCCTCGCTGGCCCAGCCGCCCGAGGAGAACATGCAGGCTGCGATCATGCAGTGGGTGCAGCTGTTCGGAAACCCCCTGACCTGGGATGACTTGGAGTGGCTGCGGTCGCTGACCGACCTGCCCCTGGTGCTCAAGGGCATCTGCCATCCCGACGATGTCCGTCGCGCCAAGGACGGCGGTGTCGACGGCATCTACTGCTCCACCCATGGCGGACGCCAGGCCAACGGCGGGCTGCCCGCGATCGATTGCCTGCCCGGCGTGGTCGAGGCCGCCGACGGGATGCCGGTGCTGTTCGACTCCGGTATCCGCAGCGGCGCCGACATCGTCAAGTCGCTGGCCCTGGGGGCGACGGCCGTCGGTGTCGGCAGGCCCTACACCTACGGGCTCGCCATCGGCGGCGAGGACGGCATCGTGCACGTGCTGCGGTCGCTGCTGGCCGAAACCGACCTCATCATGGCCGTCGACGGATATCCCACGCTGTCTGATCTCACTCCGGACACGCTGCGGCGCGTCACCTGAATCGGTGAATCGACCTCTGCCACCGTGGGGGAGTGGAGGCCGTCCTCGAGGAGTTCGACGAATACCTCGCGCTGCAGCGTGGCCGCTCGGAGCACACCCGACGTGCCTACCTCGGTGACCTTCGTTCGCTGTTCGGCTTCCTCGCGAACCGGGCCCCCGACGCAGGCCTGGGTGGCCTGACGCTGCCGCTGCTGCGTTCCTGGCTGGCTGCGCAGTCCGCTACCGGCGCCGCCCGCGCGACGCTGGCCCGGCGCACTTCGGCTGTGAAGACGTTCACCGCGTGGGCGGTGCGTCACGGACTGATGACCGAGGATCCCGCGACCCGCCTGCAGGTTCCCAAGGGGCGCCGGACGCTTCCGGCGGTGCTGCGTCAGGATCAGGCCATCGACGCGATGGACGCCGCGAAATCCGGTGCGCAGCAGAATGATCCGCTCGCGCTGCGGGACCGTCTCATCGTCGAGATGCTCTACGCGACGGGTATCCGCGTCAGCGAACTGTGCGGGCTGGACATCGACGACGTCGACAGCGCCCGCCGGGTGCTGCGGGTGCTGGGCAAGGGAAACAAGCAGCGCACCGTGCCCTACGGAGAGCCTGCGCAGATCGCTGTGACAGCATGGCTGGCCGACGGGCGGCCGGCGCTGGCCGGCAGTGGTTCAGGGGCTGCCCTGCTCCTCGGTGCCCGCGGCGGGCGGCTCGACCCGCGACAGGCACGCACCGTCGTGCACCAGACCATGGCCGCAGTCACGGGCGCACCCGACATCGGGCCGCACGGACTGCGCCACAGCGCCGCCACCCATCTTCTCGAGGGCGGGGCAGATCTGCGGGTGGTGCAGGAACTGCTGGGCCATTCGTCGCTGGCCACCACGCAGCTGTACACGCATGTGTCGGTGGCGCGACTGCGTGCCGTGCACGACCAGGCCCACCCCCGGGCGTGATTAACGCAGCCGAGATTGCGTTCCGCGCGGCCTGCACTCGCACTTTCGCGCATGGAATACCGTTTCGGCGGCGTCAGCGCACCGGCTTGAGCCGGATCGGCGTGCTCGCCAGCAAGCCCAGCGGATCGACGTAGTCGGCGCGCGCGGCCGCACCCCACATCGCCCCCCAGTGCAGGCAAGCCGAGGCCACACAACCGGGGTGGCCCGCCACCAGCTCGCCGATGACGCTGTGCGAGCTCACCGGCTGACCGCGTCCCACTGCGGGC
>NZ_JBAUJR010000112.1:0-3189 GCF_049683935.1 Mycobacterium sp. | reverse complement strand
AGGCCGCCGCCTTAGCGGCCTCGGTGTCGCTGCTGCTATAGGTGGGTGGCGGCGAGGGAACCACGTTAACCGTGTGCTGACTCGGTTCGACCGGATGGGCGAGGGCCAGGCCGCTGGTCACCACGGCGCCTACTGCGACCACGAACGCCGCCGTGGCGGCGGTGATCCCGGTGCGGTGACGCCGCCGGTCCCTCATGGTCATGACACGACGTTATCGCGAGCAACTGACACCGGGCCACCGCCGCAGGCACATTCGAAATGGCGACTTTCCGCAGCTCTGTTGCCTATAGATAACACCGGGCAAATCAGTGCAGGTGACGGCGGGTGTGTCTAAAATGACGGTTTTTCGGACATTCATATCGTGACGAAGCGTCCCGCTAGCGAAGGACTTCCTGGGACCGTAAGTCTTCGGCCTTGACTTAGCCCTGGACTTGAGGTGGCTATTCCAATTCCAAGACTGATCCGGGGGTCTGCAGTTGTGTAAGCGCTATGCGGAGTGCGCGAAGGGCGCGGACGTCGTCCTCGTTGTAGGCGATGAGTGTGTTCCAGGTGGTTGAGTCACCGGCCCGGGCCGCGTTGATCCAGGCGTAGGTGTCGGCGCCATTAGCACCGGCTGTGCGCCAGTTTGCGCCGGCGGCGGGAGCGAGTTGTTTGAGGCTGTATCCGGTGGGGCCGTAGAAGTTGGGCCGGATGGTGTCGGTGAGGACGTCGATGCCGCGGGCGAGGACGTCGTGAGCGGCTGGGCCGAGGATGCGGTGCAGGTGCCGGGGTTCGGTCGGGCCGTAGTGGAACCAGAACGCGGTGGTGTCGTCGTGGGTAATGAGTTGGTCGGTGATCCAGGCGAGAAACTCGGCGGCCAAGGCGCATTCGTCGAAATCAGACGCCGGTGAGCTGAAAGCGTAGTACGCCGGTTCCCTGTTTGGTGTGCTCAGCAGTGCTCCCCACAGGTATACCTTGCCGTCACTGTCGAATTCGCAGTCCACGTCGATCTCGATGGCAGCGGTCGTCGCCGGCAGGGTGTTGGTGGTTCGGATGAGCCGTGTCGTGGTGGGGGTTGGGAAGGCCAGGTCAACGGTGGGAACGGCGGCGGCGTCGACGCCCCCGAGCAGCGCGCCGACGAGGGTGTCGAGCCGTTGGCCGCAGGGGCTACTGACGAGGTGTTTGCGGATGTCCCGGCGGATGGTGACGAAGTTGGTCGACCGGAAGGTCATGGCGCTGATCTCGTCGGCGAGTTCGCGTGCCAGTTGGGCGATTTCAGTGTGGATCGGATCGTCGGGGTCATAGGTGGGAATCGGCAGTTTCCAGACCGCTTTGTCGATGTGGCGTTCGTCTTTGCCGTAGGACATCAGGGGTCGGACCAGTTCGGTAAGGCTGGGGGTGTTGAGGATCCCGACGAGGTAGTGGCCCTCGCTGGCGGTGCTGACCGCCGCCCAATACACGGCATGTTCGATGAGGGCCGTGGAGTCGGTTACCAAGGCTGCCGAGACGTGCATCCCGGAGGCGGCGTAGGCAACTCGGATCGGTGGGACGGGCAGCTGCTGGGTGAGCTTGCGCATGTGGTCGATCTGCTCGACGAGTGTCATCTTGGAGTCGCTGCGGGTGGTCCAGAGTGTCTCCGCGGCACGCGTCCATGCCGCCAGGCCGGGGTAGGCGTCGATCTTGGAGTGCTCGCCGTCGAGGACGTCTCCGGTGCGGGTGAGCGGGACCACGAACCGCTCGGGGATGCGCATGTGGAATGGCACGATCTGTTCACCGAGCAGGGTGGGCCACACGAACTCCGACTCCACGATGCCGGTCAGGGGGGACATGCCCTTCCAGGGCTGCTTCTCGGCCGCGGAGCGTTTGGACTGCACCGCGAGTCGACCGGCAGGGACGCCAAGCCCCGTGGTCGGAGAGTCTTCGACGCGGAAGAGCAAGCGGGGAAACAAGTTGGCGCCGTTACTGAATCGTGCGGCGTACGGGGAGCGTTCGTCGTCTTCGGACCCCACGCTGAGTTCGCCGAGGTGTTGGTGGAGTTGAGTTGCGGTCTCGACGTGGGCGTGGCGGTGCGGCGCGCGGCCGGTCCAAACCAGAGCCGTGGTCGGCATCGGACTTGCCGTGGCGCTGCGGGTTCCGAAGACGACTGCGGAGCTTCGAGGAAACAGGTGGGGGCGGATGCGGCGCAGATCCCAGCTGGGGGTGAAGGCGACGTGGGCGCCGTCGAACTGGCCGCGCCGGAATCCGGCCCAGTATTCGCGGTCGACCACGGAGTTCGGTACGACGAACGCGAAGCTGCCGCCGGTCTTGAGGTAGCGCTCGACGGCGCGGGCGATGAACAGCCCGGCAAGGTCCTGGTGGGTGGCGGTGGTTTCGTTGTGCCAGAAACCCCGGTCGGTGGCCAGCGATTTGAAACGTTGTTGCATGGCGGCGGTCATGTACCGGTAGGACAGCCACGGCGGATTGCCGACGAGGACGTCGACGCGGTTCTCGTCACGTCCCAGCCAGGCGGGCCGGGCGGCGTTGCGGATGTAGTAGCTCCAGATGTGGTTGCGGCCAGCTTCGTGTAATTCCTTGAGCCGGACGAAGTTGGCGTTGAGGTCGGGCAGGTCGGCGGCGTCGAGCGCCAGGCGGCGGACCGTGCCCTCGCTGAGGCGGTTGGTCTTTTTGCCTGCGGCCCGTCCGGATTCGTCGACGAGTGCTTGCACCAGGTCGTCGAAGCTGGCGCTGTTGGCCAGGAGGTGATCGGCAAAGCGCAGTTCCCCGGTTAGCAGCTGGTCCCCGGTGTCGGTGGGGATCACCAGGTAGTCCACGGTGAGCAGATCGTCGCGATGATCCCAGCCCAATGAGTCACCGAGGTAGACCGGTACCGACAGGCTGCCTCGTTCGCGGGCGTTGAGACGGTCGCGTCCTAGCGCCAGCAGATAGGTGACCCGCGCCAGCGCAACGGCGACCGGATGCAAGTCGATGCCGATCACTTGCGAGGACACCTGTGCCATCGCGTCGGCAAGGCTGACCCCGGACGCGTCGGCGGCGGCCAGGAAACGGCGCACCGCGTAGAACAGGAATGTCCCCGATCCGCAGCTGGGATCGAGGACCCGCTGATTAAGTGGATCGGTAACCGTTTGGGAGACAATACGATTGGCGAGCCAGTCCGGGGTGTAGTACTCGCCGAGTGCCTTGCGGGTTTGCGCCGATATCACCGACTCGTAG